>NZ_FNCU01000028.1:0-105110 GCF_900099855.1 Bradyrhizobium sp. Rc2d | reverse complement strand
CGCATCGCCCGGGACGCGTCGGCCTCTCCCGCAAGCGGGAGAGGCGGAGCAAACTCGCGGGTGGTCCCCGCGAAATGCATATGCGATAGCCCTACGCAAGCGGGGGAGGGAGCGCACTGCCGTCGCGGCTAGATGGTCACCGCCATGGCTGCACGATGATCTTGGTGTGCGCCTCGGGATTGGCGAGATCGGCGAAGGCTTTGGCGACGCCGTCGATACCCACCTCCGCAGTCACCATCGCCGCGGCATCCACCTGCCCTTCCGCGATCAGGCGCAGCGACGCTGCGAATTCGTCCGGCGTGTAGCCGAGCACATACTGGACATTGAGTTCCTTCATGATGCCCAGCATCGGCTCGCTTGTGTCGGTTTCCATGCAGACGCCGACCACGACAATGCGCGCGTCACGCGGCGCGCCTTCGAACACCTGCTGCAGCAGGCCGGGCACGCCGACACATTCGAAGATGATCGCAGGCTTCAACGCCGGCAGCATGGCCTGGAACGGCGGCCGCGCGGCCTTTTCCGCTTCTGACATTTGTGCGTGCGCGGCCCAGGTCGCATATGGCTGCGACACCTTGGGATCGACGACGATATCGGCGCCGAGCCTCACCGCAAGCGCGCGCCGCGCCGGCGAATAGTCGGCGGCGACGATCGGATGCACGCCCTTGAGCTTCAGCGCCGCGATTACCGCGAGCCCGACCGGGCCGCAGCCGATCACGAGCGGCACCTCGTCACCACGGATATTGGCTTTTGCGACGGCGTGAACCCCGACCGCGAGCGGTTCAGTCAGCGCGGCATGTTCCGGCGCAAGACCGTTGGGCACCTCGAGCAGCAGCGCTTCGCTCAGCAGCATCGCCTCGGCATAACCGCCGATATTGTCGTTGGAATAGCCGATGCCTTCGATGCCCGCAGGCGTCACCAGCGCCGGCAGCGAGCAGACGCGCGTGCCCGGCTTGAGCTTGCGCGCGGCGCCAGGGCCGTAGTCGACGATCTCGCAGCAGAACTCGTGACCGAACACGACGTCGCGGCTGAGGTCCATCGGCTTGCGCCCGGTCTTCCGCGCCATCTCCACCATGCGGTGGGCGTGCTGGCGCGCGTGCAGATCGGAACCGCAAATACCGCAGGCGAGCGTCTTGACCAGAACCTGACCGGGACCCGGCGTCGGCTCCGCCATCCGGTCGACGACAATCTCACCGTTCCTGAAAATCGCAGCGCGCATCCGGCTCCTCCCCTGGTGTTGGAGCCGTTGATAGCACGACGCGGGACGCCGATCTTGCGTCAGGGGTTCGGGGAACGCTCTTCCAGCACCAGGAGCTGGGCGCGGCGCACCCGCTCGCGATGGGCGATGTAGAGGCCGCTCGCGACGATGAAAGCCGCGCCGACGATGGTCCAGAGATCAGGCACCTCGCCGAAGATGAAGAAGCCCAAAATGCTGACCCAGAGCAATTGCGTGTAGGAGAACGGCGCCAGCACCGAGGCATCGCCGTAGCGATAGGCCAGCACGATGATCCACTGGCCGACGGTGGAGGCAACGCCGATCACAATGCCGAGCCCGATCGCGGTCCAGCTCGGCGCGACCCAGACGAACGGCACCATCACGGAAAGGATCGCAACGCCCGTCAGCGCGGAATAGGCCATGGTGGTGAGCACAGCCTCGCGACCGCTCATCATGCGCGTCAGGATCAGCGCGGCAGCCCAGCAGAACGCCGAGATGATCGGGAAGAACGCGGCGGCATGAAACGCGCTGGAGCCCGGGCGCAGGATGATCATCACGCCGGTCAGGCCGATCGCGGTGGCGATCCAGCGGCGCAGGCCGACCTTCTCGCTCAGGAAGATGATCGACAGCGCGGTGACGAACAGCGGCGAGACGAAGCCGGTGGCGGAGGCTTCCGCAATAGGGAGGAACCGCAGACCGGTGATGAAGAACAGCGAGGAGCCGAGCAGCGCGGCGCCGCGCATCAATTGCAGGCCGAGGCGTTCGGTGCGCATCGCATGCAGCGGCGAGCCCGGCAGCATCACCGGCGTGAACATCAGCGCGAAGGTGACGAAGCGGATCCAGGTGATCTCGATCGACGGCAGGCTGGTCGAGAGATATTTCGCGGTCACGTCGGAGGTGCCGAGAAACACCGTCGACAGCAGCACCAGCGCAATGCCCTTGAAGGGATGATCGACGCGCGCGGGCGCACGGCGAGCCGCCTGCTTCTTCTCCGGCACGGGCATGGGAATACTGTCGAGCCTTGCGGCTGCGGCGGGCGGCGGTGTCACGGCTGGAACCCGGAAATAATGCGAATCGAGAACGCTCGTAAAAAACGCCAAATGCGCCGCGTTCACAACTTCCGAAAACAGGATGCCGATATGCGCTGACGTCCGCGCGCATCAATATTCCATTAATAATGGGCGTTTTTGCACTACAACATGGGCAGGCTGCGCGGCTTCGGGCCGCGCGGAAACGCCGCATCGAGCGCCGCAATCTCGTCTTTCGTCAGCACGAGGTCGCCGGCAGTCGCATTTTCGGCGGCATGTTCCGCGGAGGCGGCCTTCGGAATCGCGAACACCGTAGTTGCACGGGTGAGGAAGCTCAGCGCGACCTGCCGCGGTGTCGCGCGACGCGTCTCCGCGATCTTCACCAGCACGGCGCCGCCCTTGCTGCGCGCATCCGGAAAATCATCGTGACCGAACGGCGAATAGGCGACCACGGCGACACCATGCCGCTCGCACCAGGGAATCACGGCATGCTCGATCGCGCGTTCCTTGAGATGATAGAGCACCTGATTGCATGCGATCCGTCCCTCGCCCGCAACGTCGAGAATGTCGTCGAGATCGTCGGCATCGAAGTTGGAGACGCCCCAGGACTTGATCTTGCCCGCTTTCACCAGCTCCTCGAACGCAGCGACGGTGTCCTCGAGCGGATAGGATCCGCGCCAGTGCAACAGATAGCAGTCGAGCCGATCGGTCTTCAGCCGCTTCAGCGAACGCTCACACGCCGTGATCGTGCCGCGGCGCGAGGCGTTGCTCGGCAGCACTTTTGAAACGAGAAACACCTCATCGCGACGGCCGGCAATCGCGTCCGCAATGACGAGCTCGGCGTCACCGTACATCTCGGCGGTGTCGATGTGGGTCATGCCGAGATCGAGCCCACGCTGAAGCGCGGCAATGGCGCGCTTGCGGTCGCCGTGGTCGAGATACCAGGTGCCCTGCCCGATGACGGAGACGTTGGCGCCGGTCTTGCCGAAAGGATTTGTGTGCATGTTCTTTTCCGATCTCCGCTCTGTTTTCTCCCTCTCCCCGTTCTTACGGGGAGAGGGTTGGGGTGCGGGGCTGCCTCCGCAAATTCGCTAGCAGTTGGACTCGCGGAGACCCCCCTCACCCGCCGCGCTTCGCGCGTCGGCCTCTCCCCGCAAGCGGGGCGAGGCGAAGAGCCACGCGCTACAGACCGCTGATGTCAGCGACTAGCACGCTCCCGGTCGAGGACTCCGTGATATAGAGACGATCTTTCCTTTCGCCACCGATCGCCACATTCGTGCAATTCGGCCCCGCGCACGACTTGATCCGCGCGATCAATTCGCCGTTGGGCGCGAATACGAAGACGTGCCCGAGGGAGGCGTGGCCGACGAACAGGCGACCTTTGGCATCCATGGTCAGGCCATCGGGGCCGCTGGTGCCGAACAGCGAGCAGAAGCGGCCGACCTTCGACACGCTGCCATCCTTCATGAACGGCAGCCGCCACACCGCATTGTCGCGCGTCATGGCGACGAACAGGACGGTCTCGGTCGGGTCGAGCACGAGGCCGTTCGGGCTGATGCCGGTGTTGATCAGGCAGTCGAGCCGGCCACTCGATGCCAGCCGATAGACCCGACCACTCGGATCGTGCAGGCCGGTCTGGCCCTGATCGGTGAAATAGATGTCACCGTTGGACGCGAGATGCAGATCGTTGCAGCCGCGAAACGATTCTGAATTGCGCGCGGTCAGGACCGGCGTGACGCGGCCGGCTTTGGCATCGAGCTCCATGATGCCATGCATGTAATCGGCGATCAGGATGCGGCCGTCGGATGCGATCTTCAGCCCGTTCGGCCAGCCCTCATATTCGACGACCTGCGACCACGCGCCATCGGGCGCAATACGGAAGATGCGCCCGAAGGGAATATCGACGATGTAGAGATTGCCGTCCTTGTCGAAGGATGGCCCCTCGATGAAGCTACCGGTCGGCACGCCCGGCCGGTTGGCGTCGGCCCAATCCGTCCGCACGCCCTTGCGGCGGAACTTGTCAGGCATGGCGGAGAAGATTCTTGTTTCGATCAGGCGCGGCGGCGTTTCCAGGTACATCATTGTTGTTGTGCGCGTTGAGAGGGAGAGCGCGGCAACATAGGGCACAATGGCCGGTGCGTCGATTGGGGCGGCAGGCATGGCGCCCTGTCCTTGCTGTCATTCCCCGCGAAAGCGGGGAATCCAGTACGCCGCGGCCCCACCGCCTAATCACAGTTGTCTCGGCGTACTGGATCGCCCCGTCAAGCCGGGCGATGACGGCGGAGTATACGGCGACGACTGAGAATGTCGCGCCTACCCCGCCGCGCCCGCGAGCTTGGCCTGCTTCGCCGGCGCTTCCGTCGTCGCGATCAGCCGCTTCAGTTCGGGGATGCAGGAGCCGCAATTGGTGCCGGCCTTGAGCTTGGCGCCGATCTCGGCCGCAGTGCGTGCGCCAGTGGCGATGGTGTCGCAGATGGTGCCGCGGCCGACGCCGAAGCAGGCGCAGACGATTGGCCCGGTCGAGGCCGTTCCCTCCGTCGACTTGCCTGACAGCAGCATGCGACGCTGCTCGTCGGTGACGTGATCGGCCGCAAAGGCAGTTCTGATCACTTCCCAATCGCCGGCGTCATGCCCGGGGCCGACGAACAGACAGGCCTCGATGCGATCGCCAGCGAACGAGGCAGCGCGATAGATGCCGCCGCCGAAATCGCGATATTCGGCGATGTCCTCGCCGGCAACGCCGTCGAGCCAAGCCGGCCAGCGCGACAGATCCGCGTTGTCGGCGAACAGATAGCCGAAACCGCCGGCAACCGTGACGCGGGTCCACAGCAGGTTCGACGGCAGATCGAGTTGCTGTCGCGACAGCGCAAAACCGCGGAAGACGAATTCGTAAGGCGCGATCGCGGCCGGCGTCGCCTTGGACTCGGGCTGGCCCGAGAACGGATCGGTAAACGACTGCACCAGCGCGCCGACGCGGCCATGCGAGGCGTTCATCGCGCTCCAGTGGATTGGCGCGAACAGCGTGCCGCGCTGCTGGCGCTCGCTGACGACGACTTTCAGGATGCACTGGCCGTAATCGGTGGTGATGCGGGCGTAGCCGTCGTGAGCGACGCCGTATTTGCTGGCGTCATCGGGATGGATCTCGACGAAAGGCTCGGGCAGATGTGCGCCGAGCCGCTGGCTAAGGCCCGTGCGCGTCATGGTGTGCCACTGGTCGCGGATGCGTCCGGTATTGAGCCTGAGGGGGCGCGAGGCGCCGGTCTCGCTGCGCAACGACGGCACTTCCGGCGCGACGAAGCGGCCCTTGCCGTCATTGGTGAAGAAATCGCCTTCCGCAAAGAAGCGCGCGCGGGGCGCCTCGCCTTGGCGCGCCGGCCATTGCACCGGCTTGAGCGCATCGAAGGCTTCGTTCGACAGCGAGGTCAGCGCGCCGATGTCGAAGTCACGGCTGCCGTCGTTCTCGAAGGCCGAGAGCGCGGCATGCTCGCGAAAAATCTCGGCGGCCGATTTGTAGTTGAAGCTGTCGCCGAAGCCGAGACGTTTTGCGGTCTCGCTCAGGATCCACCAGTCGGGGCGCGCCTCGCCCGGCGCCGGCAGGAACGAGCGCTGGCGCGAGATGCGGCGTTCGGAGTTGGTCACCGTGCCCGACTTCTCGCCCCAGGCGAGCGCCGGCAGCAGCACATGCGGCCCGGCCGCGACCGTGTCGTTGGAGAGCACGTTCTCGGACACCACGAACAGCTCGAGCTTCTTCAGCGCCTCGCGCACCAAGTCGGCATCGGGCAGCGACACCGCCGGGTTGGTCCCCATCACCCAGAGCGCTTTGACCTCACCGCGGTTGATCGCCTCGAACAACTGCACCGCCTTCAACCCCTCATGGGTGGCGATGCGCGGTGCCTTCCAGAACCGCTTGACACGATCGATGTCGGACGGCGTGAAGCCCATGTGGGCGGCGAGCATATTGGCGAGGCCGCCGACCTCGCGGCCGCCCATCGCGTTGGGCTGACCGGTGAGCGAGAACGGCGAGGCGCCGAGCTTGCCGATGCGCCCGGTGGCGAGATGGCAGTTCAGGATCGCATTGACCTTGTCGGTGCCCTGCGCCGACTGGTTGACGCCCTGCGAATAGAGCGTGACGACGCGCGGCGTGTCGCGGAACATCTGGAAGAAGATCGCGACGTCCTGCTCGGACAGTCCCGTGGCCAGTGCGGTCGCGGTGACGCTACCGGCAATGTTGCGCGCGCGAGCCAGCGCGTCGTCGAAGCCCGACGTGTTGTCCGCGATGTAGTTCTGATTCAGCCCGCCGTTGTCGGCGAGGTGGACGAACAGGCCGGAGAACAGCGCGGTATCGGTGCCGGGCTTGAGGCCAAGGAACAGATCGACGTCGTCAGCGGTGTCGGTGCGGCGCGGATCGATCACGATCATCCGCGCACCACGCTCCTGCCGGTTCTTCAGCATGCGCTGGAACAGAATGGGGTGGCACCAGGCCGCATTCGAGCCGACGAAGACCAGCAAATCCGCCTGGTCGAGATCCTCATAGCAGCCGGGCACGGTGTCGGCGCCGAAGGCGCGGCGGTGGCCGGCGACCGAGGACGACATGCAGAGCCGCGAATTGGTGTCGACATTGGCGGTGCCGACAAAACCCTTCATCAGCTTGTTGGCGACGTAATAGTCCTCGGTCAGCAGCTGGCCGGAGAGATAGAACGCTACCGCGTCAGCGCCGTCGCGCGCCACGATGTGCTGCATGCGATGGGCGACATGATCGAGCGCATCACTCCAGGCGACGCGCTCCAGCACGCCCTTGCAGCGGATCATCGGATAGAGCAGACGGCCTTCCAGCCCGACGGTCTCGCCGAGCGCAGAGCCCTTGGAGCACAGCCGGCCGAAATTGGCGGGATGATCAGGGTCGCCCGCGATCGCTGCGCCACCCTTGCCGTCGGGTGTCGCCAGCACGCCGCAGCCGACACCGCAATAGGGACAGGTCGTCTTGGTGGCGCGGAGCGTGGGGTCGATCGCCGTCATATCGAGCTGCCTTATCAAGCTGCCTTGTCAAGCTGCCTTGGAGGGACGCGCCAGCGCGCGGCCGAACATCATGTCGGTGCGGATCGCCGCCACCTTGTCGCGATTGCGGATCAGCTCGAGGTACCAGAGTGCATCGACGGTATCGCCGATCAGCACGGCGCCGGTGAGCCGGCCGTCGGCGATGACGAGCTTCTTGTAGGTGCCGCGCCTGCGGTCGGTGAGAACGAGGCTCTCGCTGCCCTCGCCGCCCATGAAGTCGCCGGCGGAGAACACGCTGACGCCGGAGACCTTCAGATTGGTCGAGACCACGCTGCCCTGATAGGCGGCGGGACGGCCGGCCAGATGCCGCGCCAGCACGCGCGCCTGCTCATAGGCCGGCTCGACCAGGCCATAGCAGGTGCCGCGATGCTCGGCGCACTCGCCGAGCGCGAAGATGTCGGGCGAAGCCGTCTGCATCACGTCGTTGACGACGACGCCGCGGTTCACCGCGATGCCGGCCTCTTTGGCCAGCGTCACGTTGGGCTTGATGCCGGCGGCAAAAATCACGGCGTCGGCCTCGATGCGGCTGCCGTCGGCAAGCTCGACGGCCTCGACGTGACCCTCGCCATGAATGCGGGTGGTGGAGGCGTTGAGCAGGATGCGGATGCCCTTGCGCTCGACCAGCATCTTGAGCAGATCGGCGGCCGGTCCGTCGAGCTGACGCTCCATCAGTCGGTCCATCAGATGCAGCAGCGTCACCGGCGTGCCGGCCTTGGCGAGTCCATAGGCCGCTTCGAGACCGAGCAGGCCGCCGCCGACCACGACGACGCGCTTCTTCGCCGCAGCCAGCGTCAGCAGCAGATCGACGTCGCGGGTGTCGCGGAAGGTGTGCACGCCGGTGAGATCGGCGCCCGGCACGTTGAGCCGCAGCGGCGTCGAGCCGGTGGCGAGCACCAGCTTGGAATATTCCATGCTCTCTTCGCCGGCGATCTTGAGCTCGCGGCGGCCGGTGTCGATCTCGGTGACGCGATAGCCGTAGCGCACGGTGACGCCGCGATGGCGCCACCAGTCGGCCGGCCGGAGCTCGATCTCGTGCGAGCCGGTCTCGCCGGCCAGCACGGATGAGAGCAGCACGCGGTTGTAAGCGAGCCGCGGCTCTTCGCCGATCACGGCGACCGCGTAGCGGCCGAGCGCGGTCTTGGCGAGTTCGTCGACCAGACGCGCGGCCGCCATACCGTTACCGACGATGACCAGCGGTTCACTCATGGAAGTTCCCTATTCCGTAACCTGTGGTGAAGCTTCTCCCCGCGTACGGGGAGAAGCGAGATTCGTACCAAGTGTCACACTCTTGCTTCAGCCAGACTTGCCGCGCCTTCGCCCTGCGGGCTGCGACGCAGGTAGAACCACCAGGTCAGAGCGAGGCAGGAGGCGTAGAAGGCGAGATAGATCGCGAGTGCGAGCTGCGGCCCGCCGGTCATGGCAATCGACTTGCCGAAGCCGGTCGGGATCAGATAGCCGCCGACAGCGCCGATCGCGCCGATGAAGCCGACCGCGGCGCCGCTCTCGATGCTCGCCGTCTTCAACGCGAGCGCGCGCGCCGCATCGCCCTTGCCTCGCACCTTGAACAGGTTCTCCTCGCGGAAGATCGAGGGGATCATGCGATAGGTCGAGCCGTTGCCGATGCCCGTCGTCACGAACAGGATCAGGAACATCGACAGGAAGCCGATGAAATCCTTCTGTCCGACGAAGTAGAGCACGCCAACCGTGGCGCCCGCCGTCGCGATGAAATTCCAGAAGGTGATGATCGAGCCGCCGAGCCTGTCGGCCAGCCAGCCGCCGAGCGGACGCGAGAGCGAGCCGACCAGCGGTCCCAGGAACGCGATCGAGATCGTCACGGCCGGGAATTGCGTCTTGATCAGCAGCGGAAACGCGGCGGAGTAGCCGATGAAGGATCCGAACGTGCCGATATAGAGGTACGCCATGATCCAGGTGTGCTTGCGCTTGACGATCGCGAGCTGGTTCTTCACCGACGATTTCGCCGAGGTGAGGTTGTTCATGAAGAACACCGCGCCGAACACCGCGATCGCGATCGGCAGCACCCACATCAGGCCGGCATTCTGCAGGAAGATGCCGTCGACGGCCGTGGCCTGGAACAAGTTGAAGACGGCGAGCGTCATCAGGATCGGGGTCAAGAGCTGCACGCTGGAGACACCGATATTGCCGCCGGCGGCGTTGAGGCCAAGCGCCCACCCCTTCATCCGATCGGGGAAGAAGAAGGAGATGTTGGTCATGCTGGAGGCGAAATTGCCGCCGCCGAGACCCGCGGTCGAGGCGACCAGCAGCATCAGCCAGAACGGCGTGTCGGGATGGCTCACGAAATAGGCAAGCGACAGCGTCGGAATGAACAGGATCGCCGCACTGAAGATGGTCCAGTTGCGGCCGCCAAACGTCGTCACTGCGAAGGTGTAGGGAAAACGGATCAAAGCGCCGATCAGGCCCGGCACGGCAATCAGCTGGAACAGCTGATCGGTGGTGTAGTGGAAGCCTGCCTGCGGCAGCTTGGTGGTGACGATGCTCCAGATCAGCCAGACCGAGAAGCCGATATGCTCGGCCACGATCGACCAGATCAGGTTGCGTCGCGCGATAGTCTTGCCAGTCGCATTCCAGAACGCCTCATCTTCGGGGCGCCAGTCTGAAATCCACGTAGGATTCTTCGTCATTGAGTATCCCTTCCAGGCTCACCGCTGCGTCGTTGCAGGCTTGGCCTCCAGGCATGGAGGCGTGCTCCGAGGCTTCACCCCGGTGGCGAGTTCACGATGCTGATTGATGATGTTGAGGGACGTCGTCGTTGGCGTCGCGCAAAGACACTTCAATTTCCGTGCCAATTGCGCGCATGCTGGAAATATAGGGATTTCAGCACGTTATTCGTATTGCCCGAATTTCCTGCAGGGCTTTTTCGCACGCTAAATTTGCGATTCGCTCAATCCTTGTGCGGCGCACAAGGATTGAGCGGGATGTCGATTATTTAGGCGTGAACGTTTCGGGCATTAACCTTTGGTTTACGCGGCTTCTACGAAGCGATGACGCTCGTAGAGGAATTCGAGCACGCGCTGCCGGCACTTCAAGTAAGTGGCGCTGGTCGCAAGCTCGAGCCGCTTGCGCGGGCGCGCCAGCGGCACCTCCAGCACCTCGCCGATGCGTGCGGAGGGCCCGTTGGTCATCATCACGATGCGGTCGGACAAGAGCACGGCCTCGTCGACGTCGTGAGTGATCATCAAAATGGTGTTGCCGAGCTTCTGATGCAGCGCCATCACGGAATCCTGGAGATGCGCTCGGGTCAGCGCGTCGAGCGCGCCGAACGGCTCGTCGAGCAGCAGCACCTTCGGCTCCATCGCCAGCGCCCGCGCGATGCCGACGCGCTGCTTCATGCCGCCGGAGATTTCGGAAGGACGCTTGTCCCTGGCGTGGGCCATCTGCACCAGGTTGAGATTGTGCATCACCCAGGCGTCCCGCTCGGCACGGGACTTGGTCCTGGAGAAGACCTTGTCGACGCCGAGCCTGACGTTCTCGTACACGGTCAGCCACGGCAGCAGGCTGTGGTTCTGGAACACGACGGCGCGATCCGGCCCTGGCGAGTTCACCTCGCGGTTCTCCAGCAGCACGCCGCCGATGGTGGCATTGGTCAGGCCTGCAATGATGTTGAGCAGGGTCGACTTGCCGCAGCCGGAATGGCCGATGATCGAGACGTATTCGCCTTTCTCGATCGTGAGATTGATGTCCTTCAGCACCTCCGTGGTGGCGGCGCCGCGGGTGAAGACCTTGTCGATGTGGTCGAGCTTCAGATAGGCGGTCATGTGCCACTCCTCTCAATTCTGCGCGGTGCCGCGGGTGACGAACTTGCCGAGGCCCGCGATCAGGCGGTCCAGCACGAAGCCGACGATGCCGACATAGAACAGCGCCAGGATGATCTCGCTGATATGCGAGGAGTTCCAGGCGTCCCAGATGAAGAAGCCGATACCGACGCCGCCGATCAGCATTTCGGCAGCGACGATCGCGAGCCACGACAGGCCGATGCCGATGCGCAGGCCCGTGAAGATGTAGGGCGCGGCCGCCGGGATCATGATCTTGGAGAAGAACTCGAGCGGATTGAGCTGCACCACCGCGGCGACGTTGCGATAGTCCTGCGGGATGTTGCGGATGCCGACCGCGGTGTTGATGATGATCGGCCAGATCGAGGTGATGAAGATGACGAAGATCGCCGAGGGCTGGCCGTCGCGAAACGCGGCGAGCGAGAGCGGCAACCAGGCCAGCGGCGGGATGGTGCGCAGCACCTGGAACAGCGGATCGAGCCCGCGCATCGCCCAGACCGACTGTCCGACCAGAACGCCGAGCGCGATGCCGGCGACGGCGGACAGCGAATAGCCGAACGCAACGCGCTGGAGACTGGCGGACAGATGCCAGAACAGGCCCTTGTCGATGCCGCCATGGTCGAAGAACGGATCGAGGATCAGCTCCTTTGTGTCGTTGAACACTTTTGACGGCGGCGGCAACGCCGAGCCGGCGCGGCGGCAGACCAGCTCCCACACCAGCGTCAGCAGCGCGATCACGACCAGCGGCGGGATCACGCGCACGGCCGTCTCCCGTGCCATGCGTGCGTAAGCTTCAGTGCGCGGGGGACGCTTTGGCGTCATCGCGACGACGGGCGCGGCGCTGGCCGCAGGCGTCGCTGTTTCAATCTCAATCTTGGCGGCAGACATATTCATTGCAATCTCTCTCCGGCTTCAAAAGACGATGCGGCCGCCCGAAGGCGGCCGCTGGCTCCATCAGACTTCGACACGCTTGATCGCGAGCGACTTCAGATAGGCAGCCGGATTTTCCGGATCGAACACCTTGCCGTCGAAGAAGGTCTCCTTGCCGCGCGAGCTGGAGACCGGGATCTCAGAGGCCGCGACACCGAGCGTCTTGGCAGCGTCGCGCCACAGATCCTCGCGGTTGACCTTGGCGACCAGCGCCTTGGTGTCGAAATTCGCCTCGTATTTGCCCCAGCGGATGTCCTCGGTGAGGAACCAGAGATCGTGGCTCTGGAAGGGGTAAGAGGCGAAGTCGCGCCAGTACTTCATGATGTGTGGGGAATTCTCGACCACCTTGCCGGGGATGCCGTAGTCGAACTTGCCGGCGGTGCGGTCGAGCACATCCTCGACCGGGCAATTCATCCACTGCCGCTTGCCCATGATGGCGGCGAGCTCGGCCTTGTTCTCGGCCTTGTCCGACCACTGCTGGGCTTCCAACACGGCCATCAGCAGCGCCTTTGCCGCCTTCGGATATTTGTCGACGAAGGCCGCGCGCATGCCGAAGGATTTTTCGGGATGCTTGTTCCAGAGCTCGCCGGTGGTGACAGCGGTATAGCCAATCTTCTGGTGGATGAGCTGCAGGTTCCATGGCTCGCCAACGCAGAAGCAGTCCATGGTACCGACCTTCATGTTCGCCACCATCTGCGGCGGCGGCACCACGATGGTCTCGATGTCCTTGTCGGGATCGATGCCGCCGGCGGCGAGCCAATAGCGGATCCAGAGGTCGTGCGTGCCGCCGGGGAAGGTCATCGCGGCCTTCACGGCCTTGCCGGAAGCCTTCTTCTTCTCCAGCGCCGCCTTGAAGGGCGATGCATCGACGCCGAGCTTGAGATCGGCATATTCGTTGGCGACGGAGATGCACTGACTGTCGAGATTGAGCCGGGCCAGGATGTACATCGGCGTCGGCTGGTTGTTCTGCGTCACCTTGCCGGCCGAGATCAGATACGGCATCGGGGTGAGGATATGCGCGCCGTCAATGCCGTTGCCTTCGGAGCCGAGCACGAGATTGTCGCGCGTGGTGCCCCAGGAGGCCTGCTTCTGTACGTCGGTGTCGGGCATGCCATATTTGGCGAACAGGCCCTTGTCCTTGGCGACGAAGAGCGGGCCGGCGTCGCTGAGCGCGATGAAGCCAAGCTTGGCACCCTTGACCTCGGGGCCCGCCTCCTGCGCGAAGGCGCCGGCGGGGAAATTCAGCTTTGCGGCGGCGAGGAGTGCGGCGGTAGAGCCTGCGGCCTTCAACAATTGGCGGCGGCTGAGCCCATTATCCGAGGGCCGGCGGGTGCGCTTCGTCATAGGCAGTGTCGTCCTTTGCGTCGTTGCAGAATTGATTGGCGTCAGTGCACACGAGCAGCCCGTCCGTCCGGTGGCGCCGGCTTTGGCGCATGCGAACGCACGACGGGGAGACCCCCGTCTGGTGGCGTCAGCAAATCGGATGAGAAGTCTCGCGGGACGGCTTCAATGGCGTCGGCCTGGAACTATTCAAGCTTCATGCCAAGCCCGACGACTTAGAAAGAATTGAATAATCAATATGTTATGTAGGCTGCGGCAGGCCGCCGCAGGACCGCTCCGCATGTGAAACTTGCGGGCTGCTCAATCCTTGTGCGCCGCACAAAGTTTGTGCAACAGCTCAAGCACGAGGCCAGCGGTGCGGTTGGAGGGAATCAGGAAACAGCCTATCCTATTGATATTAATTTAATTTTCTTCACGCGCCCAGACGGCACGCAACTTGCTTGTCCCTAAGCGTCAACGAAGACTGCGGCTTGCCGCATTGTTGCAGCCTCTGGCGGCTGCATTCCGGAAGCTCAACTGCTTCGCGGCCCTCTGGGCCGTCGTGACGCGATTCCCAAGGCTTCCAATCTCCATAGCCCTCGTGCGCGGCAGGCCAGCCCGCACGGCCCAAGACGTTCAGCCGCGCTCTCCAAAAGGGTGTGTCGATCTCACTTACGAAGCAAAAGGAACCATTGATGTCGTATCTCGCGCCTTCGGAATTCGTCACCAAGATGGTGGATGCAGGCGAGTCCAAGATCTTCATGTCCACCCGGGATACCATCATCCGCGCCTACATGGCCGGCGCGATCCTCACGCTCGCCGCATGGTTCGCCGTCACGATCAACGTGAACACGGGCCAGCCGCTGCTCGGTGCGCTGCTGTTTCCGGTCGGATTCGTCATGCTCTATCTGCTGGGCTTCGACCTCCTGACCGGCGTATTCGTGCTCTCGCCGCTTGCGCTGATCGACAAGCGCCCGGGCGTCACTCTTGGCGGCGTCCTGCGCAACTGGGGCTTGGTCTTCGTCGGCAATTTCGCCGGCGCCTTCACCGTGGCCTTCATGATGGCCTTCGTGACGACTTTCGGCTTCACGCAGGCCCCCGACAAGGTCGGCGCCGCCATCGGCATCATCGGCGAAAGCCGGACGCTCGGCTACGCCGCGCATGGTGCGGCCGGCATGGCGACGCTGTTCATGCGCGGCATGCTCTGCAACTGGATGGTCTCGACCGGCGTCGTCGGTGCCATGATCTCGACCTCGGTCCCGGGCAAGGTCATCGCGATGTGGATGCCGATCTTGGTGTTCTTCTACATGGTGTTCGAACATTCCGTCGTGAACATGTTCCTGTTCCCGTCCGGGCTGCTGCTCGGCGCAAAATTCTCGATCCTGGACTATCTGATCTGGAACGAGATCCCGACCGTGCTCGGCAATCTCGTCGGCGGCCTCGCCTTCACCGGCATGACCCTCTATGCCACGCACGTCATGACCCTGACGAAGCGCCAGGCCGACAAGGCCATAAAGCCCCGCGTCGCGGCCTGATCAAACACGACTCGACAGGGGAGCCTCACCCGCGCAGGGTGAGGCTCCCCTCTTCCGGTGATGACGATGACCCCCGGTCTCCTGATTTCGGTCGGCCAGCATTCCGACAAGGGTCGCAAGCCCATCAACCAGGATTTTCACGGCGTCCTCATTCCGGAGGAGCCGCTGCTCAGCCTGAAGGGCATTGCCGCCGTCCTCGCCGACGGCATCTCGAGCAGCACGGTGAGCCAGATCGCCAGCGAGTCGGCGGTCAAGAGCTTCCTGATGGACTATTATTGCACGTCGGAATCCTGGACGGTGAAGACGTCCGCCCGCCGCGTGCTGGACGCCACCAATTCCTGGCTGCATGCGCAGACGCGCAAGAGCCAATACGCCTATGACCGCGACAAGGGCTATGTCTGCACGCTGAGCGCCATGGTCATCAAGGCGACCACCGCGCACATCTTCCATGTCGGCGATTGTCGCGTCTACCGCGTCGCCGGCAAGGCGCTCGAGCAGCTGACCGACGATCACCGCATCATCGTGTCGTCGGAGCAGACCTATCTCGGCCGCGCGCTCGGTATCAATCCGCAGCTCGAGATCGACTATCAGGCCTTCGAGATCGAAGCGGGCGACACTTTTCTGCTGGCGACCGACGGCGCCTACGAATTCGTCGACGCGCGCTTCGTCACCAGCGCACTGAACGAGCATGCAGCCGAGCTCGACGGGGCGGCCAAGGCCATCGTCGAGGAAGCCTACCGGCGCGGCAGCGACGACAACATCACCATCCAGATTCTGCGGATCGACGCAGTGCCACAGCGCGAGCCGGCCGGCATCTTCAATCAGACCTCACAGCTGCCGCTGCCTCCGCTGCCGGAGCCACGCGCGATCTTCGACGGCTACCGGATCGTCCGCGAGATTCACGGCAGCAGCCGCAGTCACATCTATCTTGCGGTCGACACCGAGACCGAGGAGCCGGTCGCGCTCAAGCTGCCGTCAGTCGACCTGCGCGACAATGCTGCCTATCTCAAGCGCTTCCTGATGGAGGAATGGATCGCGCGCCGGATCGACAGCCCGCACGTGCTGAAGCCGATGTCACAGTCCAGACGGCGCAGCTATCTCTACGTTGCGACTGAATTCGTCGAAGGCCAGACCTTGAAGCAGTGGATGACCGACAATCCGCGCCCCGATCTCGAAACCGTCCGTGGCCTCATCGAGCAGATCGCCGCCGGCCTGCGCGCCTTCCACCGCATGGAGATGCTGCATCAGGACCTCAGGCCGGACAACGTCCTGATCGACAAGACCGGCACCGCGAAGATCATCGACTTTGGGTCAGTCAGGGTCGCCGGCGTCGCGGAAGCCGCGCCGCCGGACGAGGCCGACGAAATCCTGGGCACCGTCCAATATACGGCGCCGGAATATTTTCTTGGGCAGGGCGGCTCGCCGCGCTCCGACATGTTTTCGCTGGCCGTGATCTGCTACCAGATGCTGACGGGAAAGCTTCCTTATGGCACTCAGGTCGCCAAGATCCGGCGCAAGGCGGACGTGCGGAGACTTCAGTATCGCCCAGCCGACGACGATCGCAACGTGCCGGCCTGGGTCGACGGCGCGCTCAGGCGCGCGCTGCATCCCGATCCGTACAAGCGGCACGAGGATCTGTCCGAATTCGTCTTCGAGCTTCGCACGCCCAATCCGGCCTATCTCAACACGCGGATCACGCCCCTGTTGGAGCGCAGCCCGCTGATGTTCTGGAAATTGACCTCGGCGGCGCTCGCCTGCGCGGTCGTCGTGCTGCTGGCACTGCTACACGCGCGTTAGAGCATGATCCGGACCCGAAGGGCCGCGTTAGCGCAAAGTGTGCAGCGGTTTTCCGCAAAGATGCATAGACACTAACCTAAAGCGCGATGACGATTCATCCTATTCTCATCGCGCTTTTAGTCGTCAGGCCGGCTGGGCCGCCTTCGTCCCCAGCGGCTTCGGCGCCATGCCGCCGCCGGGCTTGAGGTGGAATTCGTAGCTCATCAGGTGCCACTTCCCATTCGCCTTACTGCCATCGGGCATTGCCGGATCGTTGCGCGGCTCGACCTTGGCGATGAGGTCGTCTTTCACGCCGAACACGACGTCGGTATCCAGATATTTGTCGCCGTCCATGAAAACATGGGTGATCAGCGGCTCATAACCCTTCGCATTGACCAGGAAATGCACATGCGCCGGCCGCATCGGATGACGCTTGGTCTGCGTAATCATCTCGCCGACCGGGCCGTCGGTCGGAATCGGGTAGCTGCACGGCAGGATGGTGCGGAAGAAGAAGCGGCCGTCGTCGTCGGTGATGAAGCGCGCCCGCGCCGAGGCGCCGACCTCGTCATAGTTGGCCTTTTGTGAATCGTAGAAGCCGTCATCATCGGCATGCCAGACGTCGACGGGGACGTTCGCGAGCGGCTTGCCCTTCAGATCCGTGACTCGGCTCTGCACGAACATCCGCTCGCCGGTCTGGTTGTTCGGGGAGATATCGGTGCCGTGCGCGGTGACCTTGTGCTCGCCGACATAGAACGGACCGAGCACGGTGGTCTCCGTCGCGCCCTCACGGTCACGGTGATTGACGGCATCGACCAGCATGGAGACGCCGAGCACGTCGGACAGGAGAATGAACTCCTGGCGGGTGTCGGTGCACTTCTGGCCGGTGCGGGTCAGGAAGTCGATGGCATATTCCCATTCCGCGAAGGTGAGATCGGTCTTGCTCACGTAATCGTGCAGGGACTTCACCAATTCCTGGAGCAGGAATTTCGCACGCGGGTTCGGTGTGCTGTCGAAGCTCCTGACGACGGCTTCGGTGAGTTCGGTCTCGTTGAACTGGGTCATGGTGAGTTTTGCCCTGGGTTTTTCTCGTTGGCCCCATGAGAGGCCCTTGGGGCTCCCTGGAGGCGTTCCAGGCTGCAGCCTACACCAGCAGGCCTGCTCCCGTTAAGCGCGCCGCCCTTGGAATGAGGCCGGCATTTCGGCTATCAACTGACAGACAAAACTGCCCCGGAGGAACTGATGCTCGCGCCCACCCCTGCCTCGCCCGAATCCGTCGGCATGTCCAAGACTGCACTCGACCGCGTCGATGCGCATGTTAAGAGCCGGTACATCGATGCCGGCCGGTTCCCCGGCGCGCATCTTCTCGTCTTCCGCCGTGGCAAGGTCGCATACAGCTCGGTTCAGGGCCTTGCCGACGTCGAGCGCAAGGTGCCGGTCAAGGATGACACCATCTACCGCATCTATTCCATGACCAAGCCGCTCACCAGCGTCGCCTTCATGATGCTGGTCGAGGCGGGCCTCGTCGCGATCGACGAGCCCGTCGCCAAATACATTCCGGAATGGAAGGATCTCGGCGTCTTCGTCGCCGGCACCTATCCGGCCTTCCTGACCCGGCCGCCGTCCCGGCCGATGCTGATCGTCGACCTCCTGCGTCATACCTCCGGCCTCACCTATGGCTTCCAGCAGCGCTCCAATGTCGATGCCGCCTATCGCGCCGAGAAGATCGGCGAGGTCGAGAAGTCTGGCACGCTCCAGACCATGATCGAGGGCCTGGCAAAGATCCCGCTGGAGTTCTCGCCGGGCGAGGCCTGGAACTACTCGGTCGCGACCGACGTGCTCGGCTATCTCGTTGGCAAGATCTCAGGCATGCCGTTCGAACAGTTTCTGAAGGCACGCATCCTCGATCCGCTCGGCATGAGCGACACCGATTTCCACGTGCCGGCCTCGAAGGCCCATCGTTTCGCCGCCTGCTACTCGGCAGACCCCGGCGGCGGCATGACCTTCCATGCCGGCCAGCGGCGCGAGGGCCTGACGCTTCAGGACGATCCGGCAACCAGCTCGTTCCTGTCGCCGCCGTCCTTCATCTCCGGCGGCGGCGGACTGTGCTCGACGGTCGCCGATTATCTCACCTTCTGCCGCGCGTTGCTCAATGGTGGCGAGCTCGGCGGCGTCAGGCTGATCGGGCCCAAGACGCTGGCGCTGATGGCCACCAATCACATTCCGGGCGGACGATTCCTGCCCGAGGTGTCACGCTCGCTGTTCTCGGAAGCCGCCTATAACGGCATCGGCTTCGGTCTCGGTTTCGCCGTGACCATGCGCCCGGCGGAAACACTGATCGCCGGCAGCCCCGGCGAATATAATTGGGGCGGCGCGGCCACGACCTCGTTCTGGATCGATCCGGCCGAAGAACTGATCACCATCTTCATGACGCAGGTGTTGCCGTCGAGCGCCTACCCGATCCGGCGCGAGCTGCGGAGCATGGTCTACGCCGCGATCACCGAGAGCAATCTGTAACGATTGAATCGATCCCGCGGCCGTCGGCCGCGGGACGCACTCTCAGAAGCTCATTTGCAGATGCTCATCTGAGCATCTCCGGCACGATCAGGCGTGGCAGGAACAGCGACACGCTTGGCCAAATGATGACTGCCGCCAGCACGAGCAGCATCGGAACCAGCATGATCACCGTGTCCTTCAGAGCATAGCGCAGCCGCACGCCGGCGATCGAACAGGCGATCATCAGACATAAGCCATAGGGGGGCGTCACCAGTCCGAAGGCCAGCGATACGATGGAAATGATCGCGAACTGGACCGGATGGAGATCGACGGACTTTGCCAGCGGCTCGAGCACCGTGCCGACGATGATGATGGCCGGGATGGCGTCGAGGAAGCAGCCCACCACCAGAAAGCAGAAGGAGATGAAAAAGCCGGCGGTGACGGCGCCCATGCCCCATGTCGAGACGTTGGCCAGCAGCTCTTGCGGAATCCTGTAGTAAGCGAGCAGCCAGCCAAACGCACTTGCGGTGCCGACACAAAACAGCGCCACGCCGGCAAGGCGCCCGGTGTCGAGCAAGGCCTTGTACAATTCGCGTGGACCTGTCTCGCGGTAGAAGAACGCCGAGAGCGCGATAGAATAGAGCACCGCGACGCAGGCAGACTCGGTCGCGGTGAACCACCCGAGCAGAATGCCGCCAACGATGATGAGCGGCGTCATCAGCGCCGGTAACGACTGCCAAATGGCGCATCGCATCTCGACCCAGGTTGCCTTCGGATAGGTCGGGTAGCCGCGGCGCACCGCATAGACGTGCACCGTCGCCATCTGCGCGCCGGCAATCAGCAGGCCCGGCACGATGCCGGCCAGATACATCGCCGCAATCGAGGTCGAGATCAGCCCGCCCCACACGATCATGAGGATCGACGGCGGGATGATGACCGCTAGCACGGCCGACACCGCCGTGATGGCGATCGAAAATGAGAGATCGTAACCCTCCTTGGTCTGCGCATCGATGAAGATCTTGGACTGGCTCGCCGCATCGGCCGTGGAGGAGCCTGAGATGCCCGCAAAGAACACCGACAGCACGACGTTGATCTGCGCCAGCGATCCCGGCCAGTGCCCGACCATCGAGCGCGACAGCGCCACCAGGCGGTCGGTGATGCCGCCGATGCTCATCAGGTTCGCCGTCAACAGGAAGAACGGCACCGCCAGCAGGATGAATGAATTGTACGCATTGAAGGTCTCCTGCGCGAGCGTCATCAGCGACAGACGCGGCTCGATCAGCAGGATCGGCACGCAGGCAAGGCCGAGCGCGAAAGCGACCGGCACGCGCACGATGAGCAGGCCGATGAAAACCCCGAACAGCACCATCGCGGCCTGTCCAGCAGAGAGCACATTGCCACTCATCGCCCTGCCCCAACCAGAACGCGCATCTCATCAACGATCTGTTCACCGGCAAAGACGATCCACGTCGCGCCGGTCACAGGCCAGGCAACGTGAATCAGCCAAAGCGGCAGATCTGCCAGTTCCGAAGTTCTGTTCCAGCCAAAGCGGGTGAACTCCATGCCGGCCGATACGAACACCAGCGCCAGAGCCAGTACGCCGAGACGCGCAAGGATCCGCACCGCGGCCTCCGATCGCCGCGACAGATTGGGCCACACGTCGACCTCGAAATGCTGCGCTTCCCGCACACCGACCATGGCGCCGATCATGATCGTCCAGATGAACAGGAACCGCGCCATTTCCTCCGTCCAGATGTAGGAGGGAATGAAGGGCGTGTAGCGCGAGATGATTTGCAAGGTGACCGGAACAATCAGGACGCCGACGCAGGCGGCCAACAGGAACTCCAGCAACTTCGCATAGGCCGCGGTGACGCGACGCCACAGCGACCGTGTGGACAAGACCGGCGTTTCAGACATTGGGGCTCCGTGCGGCAGCTCATCCGCCTTCCGGGCAAGAAGCGGGGCCTGCCCGGACTATTGTCGGCGGACGCAACGATCTCAGACGACGTTGATCTTCTCGAAAATGCCTTCCGCGCCAATTTCCTTGGCGTAGGTGGCCATCACGGGATCGGCGAGCTTCTTCATCGCGTCCCGCTCCTCGAAGGGAACGCGCTTGAGCTTGCCGGCTTTCTCGAGCGTGTCGAGCTTGACGACCTCTTCGCTCGATTCGAGCTGACGGCCGTAGTCGCCTGCCTCCCTGCCGGCCTTCATGATCGCGTCCTGCAAATCCTTCGGCAAGGTCTTCAGCGTCTTCACCGAGAAGCAGATCGGCCGGATCGACACGGCGTGCTGGGTCAGGCTGAGATGCGGGGCCACTTCGTAGAACTTCATCGCCTCGACGCCGGCCGCCTCGTTTTCGCCGGCCGAGATCACCCCGTTCTGGATCGCGTTGTAGATCTCGTTATAGGCGATCACCGTCGGGCTCATGCCGACTGCCGCGAAGGTCTTCGACCAGATCGGCGCCCCCTGCACGCGAACCTTGAGACCCCTAAGATCGGCGAGATTCCTGAGCGGCTTGTTCGCGAAGATGTTGCGGATGCCACCGCCGGCATAACCGATCAGAACGACCTCGGCCTTCGCCGCGACCTCGTCGGCGATCGGCGCCAGGATATTGGCCTCGACGACCTTGTTCATGTGCTCGATGCCCTTGAACACGAAGGGCGCATCGATGAACGGGGCCGCCTTGGCGAAGGTTGACATATGGGCCGGCGAGACGATGCCGTAATCGACCGCCTTGCCCTGCGACATGTACTCGAAATACTGCTTTTCGAGGCCGAGCGAGGAGTTCTTGTGCAGCGTGAAATTGACGGGCTTGCCGTAGTACTTCTTCACCAGCTCCTCGAACCGGATCAGCGCGCGGTTGAAGGCATGGTCGTCGTTGAACTGGACCGCGCCGTTCAGCGTGATCGGCGCTTGCGCCCTGAGGATCGACGGCATGCCAATCGCAGCTGCCGCAGTGGTCGCACCGATACCGGCGAGAAATGACCTTCGCTTCATCGTCTCCCCTCCCATTGATGCCCCGCCCCTGTCGCCGGGGCGTGAGCGCAGCCGGTTAACGGCCAGCGTTCGGGGAGCGTATGAAAAACGACGGCGGGACGGAAGTCATTTCGCGTAACCTGGAGGCACTCTTCGTGGCAGAGCGACGCCTCCACGACCTGTTGCACTGCAACTCGCACTCCTGCTGGCGTGCGGGGCCGCATCGGCGGCCTCCCTCTCTCTCGTAGAAACGGCAGACTTGCGGACCTGTGCGCTGCACGCAGAGGCCCGCTCGCCTCCCTCGACAGGCCTAGTGCATGTGACCAATCAGATAGATGCCGCCGCCGATCACAATGATCGCTGGCACGGCCCAGAGAATAAATACGGGGATCACGGGCATCACATTCTTCCTAATTGGATGTGCAGACTTTGACGGTCTTCATGCCGCTCTCAGCCTCGGTGCGCGTCTTGTAGATCGTGCCCGACGGGCTGACCACGGTCATGGAGGCGTCTGTCGGCTTCTTGTCGACGATGGTGCACTTCTTGGTCTTGACGTCCTGGACCACGTAGAACTCGTCGGCCGCAAAGGCCGGCAAGGACACTGCAGCAACCATCAGCGCTGCACTCGCTATTCTCAGCGTCATTTTCTCCTCCTCCAATGTCCCGGGCTTCCGGGCCCGGGCGATTCAGAAACGGGAAAAAATAGCAATTTGTTCCTACGCGGGAGGAACGGCGCGCATGGTGAGATGTTGTTGCGGCGCATATTCCTGTGAGGAGGACAAGATGAAAAAGCTGTTCCTACTGTCCGCCGCAGCCGTCCTGATTTCGACCGGCGCGTTCGCGCAGTCCACCGTGGTGACCACCACTGGAACCGGTCATGCGGCGGCAGTTCAGATCGAGCCGGAGTACCGCACCAAGATCAAATCCTACATCACCGAGCACCGCGTTCGTCCGGTGGTGACGAAGGAAAAGATCATCGTCGGTGCGACGGTGCCGACCGACGTCGAGCTTGAGGCCGTTCCGGCGGATTGGGGCCCGTCACTGACGAAGTATCGCTACGTTTATTCCAGCGATCGCGTGATGCTGGTGGATCCGGGCTCGCGCGTGGTCGTTCAGGAAATCGATTGATCGCGACGCGACCTCCGGGCGGCTGCTCCCCAACGGCGGCCGCCGACCTGGAGTTGAGCGTATGAAATCGCATCGAGAGGCCCGGATCGTCGGGCTCAGTCTGGCGGCTGTCTACGCCACGTGTCTGCTATTGACCGCGATCACGATGATCTGACCCGGCCCCCGACTGCATCGCAAAATCTTCTCCCCGCTCGCAGATGCGAAAATCGTGGCGCCGGGCAAGTGCTGCCCTTATGGTCTTGCCAAAACCATAATCCGGTGCCGCTGCGCCGGAATCGGGGCGCCCGCGCTTGTCAAAGCTTACGCTGCCGGTCCGGCTCGCTCTCCTGGTCGCTGGAACGATGTTGCCGCTGATCATCTTCGCGGTCGGCATCGCTGTCTACAATTACAAGCAGGATCGAAGTGACGCGACCAGCCGCGTGCTGGAGAACGTACGCAGCATGCGCCTTGTGCTGGATTCCGAGGTGCAGCGGATGACGGGCGGCTTGCAGGTTCTGGCGCTGACGAATTCGCTGCGCAACGGCGACTTCCAGAACTTCCGCCGCATCGCGCTTGGCTTCGTCGAGCAATATGGCAAGGGCGGCCTGGTGCTGATCTCCGACCGGAAGGGCCGGCTGTTGTTCTCCTCCGCAACGGAAGACACCGCAAGCCTGCCGTCGCGCGGCCATCTGGAGATCATCGAAAAGGTATTTGCGACCAGGTCGCCGCAATATTCCGACCTGTTCACCGGCGCGATCAATGGGCGGCAGGTGCTCACCGTTGAGGTCCCGGTATTGCGCGACGGCGAGGTGATCTACGATCTCTGTTTCAGTCCGCCGATCGGCATCTTTCAGGAGCTGGTGGAGAAGCAGCGACCCGACCGGCTCTGGACGGTGTCCCTGCTCGACACCAAGGGCATCGTATTCGCACGCGCGCCGAACCCGAGCGAGACGGTCGGCAAGCAGGCTTCCGGCGCGCTATATGATGCGATGTCTCGCACGTCAGAGGCCGCCCTTTCGACCGTTTCGCTCGACGGGGTCGCGCTGTCCTCCGCCTTTACCAGGTCGCGACTGACCGGCTGGACGGTCGTGGCCGGCGTCGCCGAGAGCTCGCTGATCGCGCCGCTCTGGCGCAACATCGCCATCACCAGTCTGATCGGCGGTATCCTCCTGCTGACCGGCCTGACCTTCGCCGTCAGGATGGCGACCACGATCGCGCGCGGCGAGATGCTGCACAGTCTGCTGATCGAGGAGCTCAACCACCGGGTCAAGAACACGCTGGCCCTGATGCAGGCGATCGCGGTTCAGACCTTCCGCAGCGCCAGCCGGGATGAGCGGAGCAAGTTCGAGGGGCGGCTCGGCGCGCTCGCAGAGGCGCACAATCTCCTGAGCCAGGAGAAATGGGCGGGCTCGGAGCTGAGAGACGTCATTGCCCGCGCGCTTCGACCGTTCTTGCTGAGCAATCCTGACCGCATCCGCATCGCCGGTCCCGCCGTGCCGCTGTCGCCGCGGCTCGCCGTGGTACTGTCGATGATCGTGCACGAGATCGCCACCAACGCCGCGAAATACGGCGCGCTGTCCAACGAGACCGGCCGGGTGACGCTGGACTGGGAGGTCATCGCCGACGCGCCGAAGCCGCGGCTGCGGCTGATCTGGACCGAGATCGGCGGACCGCCGGTGACGGCCCCGGTGCGGCGCGGCTTCGGCTCGCGCCTGATCGAGCGCAGCGCGCGCGATCAGCTCGGCGGCGAGGCAACCGTCGACTTCCTGCCGCGCGGCGTCGTCTGCACAGTGACGTGCGTGCTGGACGAGACGCGTTGAACGGACGAAAAGGATATCGGCGATAAAGATTACTCATGTGGACCGCAAGGCGCTGGCGCGCTTCGCGGTCGGCTCGTCGGCGTAACTAAGAATTACGAGAGCTCGGGAGCACCTTTGGAGCCGGGCTTGATGGCCGCTTGCACGGCATGGGCGCCCGGCCCGTAAGAGGCGATGAGCGCAAGGGCGCCCAGCAGGCCGAGATTCTTCAGGAAGTTGATGGTCTGCATCACGACCTGCGCTTCGGGCGCGGCCCAGAAATTGTGAAACATCAGTGTGGCGGCGATGGTGAACGGGATCAGGACCGCCGCCGCCGGGCGCGCAAACAGGCCTAGCAGCAGGGCCGTGCCGCCTCCGAGTTCGACTGCAATCGCGCCAGC
The DNA here is from genome assembly GCF_900099855.1 of Bradyrhizobium sp. Rc2d. NCBI lineage: Bacteria > Pseudomonadati > Pseudomonadota > Alphaproteobacteria > Hyphomicrobiales > Nitrobacteraceae > Bradyrhizobium > Bradyrhizobium sp. Rc2d. The sequence goes on along the minus strand of NZ_FNCU01000028.1, from coordinate 79,671 downwards.
GGCCAGCACCGCGCCGAAGCCGTCGGCGCCGCCGGGAAGCCGGCCCGCGGTCGTGGCAAATGCCATCACCTTTCCGATGCCGCTGTAGAGAAATAGCGGCGCAATCGCGACGCGTGCGAACAGAAGTACCCAGGCGTCGAGCGGCCCTGCGGTCGCAGCGGAACGAGTGGATGTGGGCATTTCGGATCTCCTTTGGTGAAGCTGGCCAGTCAAGGCGCGGCCGGTGATTGTCGATCGGCCCGCCTCATCACTCCGCGGGTGCGATATCGGCGCGCGGCAGACGATTTGCTGCGGCAGCACTGAGCGATCCGATCGCCAGCGCCCCGACCATGGACGCGCCGCCGATCGCCCAGAACACGGCGTCGGGGCCTCCGGTCGCCTGCTGCAACAGACCGATGACATAGGGGCCGAGGATCGCTCCCACCCGGCCGATGCCCAATTCCATTCCGACGCCGCTAGCGCGGAAACAGGTCCCGTATGACCCGGCGGTGAAATTGTTGAGCACGTGCTGGGCGCCGATGATGCAGAAGCCCGCAACGGCGACGATGGCGAGATTGACGCCATGACCGCTGACGAAGACGAGCGCCAATACGGCAATGCCGCCGGTCAGCCACCAGGTCGCGAGATAACGTGGCGTCAGCAAGAAATTGCGATCGGCCAGCATTGCGAGCGTGAGGCCGCCGATGAACGACATCGCCTGCATCAAGGCACCGAAGCCGAATGATGCCGCGAAGGTCTCGCCGCGCTTGAGCATGACCGTCGGAATCCACCCGGTGAGACCGAAGATCGCGAACAGGCTGAGAAACGCTGTGATCCAGATGGTCAGCGAAACGCGACGATAGCGCGGGCTCAGCAACGCTCCAATCGTGCTCTGCGGCCGCGTACCGTCATCCGATGCGAACGTCGCATTCTCGTAGACGGCGGCCCGCTCGGGCCGCAGCCGCGCCAGCAACGCACGCAACTCCGGGACCCGCGATCGGGTCGCCAGGAATTGCGGACTTTCCGGCAGGATGGCGTGTGCCGCGAAAGTCAGCGGGATCGACAGCGCGCCAACGTAGTAGAGGATCTGCCAGCCGTGCTGCGGCGTCAGGAATACGCCGACGAGACCGGCGCAGACGCCGCCGAGCGACCAGCCCAGCGTCACGCCCCACAGCGAAAACGTATTGCTGACACGCTTGGGCGCGAGCTCGTTGATGAAGGTCGTGCCGAGCGGCAGCAACACGCCGAGACCGAGCCCGGTGACGAAGCGAAGAGCGCAGTAGCTCCAGAAATCGTTCGCCAGCACGGCGGTCAGCAATGTGAAGACGTTGACGACCCACAATCCTGCGAGCAGCGTGCCACGCCGGCCGAAACGGTCGGCTACGCTGCCGTGACCAATCGCGCCGAACAGAAAGCCGACGAGACCCGAGCTCACCAGAAACCCCGCTTGGCTTGGTTGGAGTCTCCAGGGCTGGACCACGTAGTGGATGACATAGGCGGGATTGAAGGTGTCATAGCCATCGAACAGCGTGATGAGCGTGATCAGGATGCCGAGCAGCTTGTGGAACGGGCCGATCGGAGCGCCGGACAATTCCTCATGCACGTCGATTTCGGACGAGATGCTCACGGGTTTCCTCCATTGAGATTGCTGACACGTTCTGCTCTGCGGCAGATTGGGTCGTTGCTTTGCCGAGCCCGAACAGGGCACGCGCATTGTCGCGGCCGATCTTGATGCGGTCGCCTTCGGAAATCGCCGCGCTGTCGAACCAGTCGGCGGCATGATCGATGTTCTCGAACGGCCAGTCGGCCGAGAACAGAATGCGGTCGGCACCGATCTCCAGGATTGCGTCGATCAGCGTCTGGGTGCGGAAGTTGCCCGACGTGGTGATGTAGAAATTCTCCCGGAAATAGTCGGCGATCTTGCGCCGCGCGGGATAGGCATCCTGGGTCCGCATCCACTTGTTGTGGTTGTCGACCCGCCACATCGAGTACGGCAGACCCTCCCCCATGTGCCCGAGAATGATCTGGAGCCGCGGATGCGCGTCGAACAGTCCGGAGCCCATCAGGCGCAGGGCATGGACCGCAGTCTCCTGCCCAAACGCCCAGGTCGGTCCCAGCAGCCAGCGATGCCCTTCATAGATCGCCGAGTCTTTCGGCAGCGGATTGCGTGGGTGCAGATAGAAGGGAACGCCGAGGCGTTCGACTTCCGACCAGAACGGCCAGAACTCCTTGCGGTCATAGTAGATCGCATGATCGGTGCCGCCGAGCTCGCTGAAGCCGTTGACGAGCGCCCCGCGAAATCCAAGCGTGCCGACGCTGCGATCGAGCTCGCGTGCGGCCGCGTCGGGATCCTGCATCGGCAGCGCTGCAAGGCCCTGGAAGCGATCCGGCCGCTTGGCGACCTGCTCGGCGAGGAAGTCGTTGGCACGGCGCGACAGCTCCAGCGCACGGCTGCGGTCGGGAATGGCCTGGACGGCCGGCGCGTTCAGCGACAGCAGCATCATCTCGATTCCGTGACCGTCCATCTCCGCGAGGCGGCGGTCGTGAATGTCGAGCAGCCGCGCTTCCAGCTCGCGCCAGTCGTCGGCCGGCGCGAAGCCTGCGCTGTCCTGAACAGTCTCCCGAAGCGCGAAGTGCTCCTCGAGCGCGATCTTTTCCTGCATGGCGTCGTCCCTTCAACTCTGGCGTTGACAAAGCAAAGCACCGAGCGCAAATACTTGTCAATGATAAAGTTGCAAATGCAAATGATTGAAACGCAAATATTGCACGTGCGAAGGTTTACCCTTATTCCGGGCGGAGTTCTCCCGCCAGGATCCAAGTCCATGTATCGATTTTCGAATTCGCTGCCCTATCTGCTCGCCCGGCTCGGCGTTCGCATGGGCGACCTTTTCGCGCGCGTGATCCGTCACGAGAAGTTGACGCTTCCGATGTACCGCGTGCTGGCCGCACTGTCAGAGCAGGGCCATCCGTTGCGCCTTGGAGAGATCGCCGAACTGACGTCGGCCGACGTGTCTACCCTGTCGCGCATCGTCGCGGAGATGAGCCGCGCCGGCCTCTTGACGCGCGACCGGCCTGAGAACGATCAGCGCAGCCTCCAGGTCGTCTTGACGCCCAAAGGTGCTGAGCTGGCAGGGCGGCTCATGCCGCTCGCCGCCTATTATGAAGAAGTCGCAACCGGCAGCATGTCCGCCAAGGAAGCGGCGGAGCTCAAGCGCGTGCTGGTCGAGCTCTACAAGAATATCGATCGGCTCGAGCAGGAAGTCGAGGCCGGATTGATCAAGGTGCCCCCATCGGCGCGGCCGAAGGACGTTCTTGACGAGCAGCCGGAGGCACGCGGCAAGGCGAGGCCGCCGCGTGCCAGGACATCGAGAAAATAGCAAACCACCGAGGAGAGGACATGCGACAGGACCCCATCATCATTGTCGGCGGCGGCATCGGCGGACTTGCGGCCGCGATCGCGCTGGCACGGAAGGGTTTTCAGGTCACCGTCCTGGAACGCGCGCCGCGCTATCAGGAGATCGGCGCCGGCATCCAGCTTGGTCCCAACGCATTCCACGCCTTCGACCGACTCGCACTCGGTGATGCCGCACGATCGATCGCCGTCTTCATCGACCAGCTTCGGCTAATGGACGCGATCTCGGCGGAGGAGATCACCAGCATCGATCTGACCAGCTATTTCCGACAACGCTTTGGCAATCCCTATGCCGTGGTCCATCGCGGCGATCTTCACGGCATCTTCGTGCGCGCCTGCGAGGCGCACCCCCACGTCACGCTGCGGTCCGATTGCGATGTCGTCGGCTACGAGCAGAACGATGCTTCGGCAACGGCACTGCTCAAGTCAGGTGAGCGTGTCACCGGGTGCCTCGTGGTTGGCGCGGACGGACTTCGCTCCCGCATTCGCCAGCAGATGGTCGCCGACGGCGCGCCGCGGGTCGCGGGCCACACCACCTATCGTTCAGTCATCCCGACCGAGCAGATGCCGGAGGATCTGCGCTGGAACGCCGCGACATTGTGGGCCGGCGCCAAGTGCCATCTAGTGCATTACCCGCTCTCGGGCTGGAAGGTGTTCAATCTCGCAATTACCTGCCACAACGATCCCGTCGAGGCGTTTGCGGCAAGGCCCGTGACCCACGAGGAGGTGCTCGAAGGTTTTCGGGACGTGCACCCTCGCGCCAAGGCGATCATTCATCATGGAAGGGACTGGAAGGCGTGGGTGACCTGCGATCGCGATCCGACCGATCGCTGGATCGACCGGCGCGTCGTTCTCCTGGGCGATGCCGCGCATCCGATGCTGCAATATTTCGCGCAAGGAGCCTGCATGGCGCTGGAAGATGCCGTCTGCCTCGCGGACGAACTCGACGAGACGGAAGGCGATGTCGCCCACGCGCTGGACCAATACAGGAATGCCCGGATGCTGCGCACTGCGCGGGTCCAGCTTCAGGCCCGGGAACTCGGCGATCACGTCTATCATCCGGCCGGAGTCCACGCGCTGCTGCGCAATCAGCTGATACGCGAGACAAGCCTGGAGCGCTTCTGCGAGAATCTCGCCTGGCTCTATCAGTCGCCGTTCCCGGAACGGGCGCCGGCTGCGTGAGAAGACCCGTGCGGTTCTGAGCCGGTGCAGCTCGCCGATTCCGCCCTACCCGATCGTCTGCAACGCCGGAAACGTTTCCAGCAGCCAGATGCTCACATTCGAAACCGCGCCGGTGAGGAAGCCGATGCCGGTGATCACCATCAACACGCCCATGGCGCGCTCGACATTGACGAGCTGGCCCTTCATCCGCGCGAACAGCGCGGAGAACTGCTCGATCATCAGGGCGGCGATCAGGAAGGGAATGCCGAGGCCCGCGGAATAGACGGCGAGCAGGCCGGCGCCCTTGGTCACCGTCGCTTCCGCTGCGGCGATCGACAGGATGGCGGCGAGGATCGGGCCGATGCAGGGCGTCCAGCCGAACGCAAAGGCGAGCCCCATGATGTAGGCGCCCCAGAGCCCGACGGGCTTGGGGATCGGCAGCCGGCCCTCGCGCATCAACAGACCGATCCGGGTCAGTCCCAGGAAGTGCAGGCCCATGATGATGATGACGATGCCGGCGAGGATCGACAGCTCGGCCGACCAGGCGCGGATCAGGCCGCCGATCAGCGAGGCACTGGCGCCGAGCGCCACGAACACGGTGGAGAAGCCGAGCACGAACAAGAGAGCCGACATCAAGATCGCGCGCTTGGAGGCCGCGGCCGGCTCGTCGCTCTCGACATGCTCGATCGTGGCCCCCGTGAGGTAGATCAGATAGGGCGGAACCAAAGGCAGGACGCAGGGCGAGAGGAAGCTGACGAGGCCGGCAATCAGCGCCGCCGGGATCGAAACATTTTGCATGATGCAATCGGAGCCATCTCAGGCCCGACACGACGCGCGGGGAGCGCGCGGACCGGAGCCGAACCGGCTCTGGTGTAACCGATGGCTCGGAATGCGCAACAGAGGCGCGCGAAACCAGGGCTCCTCCCGATGCCGTCCGTGATCACAGATGCGGCATCGGGACGCGCACAAATCTCGCCAAAAAGCGAGACTCGGCGGCGCGGCTACTTCACCACGCGGAGCAGCGGACGCCGGGGCTGGTCCTGCGTCTGCTTGGAAGGGGACCGCGGTTCGCTCGCAGCGCTCCGCAGCATTTCGTCGCACAATGCCTTGAGATCGGCATCGTCAATTCCTTTGAGCTTCATCCTGACGTCGAGGATGACCATGGACAGCAGCTCGGCCGAGTCGCGGCTGTTGCTCGCATTGAGAACCCTGCGGCACTCTTCGAGCGTTTCCAGCACCGACTGCAACTGTTCGTCTGAATGCGACACAAGCGTTCTTTCCGTTAATTCGGCCTGCGAGAATTGTCTGTGACGACCCCTGCGGCCCCCGTGGAGAGCCAAAGATAGCACGAGGCCGCTGAGCCTCTGAACATGAATTCAGTGTGTTTCTGCGATGAAACCGTGGTTCCCGCCAACATCGTGCCACGATGCCACTGGCAACCGTCGGAGCGATTCGGGACAAGACGCTTCGTGCGCTGCGATTGATCCATCCGGGACCACGGCAACCGCTGTTGCGCAGGAATGTCCACTGCGGACAGCGCCGACAATCCCGCAGCCATCTCGAGGCTTGCAACGGAACTCACGCGACACCCCTCAAACGGGCAACAGGTGCCCGATTCCCAGCCCTGGCAGCACTCAAATACCGCTCGCGCCGCAGTAAGGATGACGTTCAAAACTCATCACCCCCGCAACCCGCCGTGGTTGTAGTTTGCGCCAGATTCTGCCAGTTTAGCAAACCGAAGGGAATTGTATGCACTCCTTGGCGGAAAGGGGCGTTCCGTTGGAAGAACGCCCAAAGATAAATATCAGCGGCCTCTCCGATTGGGACGCGGCCCGCATATTCCTGGAAGTCGTCCGATGTGGAAGTTTCCGCTCGGCGGCCGAACGTCTGTCCCTGTCGATCAACGCCGTCCGTCGCCGGATCGATGATTTCGAGCGTCAGACCGGCACCACCCTGTTCACCCGCGACGTCCACGGCACCCATCTGACCGATGAAGGCGCGATCGTGGTCTCTGCCGTCGAGCGCATGGAGGCGGCGGCCTTCGACGTGATGCGGACCAGCGATTCGACGGTCAACGCCCTGTCCGGCGAAGTCCGCGTCGCTGTCACCGAGGGACTTGGGACGTTCTGGCTTGCCCCGCGGCTGGTCGAATTCCAGCAAGCCTATCCGAAGATCCTGGTCGACTTGCATTGCGCGATGCGCTCGGCCGACGTCTCCCGCCACGAGGCCGACGTCGCTATCCATCTGTCACGTCCCTCGGCGCTCGACGTCAAGCTGGTGCGGCTCGGCCGCATGCATCTGATGTTCTGGGCCTCGGAGAAATACATCGCAAAACATGGCGCGCCGCGCTCGGCAGCGGAATTGATCAAGCATCGCCTGGTGCTGCAATTCGCCGACCAGCTCGCCGCCAAGGAATCTTTCGAGAGCTTCTTCCCGGGCGTTTCGGAACGTGACCTTCTGGTCATGAAAACCAATGTCTCGAGCGCCAACTACTGGGCGGTCGCGAATGGCGCCGGAATCGGCGTATTCCCGAGCTACGCCATTGCGCTTGGCGGGAAGTTGATTCCACTGGAGGTCGAGCTGAACCGACCGCTGGATATCTGGCTGTCCTACCATCCCGGTAGCGGACGGATTCCGCGCGTGCGGCACATGATTGACTGGCTGATCGAGGCTTTCAATCCGGCTCGCTTCCCGTGGTTTAAGGAGGAGTTCGTGCATCCGCATGAATTCAAAGACTCGTATATGGGCGAACCCCTGACCCAGCTCTTCGGGGGATTTTCAACCGAAGAACAACGGTGAGAAGTATGAAAGCAGCGGCGAAGAGAATGAAGCAGCGCAGTGCCGGCAAGCCGGACATTGAGCTGGGCAAGCGGATCCGTTTGCGGCGAGTCGAGATGAAGATCTCGCAGGCCGAGCTGGGCGAGAAGCTGGGCGTCAGCTTCCAGCAGGTGCAGAAATACGAGAAGGGCGTCAATCGCGTCGGCGCGGCCAGGCTTCAGCAGATCGCCTCCGCCCTCGATGTGCCTGTGACCTTCTTCTATGACGGCGACAACAAGGCGCGCGAAGTGGAGAGCCTGCTCTTCCTCGACAGCGCCTTCAGCCTCCGTCTGCTGCGCGCCTACAGCAAGATCAAGGACCAGACGGTGCAGCGTCAGCTCGTCTCGCTGATGGAATCGATCGCAGCGAACGAAAGCTGAGATCGATCGACGGGTCCGGCCTTTGCGGCCGACGTTCAATCCGCCGCGTCGCGGGGGCGCGGCCGGATTGGACGAGACCGGACGAGAAGATATGTCTGCGCCCGCGCGCTTGCGCGCGGTCTTTCTCGGGGCGGTCTAGTCGCCCCTTTTTCTCGGCGGTCTGCTGCCATGCGCCGAACTCCGCGCGCGCCATGCAATCGCAGCACAGGCGGATGCAAGCTCGCCTACCGCAGCCCCGGTTGACCGCGGTGGCGCCGGCGCCGCACATTGCCTCGCCAACGATCTGCGAGCGCGCGATGTCCGATATGTCCAGCACGACCGAGACGGCTTACGCCGACGGCAAGATCCTTAAGCATGCGGCCAACGGCGTCGGCGTGATCACCTTCAACAATCCCGACAAGCGCAACGCGATGTCGCTGGAGATGTGGGAGGGATTTGGCGAGGCGCTGGCCAGCCTGCGCGACGACGAGACGGTGCGGGTCGTAATCCTGCGCGGCGCCGGCGGCAAGGCGTTCGTCTCGGGCGCCGACATCAGCCAGTTCGAGAAGGTCAGGCACAATGCAGCGGCGTCCGAGGAGTACGCCAAGCGCAGCGCCGCCCAGCGCGCGCTGCTCGCCGACTATCCCAAGCCGACCATCGCCTGCATCCAGGGTTTTGCCTAGGCGGCGGCATGCAGGTCGCGATGCTTGCCGACATCCGCATCGCTTCGCACGACAGCCAGTTCGGCATTCCCGCCGCCAGGCTCGGCATCGCCTATGGCTATGACGGCTTGCGTCATCTGGTGTCGCTGGTCGGCCCGTCCTGGGCGCGCCTGTTGATGTACACGGGCATGCGCATCGATTCCTCTGAGGCGCTGCGCATTGGCCTCGTTGAGCGCGTGATCCCCGACGATCAACTCTGGGGCGAGACCATGGGAATCGCGCAGACCATTTCCGAAAACGCGCCGCTCGCCATCAAGGCCGCCAAGATCACCATCGCGCAGGTTCTGAAGGACGAGAGCCAGCGCGACATGGACACGATCAAGGCGATCGGCAACGCCTGCATGGACTCCCAGGATTTCCGCGAGGGCCGGCAGGCCTTCATGGAAAAGCGCAGACCCAAGTTCCAGGGGCGGTGAAACTGAATCTTCGTTCAGGAAGATTAAATTTCCCGCGCGCACGCACCGCGATAGCAACCAGTTGATCTGTCGAAAGTTCTCTCGCCACCAACGAGGGAGATTGCGATGAAACTCAAATTTGCTGTTCTCGGTCTGGCTGCCTTGGGCGGTGCGGCGCTCGCCTCGGGTCCCGCTCTCGCGGCAATGCCGAACGGCATCCCGCAGGCGGACAAGATTGCAGGCGGTCCCACCGCCGATGTCGATCAGGTGCGCTGGGTCTGTAACCCCTGGGGCCGCTGCTGGTGGCGTCCGAACTACTACGGCGCCTACGGCTATTATGGCGGCCCGCGACGCTTCTACGGCCCGCGTCCGTGGGGCTGGGGTCACCGCTACCACCACTGGCGCCGCTGGTGAACGACAGGGGGCCTGCGGGCCCCTTTTTTCCTTGACTACAGCGCCGCGAGCACCGCTTTCGTGATGTCCGCCGTGCCGTTGCTGCCGCCGAACTCCATCGGCTTGATGCCGCCGGCGTAGACCTTGTCTACCGCACGCTCGATCGCCTCGCCGGCCTCCGCCGCGCTCTCGACGCCATGCTTGTCGGCGAGCCAGTCCAGCATCAGCGCCGCCGACAGGATCATGCCGGTGGGATTGGCCTTGCCCTGACCCATGATGTCGGGCGCGGTACCGTGGCACGGCTGAAACACCGCATATTTGTCGCCAATGTCGGCCGACGGCGCCATGCCGAGGCCGCCGATCAGGCTCGCGGTGATGTCGGAGACGATATCGCCGAACATGTTCTCCATCACCATCACGTCGAAATCCCAGGGCCGCTTCACCAGCATCGCCGAGCAGGCATCGACGTAGAGCCGGTCGGTGTTCACCTCCGGATGCTTTTTGGCGATCTCGTCGAAGATGCCGCGGAAGAACGCAAAGGCCTTGAACACGTTCGCCTTGTCGACGCAGGTGAGCGCACCGGGCTTGCCGCGCGCCTTGCGCCGCTCGGCAAGGCGAAACGAGAACTCGAACAGGCGCTCGGACGTCTTGCGTGAGATCACCATGGTCTCGCGCGCGTCCTCATGGGTGACGACGCCCTTGCCCATCGAGGCGAACAGGCCTTCGGTGGACTCCCTGATCACGACGAGATCGATGCCGCACCGGTCGGCGCCGACGATCGGGCTCGGCACGCCCGGAATGAGCCGCGCCGGACGCACGCCGGCATAGAGATCGAAGATGAAGCGCAGCTCGATCTGCGGCGCGATCTCGGTGTTGTCGGGGTAGCGTACCGAAGGTAGGCCGCAGGCACCTAACAGGATCGCATCCGCCTCCTCGCACAGCTTGATCGTGGTATCAGGCATCGACTTGCCGGTGGCGAGATAATTGTTGGCGCCGGCCGGGGCATCCGTGAATCGGAAGCTCAATTCCGATTTCTGTTCGATCTTGCGCAGCACCTCGATCGCCGGCGCCATGACTTCGGGACCGATGCCGTCACCGGCGAGCACGGCAATGTGGAAGGCGTTATTTGCGGACATAAGAGCCTCAAGGAAGGAGTTAGCCAAGTCGTCATTGCGAGCGAAGCGAAGCAATCCAGGATCTTTCCGCTGAGGCGGTCTGGATTGCTTCGCCGCTTTGCTTCTCGCAATGACGGAGGAGAGAGCGTTCGTTACGGCGTCAGCACGGTGCGTCCGACCACCGCGCCCTGCTGCAACTGCAGCAGCGCGTCGTTGGCCCTGGCGAGCGGTACCGTCGTCACCGGGATCGGCGGCACCTTCTTCGCTCGCACCAGATCGAGCAATTCCTGCGTCTCACGCAAATTGCCGACATAGCTGCCCTGGATCGTCACGGCCTTGATCGGAATCAGCGGCAGCGCCCAGGTCGCACCGCCGCCAAACAGGCCAACGATGACGAGCTTGCCGCCCTTGGTCAGGCAGTCGAAACCGAGCTGCGTCGTCGCGGCGTTGCCGACGAGGTCGATCACGGCGCGGATCGGCCCGCCGGCCTTCTTCGCGAGCTGCTCCAGCGCATCCGGCGCCTTGGGATCGACGGTCGCGAGTGCGCCGGCCTTTTCCGCCGCTTCGCGCTTCTTCGCATCGATATCGACCATGATCGCGCCCTTGCCGCCCATCGCTTTCAGCAGCGACAGCGCCATCAGGCCGAGGCCGCCGGCGCCGAACATTACGATCGGCGTGTCGAAATGCTGCTCGACCTTCTTCAGCGCGCTGTAGGTGGTGACGCCCGAGCAGGCATAAGGCGCGGTCGTCGCGGGGTCGAGCCCTCTCAGGTTGAGCAGATAACGCGGATGCGGCACCAGCATGTGGTCGGCATAGCCGCCATCGCAATAGACGCCGAGCGAGCGCGGCGTCAGGCACATGTTCTCGTCACCGGCAAGGCAGGTGGCGCATTTGCCGCAGCCGATCCAGGGATAGACCAGTCCGATATCGCCGACTTTCAGATCGCGCTGGTCGGTCGGCTTCACGTCGGGACCGAAGGCGAGGACTTCGCCGACCGTCTCGTGGCCCATGGTCAGCGGCAGGTTGATGCCGCGGTCCTTAAGCGACAGCGGCTTGCGGCCGTGACCGAGATCGTAGCCGCCTTCCCAGATGTGGAGATCGCTGTGGCAGACGCCGGCCGCCTTCACCTTGATCAGAACCTGGGTGCCCGAGGGCTGCGGCGTGGCCTCGTCGACCTCCTGCAGCGGCGCCTTGAAATCGGCGACCTTGAAGCTCTTCATCGACATCCTCCCGGCATGTTCTTGTTGTCGCGCCAGCATGCCACGACCGGCGAGGCGAGACAAACCCCGACCGTCTTAGTTTAGGCCAGCGGATGATGGCAAGCCGCGAACTGGCCGGGCGCGATTTCACGCAACTCCGGTATCTCCGCGCTGCATCGCTGATCGGCCCGCGGACAGCGGGTGCGGAAGCGGCAGCCGGACGGGGGCGCAATCGGCGATGGCGGCTCCCCGCTCGCTACACTCTCAACGGGACGCACATCCGGGTCAGGCACAGGGATCGCCTGCAACAGCAACCCGGTATAGGGATGCGCCGGCTTTGCGAACAATTGCTCCGACGGCCCGACCTCGCAGAGCCGGCCGAGATACATCACCGCGACGCGGTCGCTGACCGCTTTGACCACCGCGAGATCATGCGCGATGAACAGCAGCGTCAGGCCGAAGCGCGCCTTCATCTCCTCCAGCAGATTGAGAATCTGCGCGCGGATGGAGACGTCGAGCGCCGACACCGGCTCGTCGCAGACGATGAACTCAGGATTGAGCACCAGCGACCGCGCGATGCAGATGCGCTGGCACTGGCCGCCGGAAAATTCATGTGGCAGACGGCCCGCCACGATATCAGGGTCGAGCCCGACCGCGGAAAGCACCTCGTGAACCCGCCGCTTGCGCTCGGCGGCGTCCTTGACACCGGCGATGATCAGCGGCTCGGCGACGATATCGCCGATGCGCCGGCGCGGATTGAGCGAGGCGATCGGATCCTGGAAGATCAGCTGCACTCGGCGGCGCATCTTGCGCAGCGCCTCGCCCTCCATCGCCGTCAGATCCTCGCCGTCGAACATCACCCGCCCGGATTTGGCGCGGCGCAACTGCAGGACCGCGCGCCCCAGCGTCGACTTGCCGCAGCCGGATTCACCGACCAGCCCCAGCGTCTCGCCGCGCGCGACCTGAAGGCTGACACCGGAGACGGCATGCACCGTCTTGTTGCCGAGACCATATTCGACGACGAGATTGTCGACGTTCAGCAGCGGCTCGGGGCGCACGGCAAGCTGCATCATGCGCCGATCCCCTCGGCCATCTGGATCGGATGGAAGCAGGCATAGAGATGCCCCGGCACCTCCGCGCTCTTCAGTTCGGGCGTGGCCTCATGACAGCGCCCCGCAGCATAGCGGCAGCGCGGCGCAAAGGAGCAGCCACGCAGCGGCCGCGTCGGGTCGGGCGGGCGGCCGGAGATCGCAGGCAGCGGCGTATGCGGCGCGGTCTCCAGCTTCGGGATCGCCGCCAGCAGCGCCTCGGTATAGGGCATGTGCATGCGCTTGAACAGCGCCGGCGTCGGCGCGCGCTCGACCACCCTGCCCGCATACATCACGGCGACCTCGTCGGCGCGGCCGGCGACGACGCCGAGATCATGGGTGATGATGATCATCGCCATGTGGCGGCGGCGCTGCTCGCGCGCCAGGAGGTCGAGAATCTGCGCCTGGATGGTCACGTCGAGCGCCGTCGTCGGCTCGTCCGCGATCAGCAATTTCGGCTCACAGGACAGCGCGATCGCGATCGCGATGCGCTGGCGCATGCCGCCGGAACATTGATGCGGATATTGCGCGAGCCGCTGCTCTGGTGCCGGAATGCCGACGGCCGCCAGCAGCTCGATGCTGCGCTTCCTGGCCGCCGGGGCATCTAGCTCGAGATGTTCCTGGATAGTCTCCATCAACTGGGTGCCGATGGTGAGCACGGGATTAAGCGAGGTCATGGGGTCCTGGAACACGACCGCGAGATCGCGCCCGCGCAGGCGCCGCAGCCGTTCCGCATCAAGCCGCACCAGATCCTCGCCGTCGAACATCACCCGGCCCGTCAGCTTCGCCTTCTTCGGCAGGAGCTGAAGCACCGCGCGCGACAGCATGGTCTTGCCGCAGCCGGATTCGCCGACGATGCCGAGCGTGCGGCCGGCCGCCAGCGACAGGTCGACATGATCTACCGCGCGCAAATTGCCGCGCGGTGTCGGCAGCTCGACCGCGACGTCTTCGATGGTCAAGAGCGGCGCGCTCACAATGCCCCCTGACGCGGGTCGGTCAGCGCCCGCAAGGTATCGCCGACGAGGTTGAAGGCCAGCACGGTCAGGAACAGCGCCGCCGCTGGCAGGAAGGCGAGCCGCGGCGCGACGTCGAGGCTCTCACGCCCCTCGCCGATCATGCTGCCCCAGCTCGCCATCGGCGGCGGCACGCCGAGACCGAGAAAGGACAGCGCCCCCTCGACCACGATGGTGACGGCGACACCGAGCAGGAAGAAGGCGAGCAGCGGCAGGATCACGTTCGGCAGTAGCTCGCGCAGCAGGATCCGCGCGTGGCTGGCGCCGAGCGCCTCGGCGGCAATCACGAATTCCCGCCGCGCCAGCGTCAGCGTCGCCGCACGCGCCACGCGCATGAAAGCGGGAATGCCGAGCACGCCAAGGATCAAGGTCAGATTGGGGACGGATTGGCCGAGATAGGCAGTCACGGCGAGCGCGAAGATGAGCGGCGGAAAGGCCAGCAGCACGTCCATGCTGCCGACCACCAGCGTCTCGAACCGGCCGCGGAAATAGCCGGCGAGCAGGCCGAGTGCGCCGCCGAATATGAGGCTGATCATCGGCGCGATCAGCCCGACCGTCAGCGACACCCGCGCGCCGAAAATCAGGCGGGCGAACTCGTCGCGGCCGAGCCCGTCGGTGCCGAGCCAGTGCTCGCCGGAGAATGCCGCGCGGCGCTCCAGCATGTCCATGTCGGTCGGGTTCTGCAGCGGCAGCAGCGGCGCGAGGATCGCGAGCGCAAGAACGATGGCGAGCCAGCCGCTTGCGAGCCAGAACAGCAGACCAAGCTTGCGCCTGCCGCGAACGGGCGCGACCGCCGCCTCGTCCTGAATCGAGAGCTCAAGCGTGGCCATGGCGGATCCTCGGATCGAGCACGGCGTACAGCATGTCGACGATGAAGTTGACGAGCACGAAGCCGCAGGCGACCAGCAGCACCACGCCCTGCAGGATGACGAGGTCGCGGGTGTAGATCGCGCCGACCAGCAGCCGGCCGATCCCGGGCAGTGCAAAGATCGATTCCACGATCAGCGTGCCGCCGAGCAGGCGGCCGATATTGATCCCGGTCACCGTCACCAGGGTCAGCGACGAGGGCTTGAGCGCATGCACGAACAGGATGCGCGCCGGCTTGAGGCCCTTGGCCTTGGCGAGCGCGATATAATCCTCCTGCAAGGTGGCGATCATGTCGGAGCGCAGCACCCGCATGATGCCCGGCCATTCCGCCAGCGCCAATGTCAGCGCCGGCAGCACGAAGAAGCGCAGATTGGCCAGCGGCGCCTCGGTGAACGGCACATAGCCGGTCGCGGGCAGCCAGTGCAGCTCGACCGCGAACAGATAGATCAGGAGGATCGCGGTCAGGAAGGACGGCATCGACAGCATGGCGAAGGCGCTGCCGGTCATGAAACGGTCGAAGGCGCCGCCGGCGCGCGCGGCGCAGGCGATCGCAAGCGGCACGCCGATCACGAGCCCGATGAACTCCGCCATCAGCATCAGTTGGAGCGAGACCGGGATGCGCTCGGCGACCGCCTGGAGCACCGTCTGCCCGGTGCGGAAGGAGCGGCCGAGATCGCCCTGCAGGGCATGGCCGAGCCAGCTCAGGTAGCGCCACCAGAGCGGTTGGTCGAGCCCCATGTCACGGCGCAGCGCCGCGACATTCTCCGGCGTTGCCTGGTCGCCGAGGATGACCAAGGCGAGATCGCCCGGCAGCAGCGAGGCAATCAGGAAGGTCAGCAGCGAGACGGCCAGCAGGACCGGCAGGATGGCAAGGAGCCGCCGAACGACGAAGTTCAGCATCGCGCTTTCATTCCAGCCAGGTGTTCGAGACGTCGATCACACCGTTGTAGATTTTCGGAAAGCCCTTCAGCTTGGCACTCGACAGCGCGTAATAGGTGTTCTGGAAGGTCCAGAACCAGATCGCCTGCTTGTTGATCAAGCGGCTGATCGCGCAATAATCCTCGGTCCGTTGGCCGAGGTCGGCCGTGACGCGGGCATGATCGAGCAGCCGGTCGAGCTCCGGATCGGCGTAGTTGGACAGCGCGAGCGGGCTGCCGCTGCGGAAATTCGCATACATCTGCGGATCGGGATCGGCGAGATCGACGATACGCCACGGCGTCAACTGGAACTGGCGGGTGAAGGCGCGCGACGGGATGGTGGCCTGATCGACCTGCTCGATCTCCATGTTGCCGCCGACGCGCTTCCAGAACTGCTGGAGCACCTGGCCGATCATGCGGCCACGCGGCGTCGCGGTCACCAGCATCTTGAACTCGACCGGCTTGCCGTAATCCTTGATCAGCGCCTTGGCCTTGTCGATGTCGAACGGCAGCGCGCCGTCGTCCTTGCACTTGACCCAGGAGCCGTCGCCGTACGGATTGGTCGCGGGCCGGCTCAGGCCGTTGCTGATCGCCTGCGACATTTTTGGACGGTCGATCGCCATCACCAGCGCCTGCCGCACGCGGACGTCGTCGAACGGCGCGACCTTGGTGTTGAAGGCGTAGACCTGCGCGCCCGAGCCCTTGTAGGTGTGCACGGTGAGCTTGGAGTCCTTCTGCGCCCTCATGATGTTGTCGGCGTCGTTTTCGTCGTCCCAGATGATGTCGGCCTCGCCCGATTGCAGCGAGGCAAAGCGCGACTGCGCGTCGGGCAGCGGCTTTAAGATGATGCGGTCGAGATAGGGACGGCCCTTGTCCCAGTAATTGGGGTTCTTCTCCAGCACCATGCGGTCGCCCGCAGTCCAGGATTTCAGGATGTAGGGGCCGGTGCCGACGGGATTGCGATTATAGTCGTCGCCCTTGGTCTTCCAGGCCGTCGGCGAATGAATGGCGTTGTTGGAGCTCTGGATAGTGATCACCGCCGGCAGGTTCACGGAGGGATCGGTGAGATTGTAGACGATGGTGTATTCGTCGGGCGCCAGCACCTCCTTGACGTTGGTGATGTAGAAGGCGCAACGGCACTTGTTGGCGGGATCCTTCTGCCGGTCGAAATTCTCCTTGAAAGCCTGCGCATTGAACGGCGTGCCGTCGTGGAATTTCACGCCCTGACGCAGCTTGAAGGTCCAGCTCTTGTAGTCGTCGGAATGGGTCCAGGACACTGCTAGTTTTGGCGCCGCCTCGCCCTTCTCGTCCAGCGTCGTCAGCGTGTCGAAGATCGCGGCGGCGGCGGTGAAGGTGGACGTGTCGTAGACGCCGACCTTGAGCGGATCGAAGCCTGCAATCTCGAGCTCCTGACCGACCGTGATGCTGCCGCCCGACTTCTGCGCCTGCGCCTGCGCCGGCGCCGCCAGCGCAAATGCCGCAACAAGGAAAATCGGCACGCACTTGCGCGCCACGGCAGCCGCATTCGTCATGGTTCCTCCCGGGGTCCCTCGTCCGATGTTTCGGATCGTTGAATGACTCGGGGAGCGAGATTGGCGACAAATGTCCGCCACGGCAAGAGGAACGCACGAGGGTTCGAGCGCCGCATACCGCGGCGCGATGCGTTCAGTGCGTCGCGACCGTTTTGCCTGACGGAATTGGCGCCTCGTCCGCGAGATCGATCTCATCGCGTAGCGCATCCGTGTGCTCGCCGAGCACGGCCATCGTCTTGGCCGGCGTGGTGTCGGCGCCCGACATTCGGAACGGCAGATTAAGGACCTGGAATGAACCGCCCTCGTCCCGCACCTCGGACAGCGCCTGCCGGTGCGCGAGCTGCGGATCCGCCAGCGCTTCTGACACGGTGCGATAGGCCGAGGCTGGGACGCCGGCCGCGCCGAGCGCGGCAAGGCATGCATCGGTCGAGAGCTGCCGTGACCAGGCTTCGACCCCGTCCATCATGTCGGCCCAGTTCTCGCGGCGCGCGGCATAAGTCGAGAAGCGCGGATCGGAGATCCATGCCGGGCGGCCGATCACCCCCATCAAACCCTGAAACGTCTTCTCGCTGGCGATCGTGATCATGACATAGCCGTTTTCCGTCTCGGTCGGCCCGAACATCGGGCGCGGCGGCGGCTTCACCGCGAATTGCGAGCTCTGCAACTCCGTCAGCGTCAGCGACAGCATGGTTTCGAGCATGGAGACGTCGATGTGCTGACCAAGGCCCGTCACGGTGCGCTGATAGAGCGCGGACGCGATCGCGCCGAAGCCGTAGGTGCCGGTGACGACGTCGGCATGATAGATGCCGCAATAGTCGGGGCGGTGACGGCCGGGCTGATAGGCGAGATGCGCCATGTCGTAGCCCGAGGCCGCATGGATCACCGGCGCATAGGCCGGCAGCTCGGCCGAGGGGCCGGTCTGGCCGTAGCCCGAGATCGAGCAGTAGATCAGCTTTTGGTTGACCTGACGCATGCTGTCGTAGTCGAGCCGCAGCCGGTGCATCACCCCCGGGCGGAAGTTCTCGACCAGGACGTCGGCGGTCGCGGCCAGCCGGCGCACCGCCTCCTTGCCGTCCTCGGATTTGAGGTCGAGCACCACGCTCTTCTTGCCGACATTGAGCTGGCCGAACGTGGTGCTGCACCCATTGCGCAGCGGCGGCCGGGTCCGCATCGTCTCGCCGCCGTCGGTCTCGATCTTGATCACCTCGGCGCCCATGTCGGCGAGCATGCGCGTGCAGTGGGGACCGGCAATCGTGGTCGAAAAATCCAGGACCCGCAGGCCGGCGAAGGCCTTTGTCGTCGTCCCCTCATGCTTATCTGCTAGCTGCATGCCTGCTCACGTCCTTGGGTGTCTTAGGAACTTATCGAAGTTCTCTGTTGTTGATGCGGCGACCCTAGAGGGCGGCGGCTGAGTAGGAAAGTGTTTACCGAACCGACGCGCCGCATGGGCGGGCTTGGGAATTCCGGAACAACTGGACCCGTTCTTGCATAGCAGCGAACGGGATCGGCAGAGGGCGGCTGTTCTTGAGGGTCTTGTTCGTCACGACAGAGATGGACGACTTCGTCCGCGTCGGCGGACTTGGAGCCGTTTCTGCTGCTCTCCCCCGCGCCCTTCGCTCCTTTGCCGATATCCGGATCATGCTGCCCGGCTATCGCGACATCATCGAACAACTCACGCACATTCAAATCGTTGGCCGCTGTCCGGCATTCGCGGAGATGCCAGCCTGCTCGCTCGGGCGGGCCGCGACCAAGGACGGCCTGCCGGTCTACGTGTTGTTGTGCTCACAGCTCTATGACCGGCCCGGCAATCCCTATGGCGACGAATCCGGGCGCGACTGGCCGGACAACGACATCCGCTTCGCGCGCCTTGCCTCGGCCGCCGCTGAGCTGGCCATGGGCACGCTGGACAAGAATTGGGCAGCAGACCTGATCCATGCCAATGACTGGCAGGCCTCGCTCGTACCGGCCTATCTCGCCTGGCGCGGCGCCAAGCTGCCGTCGATCCTGACCATCCATAACCTCGCCTATCAGGGCCTCTTCCCAAAGGAATCGCTGCGGCGGATCGGCGCGCCGGAGAGCTCGTTCCATATCGACGGCGTCGAATTCTACGACCAGGTCTCCTTCCTCAAGGCCGGGCTGGTCTATGCCTCGCACCTCACCACGGTCAGCGGCACCTATGCGCGCGAGATCACAACGGCCGAATTCGGCTGCGGCCTCGAAGGCCTGCTTCGCGTCCGCTCCGACGCGGCCGAGCTCACCGGCATCCTCAACGGGATCGACGAGAGCTGGGACCCCCGCTCCTGCGCACAGCTCGCCCAGCAATTCGGCGCCGGCGACTGGATCGGCAAGAAAGCGAATGCGGACTACGTGCGCAAGCAGTTCGGGCTTGCGGTCTCACGCGGCCCCATGTTCGGCATCGTCGCCCGCCTCGTGCACCAGAAGGGCATCGACCTCGTGCTGTCGGCCGCCGACGAGATCGTCGATGCCGGCGGCCAGATCGTGATCACCGGCTCCGGCGAACCGGCGCTCGAGCAGGCCGTGATCGACGCGCATCGCCGCCGCCCCGATGCCATCGGGGTCGTGATCGGCTTCAACGACGCCCAGGCTCGCCGCATCTTCGCCGGCAGCGATTTCACCCTGATGCCCTCGCGCTTCGAACCGTGCGGGCTCAGCCAGATGTACGCCCAGCGCTTCGGCTCGCTGCCGATCGGACACCAGACCGGCGGCCTTGCCGAGACCATCACCGACGGCGAGACCGGCTTCCTGTTCGCAAGACCCTCGCGCGAATCCCTCATCGGCGGCGTCCGCCGCGCGTTCGAGGCGTTCATGGCGCAGGACCAACTCGATACCATGCGCCGCAGTGCGATGGGACGATCATTCTCCTGGAGCATCTCGGCCGGCTGCTACAGCGCGCTGTACCGGAAGCTGGCGTCGGTGTGAGGCTGAGGCGTTTCCTCACACTCCGTCATTGCGAGCCAACGGGTCCGCGCGAAGCGCGGCCCGATGACAGGCTCCGCGAAGCAATCCAGACTATCTCCGCGGAGGCAGTCTGGATTGCTTCGTCGCATCAGCGCAAAATTGCTTTGCAATTTTGTCGCGGGCTCCTCGCAATGACGGAAGTTGTTGGCAGCAGCGGAGGACCTCACCCCTTCCCCCGCATATCCATCTGCGGCCGCCCGATCCAGGCGCGGTTCAGACACCGGATCATCCAGTCGGGCTGCGGCTCGCCCCGCAAGCGCGCCTGCGCCTCCTGATAGGGGCCGACATAGCGCAGCCGGTCGGGCAGTTTCGGATAGACGCGCCTGATCCAGGTCAGCGCATTGTCGGCAGCTCTGATGTCGCGCGCGTCAAGCACAAGGCCGAACCCGGCGCGCAGTCGCTCCGGCAGCATGCGCGCCGCGAGCGCGCGGTACCATCGCGGTGGCCGCAACCAGGGGCGGGCGCCTCTGAAGATCTGTTCGGCGATCTGTCGCGCCGCCGGGCTGACGGTCAGCGTATCCGACTGCGCCATCGCCGCATTGTAGGCTGCGAAGCCGGACCAGTCCGCCGGCAAATCATCCCCCGTCAGTCCGAACAGGGCGCCGTACAGCCGGGCCTCGCTCCAATAGCGCTCGCGCTCCTCCGCCGAGAGCGGCGGCAGCACCAGATCATGCACCATCAGCGCGGTCTCGACCAGCGTCGCATGGACCCAGCGGAGCGAGGGAATGTCGTTGGCGCAATAGCGCGAGCCGGCCGCGAACGGACCGACGGTCTCAGGCATCTCGCCAATGATCATGCTGTGGCGCCGGTACAGTTGCCGGGACGACAGCAGCGCCCGGTCCAGCGAGCCGAACACCATGGTAAAGACGATGTCGAACGTGCGATGGAAGCGGCCGATCGGGTCGGCAAGGGTGCTCGAATGCTCGGCGATCGCCGCCGCCACCCATGGATGCGCCAGTTGCAGCAACAGCGCACGGCCGGCGCCGAGGAAGATCACGGCCTCCCGGTCGATCCGCCAGGTCAGCGAGGACGGACCGAACACGCCGGCGACCGGTCCCGCCGCGTTCGCACACAGCGTTTCGAGCGACGCCTCCAGATCTTTCTCACCGACCAATTGCAAGCCTCACGACGAAGACACGGCGACAATACCCCGGACCGCGCCCCTGCGAAATCGTCATCACGCAAAACAATGACGAACAAGGCCCTCACTCCGCCGCAATCGGCAGCACGTCCATATGCTCGTGCAGCACCACGCCGGCGAGCGGATCGAATTCACCGATCCACGGCTTTCGCGCAAGTACGGACCTCGTGTGGGCATAGCCTGCATCCCAGCGCTGCATGATGCCTGACGGACTGAAATCGATATCCTTGGTGTGACTCTCGCGGTCCAGCTGCGGGGCGAGCAGGCGCACCACATGCATGCGCGTCGGGCAGCCATGGCTCGTGAGCTCACGCACCGCCGGATCGCTGCGCTCGCGCTCGGGCAGTCGCGCGGCGAGCTGGTTGATGACGTGGCGCAGGCGATGGGCCTGCTGCTGGCGCGCGATCTGGCTGGCGATCCGGCTGGAATATTGCACGTCCTTGTGGCGGTTCAGCACCTCCGCCATCGTGGTCGGCTCGGCTCCGACCGGATTCCACAGATGCACCGCGAAGATCAGCGAGTCCTTGCGCGGATTGTCGTCGAACACGGCCTCTGTCGGCGTGTTGGACAGGATGCCGCCGTCCCAATAGAGCTCGCCGTCGATGCGCACCGCCGGGAAAGCCGGCGGCAGCGCGCCCGAGGCCATGACGTGCTTCACCGTGAGATCACCGTCGCGGCTGTCGAAATAGCGCATCTGGCTGGTGCGGACATGAGCCGCGCCGACCGTCAGGCGCGGCGAGCAGCGGTTGACGAGGCTGAAATCGACGAGTTCGAGCAGCGTCTTCTCCAGCGGAGCGGTCGAATAGAAGCCGGCGTGGTCGGCGCCGAGTGGAAAGGAATCCCCCGCATGCGCCAGCGGATTGGGTCGGAAGAAGCCGGGAATGCCGTTGGTGACCGTCGACCAATAGGTCAGCTTCTCGTTGAAGCCGGGAAATGCGGTGCGCAAATTCCAGATCGGATTCTGCTCCATCCGTTTCCAGAACTCCCTCAGACGGGCGAGTCGCTGCCGAGGCGCGTTGCCCGCAATGAGGCTCGCATTGATGGCGCCGATCGAGGTGCCGATGATCCAATCAGGCTCGATGCCGGCCTCGTGCAGCGCTTGGTACACGCCGGCCTGATAGGACCCGAGTGCGCCGCCGCCCTGAAGCACCAGCACGACCTGGCCGGGCAGGTCCGTACCATTGTTCTGCGCGTTGTCCTGCATGCCGTTCATGTCTCGCTCCTCATGCGCTTGCGCCGATCGAATGTTCGCAGTCCGCCGCAGCTTGTTGCGCCGACCCATGTCAATGCGCTGTCCAGCCGCCATCGACCGGAAGCGCAATGCCGGTGATGGAAGCGGCCGCTTCCGTCGCCAGGAACACCGTGAGCGCACCAAGCTCCTCGACCGTGGCGAAACGCTTGTTCGGCTGCTGCGCGAGCAGCACGTCGCGGATCACCTGATCGCGGGAGACGCCGTGCGCCTTGGCCTGTCCGTCGATCTGCGCCTCGACCAGCGGTGTGTAGACGTAGCCCGGACAGACGGCATTGCAGGTGATGCCCTCCTCCGCGGTCTCGAGCGCCGTCACCTTGGTGAGACCGACGATCCCATGCTTGGCGGCGACATAGGCCGCCTTGAACGGCGAGCCGACCAGACCATGCGCAGAGGCGATGTTGATGATCCGGCCAAAACCGTTCCGGCGCATCGCCGGCAACGCGAGTCGCGTGGTGTGGAAGGCCGACGTCAGATTGATCGCGAGGATCTGGTCCCATTTCTCGACTGGAAACTGGTCGAGCGGCGCGACATGCTGGATGCCGGCATTGTTGACGAGGATGTCGAGCCGGCCGGATTGGGCGATGGTGGCCGCGATCATCTCGGCGATCGATTTGGGCCTCGTCATGTCTGCGGCCGAGTAGCTCGCCTTGATGCCGAACTCGGCGGCGATCTGCTCGCGCGTCCGGTCGATCTCGCTCGCGACACCGAGGCCGTTGAGCACGATGTCGGCACCTGCGGCAGCCAGCGCCCGTGCGATGCCGAGCCCGATGCCGCTGGTCGAGCCCGTGACCAGCGCAACCTTTCCGGCCAGCGCGCGCGCAGGTTGAGACGTCTGTGGCTTCAGCGGTATGTTCATGCGAGATCCTCCATTGGCGATCGCAGGGCTTGGCCCCGGCGCCCGCTTTCGCAGGACCATGAAGCGGCGCCGGCCCGAATGGAAATGCCGCCTGGCTTCCGAAACCATACGCGCCCGCTATTGCGGCCGGGATGTCATTCCCTGTCCCGATCGGCTAGAGTTCTGCTGCCCGATCCTGCTGGGGAGCCGATCCATGGAAATGCATCAGGTCCGCTATTTCCTCGCGGTGGCGCAGCTGTTGAACTTCACGCGTGCCGCCGAGGAGTGCAACGTGACGCAGCCGTCGCTGACGCGCGCGATCAAGCAGCTCGAGGCCGAGCTCGGCGGCGACCTGTTTCGTCGCGAGCGGCCCGCTGCGCAGCTGACCGAGCTCGGCCAGCGCATGCATCCGCTCTTGAAGCAGTGCTATGACGCCGCCGTCGGCGCGCGTTCCCTCGCCTCCTCCTTCAAGAGCGGTGAGATCGGCGCACTCCGCATTGCGCTGACACATTCGATCGATCTGTCGCTGCTCATTCCCCATCTCAACCAGATCAGGCGGCAGTTCAACCGGCTCGAATTCCGCTTCCTGCGCGGGACGAGCCGCGAGGTCGGCGAATTCCTGAAGAAGGGCGAGGCCGAGCTCGGGATTGCCGCCGAGATCGACGAGGCCTGGGAGCGGCTCGACGTCTGGCCCCTCTTCACGGAAACTTTTGAGCTCGTCGTCGGCGATGGCCATCGGCTGGCCGGCCGCAGCTCGGTCGAACTGGAGGACTTGCGATCGGAGCAGCTTCTGAGCCGGACGTTCTGCGAGCATTCCGGCCGGATCTCTGCGAGCCTGCGCGAACACGGCATCGATATCGAACATGGCCACGAAGTCTCGAACGAGCGCGATCTGATCGAGCTGGTCGAAGCCGACATGGGCATCGCCATGCTGCCGCACACCTCGCCCGTGCCGGAACGGCTGACACGCGCCGCGGTGACGGGGCTGGACGCCCGCCGTACCGTCAGCCTTTACGGGGTGGCCGGCCGGCAGCGCACGGCAGTGGGCAATGCCGTGATGCGCATGCTGCGCGGCGCGGACTGGCGAGAGCTGGCGGGCTAGTGCGCACGCTGTTTTTCCTTCTCCCCTTGCGGGAGAGGGTGGCTCGCCGCGACAGCGGCGAGACGGGTGAGGGGTTGTCTCAGCGCGCTAGTCTCTTGCATCGAGGGCGCAGAGAGAACCCCTCATCCGGCGCTTCGCGCCACCTTCTCCCACAAGGGGAGAAGGGAAGAAAGCGCGTTATGCGAAGCTCAGCTTTCCCCTGCGTGCATCCTCCAGCGCCGCCAGGAGATCATCGATCTCCATGCGCTTGCGGAAATCGGGATCGACGAAGCGGGCCTTCACGAGGCCGTCGCGGCCGACCACGAACACGGCCGGGATCGGCAGGACCCAGCCGTCATTGCCGTGGAATTTCGCCATGTCCTGATAGGACAACAGATGCTGGATCTCGGCGCCGAGCCAGATCGCGAGATTGAGCGAGAGCGCGTAGCCATTGTCGAGATCGGTCAGGATCGGAAACGGCGCACCGGCATCTGACTTCAGCTGCCGCGTATATTCCAGCGTTTCCGGCACGATTGCGACGACCTGTGCCCCTATCGCCTTGATGCGACCGAGTGCCTGGACCACCGCGCGGACATTGAGCCGGCAATACGGGCACCAATGACCGCGGAAGAACATCACCGCAACCGGGCCGCCCTCCAGCAGCGCATTCAGCGCGACGAGACGTCCACTCTCGTCGGGCAGCATGAATGGCGGCATCGCATCGCCCGGACGCGGCGCCGTCTCACCACCCCCGTTTCCGTTCAACCGCGCGACCAGGCGATCGACCGCCTCGCCATAGGCGGGGAACACCTTGCGGCTGGCGTCGGCATAGGCGCGGAGCTGGTCGTTCAGCGTACCGTCCATGTCGCGGCAGCGCTGGAAGGCAAGCCTGAGCTGTTCGGCGTCGGCGGGCGAGAGAGACGTCATCTTCTGCTCCGGCGTTCAGGGGACGAATATTAATTGCGTGGTCGGGCCGCCCGCAAGGGGGCGGCCGTCCTGCGCACGTGATCAGTTCACGTAGAAATTGCCGGTCGGATCCAGCCGCCCCGACGTGGAGTACAGCGTACCCTTGTCCATGAAGAAGACGGTATTGTCGGGAACCTTCTTCGCGTTCTTCATCATCGCGTCGTGGTTCTTCTCGGCCGGCGCCATGGCCATCGCCGACATCTTGCCGGGCCCGCCATAGACGTAGGCCATGCCAGCCTTGAAGTCCCAGGCGGCCTCAGAGAAGGCCGACGTGGCGATCACCGCGAAGGCCGCGGTAAAGATCAGGGTTTTGGACACTTTCGTCATGAGATGCTCCTCCGGATTGACGTGAACGCCCGCCAATCGGGCGCCCTGTCATCGGACGCCAGATCCCCCGGAGGCGGAAATGCCGATGCCCAATCGGTTCGATAGCCGCGGCGCATCAACATAGCGCCCGGCTATCGCATCGAAAGCGAGCCGGCATTTCAACATCGACGCGGTCTCGACGAAGCTCCTGCCATAGCCGGCGACCACCACGGTTGCGGCCAACACAGGAGAGTTCCCATGTCTAGGCATCACATCGTGTCGCGCGTGGTTTGGACAGGCGTTGCCGTTCTCGGGGCGCTGACATTTGCGACACCGGTTTTCGCCGGCGAGTGCCCCGCCGACAAGATCAAGCCGAACGCCCAGCAGATGGTCGATTACAAGCCGGTCGGCGTCACCGATGTCACGCTCGGTGCGATCGACCTCGGCAAGCAGCCGGCGCATATCGAGGGCCGCGAGCTGCGCTTCCGCAAGCTGACGATCGCGCCCGGCGGCATCGTGCCCTGGCACAGCCATGACGACCGCCCTGCTTTGATCTTCGTGCAGCAGGGCGAGATCGTCGAATACGCCTCCAACTGCGCCGATCCGATCGTGCACAAGGCCGGCGACATCCGTCCCGAAGTCTACGGCACCTCGCACTGGTGGAAGAACCTCGGCAAGGAGACGGTCATTCTCTATGTCGGCGACGTCCGCAAGGATCCGAACGACCACCACATGTAACGAGCGCACGGCCCCGGCGTATCGTTACCCGATGTGGTGCCCGGATCTCATGCCGGGCGCCACATCCCTCACAGGACAAGCGACCATGATCGATCTTTCCACCCCGATCAAACCGGGCGCGGTGCCCATGGATGGGCTTTCCGCAGATCTCGCGCTGCGTTCGCTCGTGATCGGCCTCACCGCATTCCTGACTGTCGTCGACCTGTTCGCAACACAGGCGATCCTACCCTCGCTGACGCGCCACTATGGCGTCACGCCGGCGGCGATGGGCTTCGCGGTCAATGCCAGCACCTTCGGCATGGCCGTCGCGAGCCTCGTCGTTGGCTTCTTCAGCCCACATATCAATCGTCGGAACGGCATCCTGCTCAGCCTGGCACTTCTTGCGATTCCGACGAGCCTGCTGGCGTCCGCACCCAATCTTGCCGTCTTTACCGCCTTACGCGTTGCTCAGGGCCTCTGCATGGCATCCGCCTTCGCGTTGACGCTCGCCTATCTCGGCGAGCAATGCAGCGCGATGGACGCCGGCGGCGCGTTTGCCGCCTACATCACCGGAAACGTCGCCAGCAATCTCGTTGGTCGGCTGATCTCGGCGGCCGTCGCCGATGGCCTTGGCCTCGCGTGGAATTTCTACGTTTTCGCTGCCCTCAATCTCGCCGGCGCGGCGCTGGTCTATTTCACCATCAAGCACGTCCAGCCGATGCATGCGATGAGCGCGACGGAATCGCCGCTCGCCGCGATGTTCGCACATTGGCGCGACCCGCGATTGCGCGCCGCCTACGGCATCGGCTTCTGCATCCTGTTCGCCTTCATCGGCACCTTTACCTTCGTCAATTTCGTTCTGGTGCGGCCGCCGCTCTCGCTCGGCATGATGGGACTCGGTTTCGTCTACGTCGTCTTCCTGCCCTCGGTGCTCACGACGTTGCTGGCGGGCAGAATAGCATCGCGCCTCGGACCACGGCCGACGATCTGGGGCTCGCTCGCCGTCGCCGGGATAGGTTTGCCGTTGATGCTGACGCCGCATCTGGGCGTGGTGCTCGCGGGGATGGTTCTGGTCGGCGTCGGCACGTTCTTCGCGCAAGCGACCGCCACCGGTTTCGTCGGACAGGCGGCCACCGACGGCCGCGGCATCGCCAGCGGCACCTATCTCGCCTGCTATTTCTGCGGCGGGCTCGTCGGCACGGCCGTGCTCGGACGGCTGTTCGACGCCTTCGGCTGGCAGGCTTGCGTGGCCGGCGTGGGTCTGGCCCTCGCGGCCGCAGCTCTGCTCACGATTGACTTGAAGCGCTAGCGCTAGTCGGCGCCTGCTGCGGAGGCTCGTCGTCGGCAATCGCGCGCCAGGCAGCGCCGTCGAGATCGTCGTATTGGCCGCTCCGCAGCGACCAGAGGAAAGCTATGAGACCGGCACCGCCGAGGGCCAGCGCCAGCGGGACCAGAATGACCAGGATCTCCATCACACGATCTCCCGCGAGGCGCTGCGCGCTCGCAACGAATTGAGCATCACCAGGATCGACGATCCGCTCATCGCGGCCGCCGCGATCAGGGGGGTCACGACGCCGCTGATCGCAACCGGTACAGCAAGCACATTGTAGCCGATCGCAAGCCAGAGGTTCTGCCGCATCAGGTGCAGCGCCTTGCGCGAAGCGTCGATGGCGGCGACCACGGGGGCCAACGGCCGGCCGAGGAAGACGAGATCGGCGGTGGCCTGGCTGAGATGCGCGGCCGAGATCGGCGACATCGAGACATGGGCTGCCGCCAGCGAAGGCGCATCGTTCATGCCGTCGCCGACCATCAGCACTTTGGCGCCGCGCTGTTTCAGTTCCCCGATCCGCGCGATCTTGTCGGCCGGGGTGACGCCGGCGCGCCATTCGGGAATGCCGAGCGCGTGCGCTGCCGCCTTCACCGCTGGCTCACGGTCGCCGGAAAGGATCTCGATGCCGATGTTGCGCGCCTTCAGCGCCGTGATCACGGCTTGCGCGTCGGGGCGCAGGCCCTGGCGGACGGAAAGGATGAACTTTTCGTTGCCCTTGCTGAATGCCACGATCGAGGCTTCGGGATCGAGCGTGGCGCCGCCGACCAGCGTCTCGGCACCGCAGAACGACGGACGGCCAAGGCGAAGCTCGACGCCGTCGACGGTCGCGCGGACGCCCTGACCGGATTCCTCGACAGCGCCGACGATCGGAGACTTCGCACCGGCAGCCTGCGCAACTGCGGCTGCGACTGGATGATGGCTCGACAGCGCGAGGCGGCCGGCGAGCGCGAAGATATCGGCAGGGATGTCGGCGGCATTCATGACTTCGAGATCGGGCAGCGTCAGCGTGCCGGTCTTGTCGAAGATGACATGGTCGGCTTCGGCCAGCCGCTCGATCGCGTCGCCCGCATTGAGCAGCACCCCCGCCTTGAACATCGCGCCCGAGGCCACCGTCTGCACCGTCGGCATCGCGAGCCCGAGCGCGCAGGGACAGGTGATGA
Source organism: Bradyrhizobium sp. Rc2d (assembly GCF_900099855.1). Classification (NCBI taxonomy): domain Bacteria; kingdom Pseudomonadati; phylum Pseudomonadota; class Alphaproteobacteria; order Hyphomicrobiales; family Nitrobacteraceae; genus Bradyrhizobium; species Bradyrhizobium sp. Rc2d. Next base: position 50,935 of record NZ_FNCU01000028.1, on the reverse strand, counting down.
TCAGCACGGCGACGCCGGTCACGATCGCATCATGCCAGCTCGCGCCGGCGATGACCCAGCCGAGGATGGTCAGGAGCGCAGTCGCATGCACGACAGGCGCGTAGAGGCGCGAGGCGCGGTCGGCGAGCCGCATGTAGCGCGAGCGCGCCTGGAGCGCGTTGTCGAGCAGCCGCGTGATCTCGGCGAGCAGCGTCGCCTCCGAGGCCGCCGAGACCCGCACCCGCAGCGTGCCGGAGATGTTCATCGACCCCGCATAGACCGCCGTGCCCTGCTCGGCCGTGACATAAAGCGTCTCGCCGGTGATCAGGCTCTGGTCGATCTCGGAACGCCCCTCGATCACGGTGCCGTCGACCGCGCAGCGTTCGGCGGGCCGCAAGAGCACGATGTCGCCGGGATGGATCGCGGCGACCGGCACCTGCGAGATCTCGTCGGGACCAATGAACTTCGCGGCTGTCTCCGCCTTCAGCGCCGCGAGATTGCCGGCGACTGCACGGGTCCGCCGCCGCATGTTCTGGTCGAGGAAACGGCCGACCAGGAGGAACGTCAGCAGCATGATCGCGGCGTCGAAATAGGCGTGCTCGGCGTGATGGACGGTCTCGACCACGGACATGCCGAGCGCGAGGATCACGCCGATCGAGATCGGCACGTCCATGTTGGTGGTCTTGGCCGCCAGCGCGCGCCAGGCCGAACGAAAGAACGGCTGGCCGGCATAGGCCGCCGCCGGCAGCGCGATCAGCGCCGAGAGCCAGTGGAAGAAGTCGCGCTGCTCGGGCAGCATGTCTGAGACGTTGCCCGACCATACCGGGATCGACAGCATCATCACGTTCATGGTGGCGAACGCGGCGACGCCGAGGCAGCGCAGCAGGAAGCGAGATTCGGCGACCTCGGTTGCCTCCGCGCTCTCGGTCTCGAACGGATAGGCCTTGTAGCCGAGCTCTTCCAGCCGATCGATGAATCGGCCAGGATCGAGCGTGCCCGCCTTCCATTCCAGCGCGACGCGGCGGTCGGTGAGGTTCACCCGCGCCAGGGTGACATCAGGGATGGCGGACAGCCCGCGCTCGATCTTGGCCATGCAGCCGGCGCAATGGACGCCTTCGACGGCGAGATCGATGTGCTGGACGCCCTCGCCCGCGGTCCGGACGTAGTGCGAAAAATCCCGCGTGACCTGCATGACGAAATCCCTTCAGTTCAGGATCACGCGGTTGCGCGACAGGAACACACGTGCCCCCCGCGCCTCACCCTCGATCACCAGATCCCACTGGCCGGGCGCGACGGCGGCGGCATGGCCGCGATAGATGCCGATGCCGGCTTCCGTGAGCTCGACGGCGAGATCGGCGCGCTTGTCGGTCGGCCGCTCCAGTCGCCCGCCGAACTTCAGTCCGGCGATCGGCTGGCCGCCCGCATCGCGTGCTTCGACCTGAAGCACGGCGCCGCCGTCGTTGCGGCGCTCGATATGGGCGTTGACCTTCCATTTGCGCAGCGCCTGGTCCTGCGCCGCCGAGATTTCGCGGTCGTAGGTGAGGCCCGCGGCATAGGGGCTGTCGACGTCGGTACCGGGCAGCGTCGCAATCGCGAGCTTCATCATGGTCACGTTGACTCCGATCACGAGACCGAAGAAGGCGACCAACATCAGGAACACCTTGGTTCCGGTCAGCGGCTTGGAAGCCATGGCTGTCTCCTGATCCTTAAGGCGAGACGAAATTGTCGGTGGCGCTCGCGGCGACGCCCAGTCCGATGTCCATGACGTGGAAGCGGACCGGAATCGACTTCTCCGGATTATTTTCGGCCGGTGCGGTGACGAGCAGCCGCAGCTCGCTGGTGGAGTCGCGCGGAATCACGATGATCGGGCGGTCCGGCGTCACCGAATCGACGCCGACGACGTGCATCGTCGGGTTGACTGGCCCCTCCACGTCGATGGCAATGACGCGGTCGTAGCCGCTCTTGTTCAGCAGACGCACCGTGTAGGCATTGCGGATCGAGCCGTCGCTGAGCTTGACCGCGACCGGATTGCGGTCGTGCAGGACGTTGACGTCGAGCAAGCTGCGGGTCGCGAGCGTATAGATCATGATGCCGCCGACCGCCGCGATGATCGCGCTGTAGACGACCGTGCGGGCACGGACGATGCGGTAGATCGGCGCCTTGCCTTCCTGACGGCGCTGGATGTTGATGTCGTTGTCGTAGCCGATCAGCCGCTTCGGCCGGCCGATCTTGGTCATCACGTTGTCGCAGGCGTCGATGCAGAGCCCGCACTGGATACATTCGAGCTGCGGCCCGTTGCGGATGTCGATGCCGGTCGGACAAACCGCGACGCACTGATAGCAGTCGACGCAGTCGCCGACCTGCTGGCCGAGGGCACGCAGCTCGGCGGCCTTCTTCACCGAGGTGCGCTTCTCGCCGCGGTCGTAGCGATAGGTGACGTTGAGCGCCCATTCGTCGGTCAGCGCCGCCTGGATCCGCGGCCACGGGCACATATAGGTGCAGACCTGCTCGCGCATGAAGCCGGCGAGCACATAGGTCGACGCGGTGAGGATGCCGATCCAGACATAGGCGATCATCGGCGCCTGGAAGGTGACGAGCTCTTTGACCAGCGTCGGCGCGTCGTTGAAATAGAGCACCCAGGCGCCGCCGGTCCACCAGGCGATCAGCAGCCAGATCGAGTGCTTGAGCACGATCTCGTAGATGCGCTCGAGTTTGAGCGGGTCGGACGATTTGTCCTTCCTCATCCGCTCGCGCCGGTCGCCCTCGACGAGGCGCTCGACGGCATAGAACAGGTCGGTCCATACCGTCTGCGGACAGAGGTAGCCGCACCAGATCCGGCCGCCGATGGAGTTCATCAGGAACAGCGCGACCGCGGCGACGATCAACAGGCCGGTGAAGTAGTAGACCTCCTGCGGCCACAGCTCGATGAAGAAGAAGTAGAAGCGGCTGTTGGGGAGATCGATCAGTACGGCCTGGCTGGGAGCGCCGAGGCCGCGGTTCCAGCGCACGAATGGCAGGAGATAATAGACGCCGAGGCAGAACGCCATCAGGCCCCATTTGATCCGGCGGAACGTGCCGGAGACGCTCTGGGGATAGACTTTCTTGCGGGCAGCGTAGAGCGGCGCGTTGTCGTCGGCCGGCTTGAGTTCGTTCGGGTTGACGGTCTTGTTCATCGCGGAATCTTCTCGAGAGGTGCGATCAAACCTAGACCCGGCGCCGGCACGTCCCTTGATCCAACGCAAAACGGGGGCGCTTTTCTTCGCCCCCGCCGGAAGTCGTTGGCCGTGGATCGGCTTATTTGCCGCCGCCGAGCGAATGAACGTAGACCGCCATCGCCTTGATGGTGGCGGGATCAAGCCGCCCTTCCCAGGCCGGCATGACGCCGGCGCGGCCCTGGCTGATGGTCTCGATCAGACTCGCCTCGTCCGAGCCGTAGAGCCAGATCTTGTCGGTCAGGTTCGGTGCGCCCATCTCCTGGTTGCCTTTGCCGCCGTCGCCGTGGCAGGCGACGCAATTCTCCGCGAAGATCTTCTCGCCTTTGGCGGCATCAAAGCCCTTGCGGGTCGAGAGGCCCGACAGCGACCGCACGTAATTGGCAACCGTGACGATCTCGTCGCCCTTCAGCACGCCGTCCTTGCCGAAGGCGAGCATCTGGCCTTCATGCGTCTTGGCATGGCCGGAACGCGCGCCGTACTGGATGGTCTGCATGATCTGGTCGAGCGTGCCGCCCCACAGCCAGTCGTCGTCGTTCAGGTTCGGGAAGCCCTTGGCGCCGGCGCCGCCGGAGCCGTGGCACGGCGCGCAATTGTCGCCGAACACGGTCTTGCCCTTGGCACGGGCGAGCGCGAGCAGCGCGGGGTCCTTCGCGATGTCGGCCAGCGAGGCGGCGCCCAGCGCCAACATCTTGTCACCGCGGATCTTCTCGAGATTGGCGAGCTCGACCGCGACGTCGGCGCGCGACGAATAGCCGAACACGCCCGTGGTGTTGCTGGCGATCAGCGGCCAGGCCGGATAGACGATCCAGTAGCCGATCGCCCAGACGATGGTGAGGTAGAAGGCGATCACCCACCAGCGCGGCAGCGGCGTGTTGAGCTCCTTGATGCCGTCCCATTCGTGTCCGGTCGTGGACTTGCCGGTGACGGTATCGACTTCGCTATGATCGGTCATGGTCTCTCACTCCTCCCGCAACGGCAGGTGTGCTGCTTCGTCGAACGCAGCCTTGTTACGGGGCCAAAATGCGTAGGCGATGATCGCGAGAAAGATCGCGACGAACACCGGCGTCCAGATCGTCGTCACCAGCTCGGACGCGAGATTATGGACTGTCAGAATAGCTTTCATCGTTGATGCCTTCTCAGCGAAGATTGGCTTTCTCGTTGTAGATCTTGAAGTCGACCAGCGTGCCGAGCATCTGCAAGTAGGCGATCAGCGCGTCCATTTCGGTCGGCGTGCCGGTCTTGCCGTCGAAGTTGCGCACGACGGCCTTGGCGTAGCGCTTGCTGAAGGCATCGCCGCCGGCATTGTCCGGATCGGCCTGGGCCTTCAGGTCGGCGCCTGCGCTCGCTATCTGGTCGTCGGTGTAGGGCACGCCCACGGCCTTCAAGGTGCGCATGTGGTCGGCGATCGTGTCCGGATCGACCTCGGTGTGGCTCAGGAACGGATAGCCCGGCATCACCGATTGCGGCACGATGGCGCGCGGGTTGGTCAGATGGGTGACATGCCAGTCGTCGGAATATTTCGCTCCGACGCGGGCAAGGTCGGGACCGGTGCGCTTCGAGCCCCACTGGAACGGATGGTCGAACATGCTCTCGGCGGCGAGCGAGAAGTGGCCGTAGCGCTCGACCTCGTCACGCAACGGGCGGATCATCTGCGAATGGCAGAGATAGCAGCCTTCGCGGACGTAGACGTTGCGCCCCGCCAATTCCAGCGGCGTGTAAGGCCTGACGCCGTCGACCGCCTCGATCGTGCTCTTGAGGTAGAACAGCGGAGTGATCTCGACGAGACCGCCGATCGCAACCACGAGCAGGATGCCGACGACCAGGATGATCGAGTTCTTTTCGAAGACTTGGTGGCGTGTCCAGAATGACATTGCTTGAGCTCCTCATTCCGCCGGCTGAAGAGCGACGGGCATCTGGACTTCCTGCTCGCCGACGCGGACGGTCATCCAGAGATTGTAGGCCATGATCAGCGCGCCGATCAGGAACAGGCCGCCGCCGGCGGCGCGGATGATGTAGAAGGGATGCATCGCCTCGACGGTCTCGATGAAGGAATATTCGAGGAAGCCGAGCGAGGTGTAGGCGCGCCACATCAGGCCCTGGAGGATGCCGGACACCCACATCGCCGAGATGTAGAGAACGATGCCGAGGGTGGCGATCCAGAAGTGCCAGTTGACGAGCTTCAGGCTGTAGAGGCCCTTGCGATTCCAGGCCCACGGCACCAGGCAGTAGAGCGCGCCGAAGGAGACGAAGCCGACCCAGCCGAGCGCGCCGGAATGCACGTGGCCGATGGTCCAGTCGGTGTAGTGGCTGAGCGAGTTGACCACCTTGATCGACATCATCGGACCTTCGAAGGTCGACATGCCGTAAAAGGCGACGGAGACCACGAGCATGCGCAGCACGGGATCGGTGCGCAGCTTGTCCCAGGCGCCCGACAGCGTCATCAGGCCGTTGATCATGCCGCCCCAGGAAGGCATCCACAGCATGATCGAGAAGGTCATGCCGAGCGTCTGGGTCCAGTCCGGCAGCGCCGTGTAGTGCAGGTGGTGGGGACCTGCCCAGATGTAGAGGAAGATCAGCGCCCAGAAGTGGATGATCGACAGCCGGTAGGAATAGACCGGCCGCTCGGCGCGCTTCGGAATGAAGTAGTACATGATGGCGAGGAAGCCGGCGGTCAGGAAGAAGCCGACCGCGTTATGGCCGTACCACCACTGGAACATGGCATCCTGGATGCCGCCCCAGGCGACATAGGACTTCGAGCCGAACACCGAGACCGGGAGTGCCGGATTGTTGCCGAGATGCAGGACCGCGATCGTCACGATGAAGGCGAGATAGAACCAGTTCGCGACGAAGATGTGCGGCTCCTTGCGCTTGAAGATGGTGGCAAGGAAGACCAGCAGGTAGGCGACCCAGACGATGGTCAGCCAGAGGTCGGCATACCATTCCGGCTCGGCATATTCCTTCGACTGCGTGACGCCGAGCAGATAGCCGGTGCCGGCGATCAGGATGAAGAAGTTGTAGCCGAGCACAACGAACCAGGGCGCGAGATCGCCGGCCAGACGCGCGCGGCAGGACTTCTGCACGACGTAGAACGACGTGCCGATCAGCACGTTGCCGCCGAAGGCGAAGATCACCGCGGATGTGTGCAGCGGCCGCAGACGGCCGAAGCTGGTCCAGGGCAGGTCGAAATTCAGCGCGGGCCAGGCCAGCTGCGAGGCGATCATGAGGCCGACGAGGAAGCCCGCGATGCCCCAGAACATCGCCATGAAGGCGGTGAACTTGATCGGCCCCATGTTGTAGTTGGGCCGGCCATTGATCTCCGCCGGCGGCAGCGTGGCCGGCCGTTCGAAGTAGCGGTTCACGATAAAGAACACCGCAGCCAGGCTCGCCGCAGCGCTGAGCGCAGCATGAAAGGCAAAGGGCGCATCGAGCGCCTTGGCCGCAGCGATCACGCAGAGGAAGGCGGCGACTGCAAACACGACAGACAGGCCGCTTTCGCCGATGGTCATGGATTTGGAGATGGAGGGCTGGCTCATGCGGATTCTCTCTCGAAAGAACACGACGCCAGAAACCACATTCACCCTCGCGGGGAATTGATTGAAATCAAGATGGCCTTGGAGGTTAGTCGTAGCCGACGAATATTTTCTGGGTTCCTCCGTATTTCTTCGGTGCGGCCAGTTGAAGTGCCCTCTCCCCTTGTGGGAGAGGGCAGCGAGGACAGCGCGGCAAACTCGCTTGGGTGAGGGGTTGGTGCGGCGGGGAACGGTGTCTCTGTGGAGACATACCCCTCATCCGGCGCCGTAGCCGAAGCTTCGCTTCGGCGTTCTTAAGAACGGCGGCCGAAGGCCGCCTATGCCACCTTCTCCCACAAGGGGGAGAAGGGGAAAGGCATCGCGTCAGTCCCGCGCCGTCGCCTTGAGTGCCGCGATGACGTCCTCGCGGGCGATAATTCCGGCCAAATTCTGCGCGCCGTCGAGCACGATGATGCTCCTGATGCGATGCTCGACCATGATCTGGAGCACGCGCGTCAGCCGCGTCTCGGGGCCGACATAGATGAACTCGGGTGTCATGACGTCGCCGATCTTGCGACTCATCAAGTCGGGATAGCGCGGCAGCATCTGGCTCGGCGTGAAGGCGAAGCACTTCAGGATGTCGAACTTGGTGACGATGCCGACCACCTGGCCGTCATCCACGACCGGATACGAGTTGAAGTCGTCGGTCTCGAACATCTCGCTGAGCTCGAGCAAGTCGCGGTCGCGCTGCACCGTTTTGACGTTGCGTGTCATGTAGCGGTCGACGGTTTGTTCGAGAAATCTGTACATGGCGCGTCCTCCTCGAGTCGCTACTGGCCGGGCGGCCGGCCCTCAGTGCGACAGCAGCACGCTGCGGGCAGATTGTGTGACCAGATACTGGGTGACGCCGCCCAGGATCAGTTCACGAAATCTCGAATGACCATAGGCGCCCGCAACGATCAGGCCGGCGCCAACGTCGCCGGCGACCTTGTCCAATTGCGCGGCAGCGCTTTCGTTCCGCGCCGCCTCCGAGACGCGCGCCGTCGCGGTGACCCCGTGACGGGCGAGCCAGGCGGCCACGTCGCTGACGCCGGCCATCACGACCGAGCGGTTGTCGCCCTGCTCCGGAATTTCGACGATGGTGACGTCCCTCGCCTTGCGCAGCATCGGCAACGCGTCGACGACTGCCCGCCGCGCCTCTGGCGTATCCTTCCACGCCACCAGCACGCTGCGCAGATCGAGCCAATTGGCGTTATCGGGAACGACCAAAAGCGGCCTGCCAGCCTGCATCACCAGGTCCTTGGCGCTTGCGAGCGCAAAGGCGTCAGAGAAGGCGGGGCTCTGTCCGCCGCTGATGACGATGTCGGCGCAGCGCGCCTGCTCCAGGACAAAACGCGCCGGAAAATCCATGGCGCTGCGCCACTCTGCGTGTCCGCCGCGATTCCTGGTGGCGGCGCGGAACTGCGCCTCGAGACCGGCGAGCCGCCGCTTGACGGAGGCTTCGCCATCCTCGATCAGCACTTGTGCTTCAGCGCCGTCGGCGAAATAAAGCGGCGGCGCGAACTGAGCCGCGGCAACGCCGACGATGGCCGCCTCGAATCGCTCGGCAAGCTCGCCCGCGACCTGAAGGCGCGCCTCGTTGGACTGATCGAGCGCCAGGCAGACCATCACGGTCGCGTATGTCATCGGGATTCTCCGGCAGGCAATGAACTGCCGCGAAATCTAGCCTCGCCGACGCAAGGCAGGATGAGATAGATCAAATCGCCGGCCGTCATGTCGCAGGAATTCCGCCAATGAATTCAATCCGGCTTGCCTCCGAGCGAACCTTGAGCGACATTGTCATGAGCGGTAAGCACATCCTGCCGACCGCGCTTTAGCGAGGAGTGAAGTTTGGCGCCGACCCGCGTAACCCTTCCGGCAGACGATGGTCGGGGCGAGCATTTCCGGCTCCGCATCGAAGGATTCGGGGTTGGCACCTGGGATCTCGATTTGCGAACTCGGGACCTTGAATGGTCCGAGATGTCCAAGCGGCTGTTTGGCCTCGAGGGGGATGATGCCATCAGCCACGATCTCTTTCTGTCGCTGCTGGCCCCCAGCGATCGGGACCGCGTCTTGCAGGGAATCGAGCGCAGCTCGGAGAGCGGCGCAGGATTCGACGTGTCCTTCAAGGTTGGCGGTCCTTCGGGGAAGGGCCAATGGATCCGGGCCAGGGCCGGCGTGATCCGAGACGATTCCGGCTCGCCACGTCACCTCAGCGGGATATTCCTCGACATCAACGAGGAAAGACATCTGGAAGAGGCCCTGCGCTCTCAGGAGAATCATCTTCGCTCGATTCTCGAAACGGTGCCGGACGCGATGATCGTGATCGATTCGCGCGGCATCATGCAGCTCTTCAGCAGCGCCGCGGAGCGGCTGTTCGGCTACAGCAGACAGGAAGCCATTGGTCGGAACGTCAGCATTCTGATGCCGGAGCCTGATCAATCGCGTCACGACAGCTATATCGTGCGTTACCTCAAGACCAATGATCCCCACATCATTGGCATCGGCCGCATCGTGACCGGCAAGCGCCGCGACGGCACGACGTTCCCGATGCACCTTTCGGTCGGGCAGACGCAACGGGGCGGCGAGCTCTATTTCACCGGCTTCGTCCGCGATCTCACCGAACATCAGCAGACCCAGGCGCGGCTTCAGCAACTGCAGTCGGAGCTCGTTCACGTTTCGCGGCTGACCGCGATGGGCGAGATGGCCTCGGCGCTCGCCCACGAGCTCAACCAGCCGCTGGCGGCGATCAGCAACTACATGAAGGGATCGCGGCGCCTGCTTGCCGGCAGTGTTGACCCGAATACGACGAAGATCGAAAGCGCGCTGGACCGCGCCTCGGAGCAGGCCTTGCGCGCCGGCCAGATCATCCGCCGCTTGCGCGACTTCGTCTCCCGCGGCGAGTCGGAGAAGCGGATTGAGAGCCTGTCCAAGCTGATCGAGGAAGCCGGCGCGCTCGGGCTCGCCGGCGCGCGCGAGCAGAATGTCCAGCTCCGCTTCAATCTCGATCCGAAGGCGGACCTGGTGTTGGCCGACCGCGTGCAGGTCCAGCAGGTCTTGGTCAACCTATTCCGCAACGCGCTGGAAGCGATGGCGCAGTCGCCGCAGCGAGAGCTCGTGGTGGCCAACAAGCCCGTTGCCGACGACATGATCGAGGTCGAGGTTTCCGACACCGGCTCCGGCTTCCAGGACGACGTCATTCCAAACCTGTTTCAAACCTTCTTCACCACCAAGGAAACCGGCATGGGCGTAGGGCTGTCGATCAGCCGTTCGATCATCGAAGCTCACGGCGGCCGCATGTGGGCCGAGAGCAACGCATCGGGCGGGGCGACATTCCGCTTCACCTTGCCAGCAGCCGACGAGAACTGATTCATGACCACCAAGGGACATGTCTACGTCATCGACGACGACGCTGCGATGCGGGACTCGCTGAACTTCCTGCTGGATTCCTCCGGCTTCGGCGTCACGCTGTTCGACAACGCGAAAGATTTCATCGACACCCTGCCCGGCCTCGCCTTCGGCTGCGTCGTCTCCGACGTGCGCATGCCGGGCCTTGACGGGATCGAGCTTCTGAAGCGCATGAAGGCGCAGAACAGCCCGTTTCCAATCCTGATCATGACCGGGCATGGCGACGTGCCGCTCGCGGTCGAGGCAATGAAGCTCGGGGCCGTCGACTTCCTGGAGAAACCCTTCGAGGACGACCGTCTCATCACCATGATCGAGACGGCGATCCGCCAGGCCGAACCGGCGGCCAAGAGTGAGGCCATTTCGCAGGACATCGCCGCCCGCGTCGCCTCCTTGAGCCCGAGGGAGCGCCAGGTCATGGAGGGACTGATCGCAGGCCTTTCCAACAAGCTGATCGCCCGCGAATACGACATCAGCCCGCGGACCATCGAGGTGTACCGGGCCAATGTGATGACCAAGATGCAGGCGGGCAGCCTCTCGGAGCTGGTCCGCATGGCGATGCGCGCCGGCATGCTCAACGATTGAGCCAGGTCGCCTTGAGGCAGGTCAAGGCCCTTGGCGAGACCCGTGCTAGTCAAGCAGCATGATCGAGGTCAGCTCACACCATGCGCGGCCGTCGTCTCCCACAAAACCCACCGTCTATGTGGTCGACGACGATGCCGCCGTCCTGGGATCCCTGCGGTTCCTGCTGGAGACCGACGGCTTTGCCGTGCGGACCTTCAGGAGCGGCACGGCCCTGCTCAACGCGAGCGGTGCTCGGGGCGCGGACTGCTACGTGATCGACTACAAGATGCCCGACATCAACGGCATCGAGCTCGCCGGCCGGCTGCGCCAGTCCGACAGCGAGACCCCCGTGATCCTGATCACCGGCTATCCGGACGAGAACATCTCGGCCCGGGCGGCCGCGGCGGGGGTGAAAGACGTGGTCCTGAAGCCGCTTCTCGACGAAAACCTGCTCAAGCGCATCCGCCGCGCCATCCAGGAGCACCCCCGCGCCTGACCTACGGGATTCTACGTAAGGCAACTCCCTTAAGATATCGCTCGAAATTTTCGAAGCCCCCGATACCGCGTACCAATGCGTCATCACAACGGAGATGGCGCAGATGCTGACCCAGACGATCAACACCAAGGCAATCAATACCCAGATTGGTGGCAAGATTGCTCCTGCCCATCCCGTCACCGACCAGTTCGGCGCGATCACGGGCCATGTCGGCCTCGTCGCCACGGAGTTCTCCTACCGCAAGGACGAGGAGATCTATGGCGAGGACGAGCCGGCCGAATATGTCTATCAGGTCATCACCGGCGCGGTGCGCAGCTACAAGCTTCTCTCCGACGGCCGCCGCCAGATCGGCGCCTTCCATCTTCCCGGCGACGTGTTCGGGCTCGAATCCGGCGCCAGTCACCGCCTCGCCGCCGAAGCCATCATCGACACCACCGTGCGCCTCGTGAAGCGCGCCAGCCTCGAGAAGGCCGCCGGCATCGACGTCCAGGTCGCCCGCAAGCTCTGGGCCATGACGGCTTCCGAGCTGCGCCACGCCGAGGACCACATGCTGCTGCTGGGGCGCAAGACCGCGATGGAGCGCGTTGCGACCTTCCTGCTCGAAATGGACCGCCGCCTCGCCGTTGCTGGCATGATGGCGCTGCCGATGTGCCGCCGCGACATCGGCGACTATCTCGGCCTCACGCTCGAGACCGTGTCGCGTGCGCTGTCGCAGCTTCACACCCAGGGCATCCTGGGCTTCTCCGGCGCCCGCCAGATCGTGCTGCGCAACCGCCAGCGCCTGCACAATCTGGACGCCTGATCTCTCTTACCTCCCCCACCTACTTGGCCGGCTGAATTCGTTCAGCCGGCCATCTCTTTGGTCGCGGTCATACCCGCGCGCCGCGTCTCCGGCATCACGAACAAAATCAGCAGAAGCCCCGTCGCGGCGATGCCGGACAGTCCGATGAAGGCGGTGGCGTTGCCGAACTTGTCGCTGACATAGCCGCCAAGCGCGGTGCTCAAGGACGCGCCGATGCCGGTCGCCGTGCCGACGATGCCCTGCGCCAGGTTGAAGTGACCGCTGCCGAATGCGACGTCGGCGACGATCAGCGGAATCATCACCGCGAACACGGCCGCGGTGAGGCCGTCGAACACCTGCACCAGCACGAGCAGATAGGGATCGCGCACGGTTGCGAACAGCAGACCGCGAATCGTCAGCGCGCCGAATCCGATCAGGAGCAGCGGCCGCCGGCCCCAGAGTTGTGCCTTGCGCCCGATGCTCGGCGACAGCAGCGCCACGATCGCTTGCGGAACGACGATGCAAAAGGCGACGAGCACCGTCGCCCACTGGCTCGACCGCGCCGTCACCGCGCTCGCCATCAGCGGCATCATCGCGGCATTCGCGAGCTGCAACAAGAGCACGCTCAGCGCGAAGACAATCAGCGGACGCTGCCGGATCAGGTGCCAGACATTGGTGTCGCCGCGATCCGCGGCTTCAGGCGGCATCTCGCCGTGACAGCGTCTAATGTCGACCTCGTGCTCGCGGATGCGCGAAAGCGCGATCAGGGTCGGGATCGCGAGCAGGAAGGTGACCAGGAATACCGAGCGGCTCGAGAGCAGGTAGCCGGCGGTGCCCATCACCGCCGCCGCAACGCCGTTGCCGAGCGAGGCAAAGCGGGCATTGCGGCCGAGACGCTCGCCGATCGCGAGCGGGCCGACGAGGCCGAGGCTGATCGCGGCAATCGCCGGCCCCAGCACGCAGCTCGCCATCGCATGCAGGGTGGCGGCGGTCACCACGACGGGGAAGATCGGCATCGCGGCGTAGGCAAGCGCGCAGCAGCCGATGGTGGCAATCGCAAGGGCGGCCACCAGCCGTTCCGATTTTGCCGCATCGATGATCGCGCCGCCCGGCATCTGCCCGATCAGGGCGACGATGCCACCGATCGACAGCACGAGGCCGATCTCGACCTGGGTCCATTTCTGCGTCGTCAGATAAACCGCGATGAACGGACCGAATCCGGTCTGCACATCGGCGAGGAAGAAGATGAACCAGTCGAGCCCGCGCAGGCTCTGGCGCGACGGTGCCGGAAGGCCTGCAGCCGGCGACGCGGCGACGTTGTTCTGCTCAACGCGGCCGTCGCGATCTGCATGTTTCGGCTTTCTCGACAACAGCACAGGCGGTCAGCCCTCCGGGCACCTCACTGAATCGCTTGCAGCGGTTGAAGGCTGCCGGATGCGCCGAGCACGACGATCGGCGTATCTTCCTTGTATTCCGGCGCAGCCGCGACCTGCGCCTTGGTCAATTCCAGCGTGATGCTGTCCTTCTTGTTGGCGATCTTGCCGAAGCGCAGCGCGTTCCAGTCCACCACGATCTTGCGGCTGCCGACGCCGAGGAAGCCGCCGAAATCGATCGCCGCCGCACGCACATGGCCGGTGCGATCGACGATGACGTCGACGATGCGGCCCATGTCTTCGCCGGCGGCGCTGCGCACGTCACGGCCGAGGACGCCATGCGCCTCGCTTGCGCCGATGATGGTCACCGAGGGCGGCGGGGCGGCATCCTTGGGGGTGACCGGAACGGTCGAGGCCGGCGGCTGTGCCGTCGGCGGCGCATTCGCTTCGCTCGCGCCCGCGGGCTGATCCTCCGCGGCGCGCGAGGTCGCCACCGCCAGGCCCGAGACGATGGCTATGCCCAGGATCAGTGCTCCGATCGCACGCATCGCACCCTCCTCACGGCGCGCCGCTAGCGCGCCAGCACGATCGAGACCTGGATCTGGCCGCGCGTGCGCAACACCTCCAGCGCCACGTCGTCGCCGTGGCGGCTGACGCGCAGATCCACGCTGGACCCGCCCAGCCGCAGATCGCGCAGGATCACCTCGTTCAGAAACGTCGGCAGATGCGGATTGCGCAGGCGAATCTCACAGCGTGCCACGTCGAACTCGATGCCCAGCGCCGCCTCCAGCAGCGTGAACGACGTCGCGCTGGCCCAGGCCTGCGGCGCACAGGCGACCGGATAGAGCGTCGGGCCGCGCCGCTTCTCGCGCCGGAAGCCGCAGAACAATTCGGGCAGCCGGCGCAGGTCCATATAGGTCGCCGCGTCGAACAGCCCCTTGAAGACATGTGCCACCGAATGCTTGAGGCCGTAGCGCGCGAGCCCGAGCGCGATCAGCGCGTTGTCGTGCGGCCAGATCGAACCGTCATGATAGGACATCGGGTTGTAGCGCACCTCGCTCTGCGCGACGGTGCGGATGCCCCAGCCCGAGTAGAAATGCGGTCGCATCAGATCGGCGGCGACGAGACGGGCACGATCCTCGCGGATCATGCCGCTGAACAGCACCTGCCCGGCATTCGAGGTCCGCACCTTGCAGGGACGCTTCCTGCCGTCGAGGGCGAGCGCATAGGTGCCGAGCTCCTCACACCAGAACGCCTTCTCGAAGCGCTCGGCCAGCGCCTTGGCTTCGGCCTCGAGCTGGCGCACGCGGTCCGGCTTGCCGAGCCGCAGCGCGCAGCGCGCAGCGAGCTGCTTGGCCGCGTAGACGTAGCCCTGGACCTCGGCGAGCGCGATGTTGCCTTCCGCGAGCTGGCCGTCGGCATGGAAGATCGCGTCGTAGGAATCCTTCCAGCCCTGGTTGGCCAGCCCCTTCTCCGTCGCGCGCTGGTATTCGACGAAGCCGTCCTGATCGGGATCGCCAGGACCGTCGATCCAGGCGAGCCCCGCTTCGATCGCCGGCCACAGCTCGATCAACGTGGCCTCGTCTCCAGTGCGCTCGAAATAGCTTCCGGCGAGCAGGACGAACAGCGCGGTCGAATCGACGCTGCCGTAATATTGGGAGAACGGCACCTCGCCCAGCGCCGCCATCTCGCCGCCGCGCATCTCGTGCAGGATCTTTCCAGGCGCGGCGTCGGCGAGCGGATCGATCGCCTTCGCCTGGAAATGCGCGAGCCGTCTGAGCACGCCCTTGGCAACGCGCGGATCGATCCAGAGCATCTGTAGCGCAGTGATCAGGCCGTCGCGGCCGAACGTCGTCGAGTACCAGGGTATGCCGGCATAGGGATAACGCCCCTGCGGGGTCTCCGTCATCAGCATGTTGAGGTCGGCCATGGCCTGACACAGCACCTCGTTGAAGATGTTGTTGGAGGTCTCGATGCTGGCGGCGCCCATGGTCGACTGCCGCATCTCGCGGCGGTGGGCCAGGAGGCCCTGGAAGAACCGCGCCGGCTTTTCCGTCACCGGCCGGTTGCAGGAGACGGCGACGAACAGCGATCTGGCCTCGTGCGGGTCGAGCTCGAGCTGCCATGTCGCGGCATTGACTGACAGCCGCGTCGGGCGCGGGTCGAAATGCAGGCCGGTGGTGCGCTCGGCGTCGTCGAGGCCGCGATACCCGAACAGCACGTCGGTCGGGCCGAGCAGCCGGCTCGTGCCCGTCCCGCGGCGCGGGCGCCGCTCGCCGCGGACCTCGAACAGGTCGGCGAAGTCGTTGTCGAACAGCAGCGTCAACTCGAAGCTGGCGCGCGCGTCGCCGTGGTTCTGCACGCCGATGCGTTGATAGGCTGCACCGCGCCACAGGAAGATCGTGCGCACGATGTGCAGCAGATCCTTTTGGAACACGAGGCGGCCCTGACGGTAGATGTCGGGATTGGTCAGATCGACTGTCAACGCCGAATTGTCGTCGCGCAGGTTCGAGCCGAGCAGCAGCGGCTGGAGATCGTCGAGCACGAGCTCCAGCCGCGCCAGATAGCGCGTGTCGTGGTGAAACAGCCCGTCCGGCCCGCCCGCCGAAGCGCCGATGTCGCCATGGCTGTCGAGCACGATGAAGGTATCGTCGTGCTTGAGGGACCGCCGCGGCCGGGCGGCGGGTCCCGTCATCGGAATGTAGAACGTCTGCTCCGCGACGGCTTCGGCCGTCTGCGATATCGAAATGATCTGGGTTACGGTTTCGGCTGCCATGAGCTGCTCCCCTGCGCCTTGATTCGAAACGCAACCAACGAACGCGCCTGCTGGATCTACGCGGCGAACTTCGAGAGCCGGCTCATCTCCTGCGTCACCAGCTCACGGTAGGGACCGTGAGCCTGCATCAGCCGGTCGGGCGCGCCGTCCTCGATGATCTTACCGGCCTTGAGCACCACCACGCGATCAAAATTGCGCAGCGTCGCCAGGCGGTGCGCGATCGCAATCACCGTGCGGCCGCGCATCAGCCGCGACAGCGCCTCGCGGATCGCCTCCTCGGATTCGCTGTCAAGCGCTGCGGTCGCCTCGTCGAGCAGCAGGATCGGCGCGTCCTTGAGGAAGGCGCGCGCAATCGCGATGCGTTGGCGCTGGCCGCCCGACATCTTCACACCGCGGTCGCCGACCATGGTGTCGAGACCGTCGGGCAGGCTCTCGACGAAATCGCAGCGCGCCGCGATCGCCGCGCGCAGCACCTCGTCATCGGTCGCGTTCGGGCGACCATAGCGGATATTCTCGCGGATGGAACGATGAAACAAGGAGATATCCTGCGGCACGACTGAGATCGCCTCGCGCAGGCTCAGCTGCGTCACCTTCGAGATGTCCTGTCCGTCGATGGTGATGCTGCCCTCGTCGGTATCGTAGAAGCGCTGGAGCAGCGTGAACAGCGTCGATTTGCCGCCGCCGGACTGGCCGACCAGACCGACGCGCTGGCCGGGCTGCAGGCGCAGGCTGAACCGCTCAAAGATCTTCTCGCCGCCGGGATAGCCGAAGGTGACGTTGTTGTACGCGATCGCAGCGCCGCTCTTGACGAGAGGCTCGGCCTCGGGGTGATCGCGCAGCTCGTGCGGCACCAGCAGCGTGGCGATCGCCTCGGTCAGCCGCGCGACGTGCTGGGTGACGTCGACCAGCGCCACCGCGAGGTCGCGCGTGGCATTGAGAATGGATAGGCCAAGGGTGCAGACCAGCACGACGTCGCCGGTGGTCGCCTCGCCCCGCTGCCACAACGTGATCGCCCAGGCCATCAGCGCCACCGTCAACACGACGGTCACACCGGCATGCGTGAGCCGCAGCTTCTCCAGATAGCGCAGGCTGCGGCCGCGCGCGGTGAGCTCCCGGTTCACCGTCGCATCGAACCGCTCATGCTCGTGGCTGATGCCGCAGAAAGCGCGCACCAGCGGCATGTTGCTGATCACGTCGATCATCTCGCCGTCGACCACCGCGGCCTTGTCGGCGAAATCGTCATGCAGCGGCTTGCCGGCGGCGGCCAGGTGGAACATCGCGATCACCATGCCACCCGCGATCACGATCAGGCCGAGCGCCATATAGGGACTCACGGTTCCAATCAGCATGATTGCCGCAACTGTGGCAATGCAGGGCGGCAGCACGTTCCAGACGAACATGTTCTCGACCGTGAACACCGCGTTCGAGGTCGCCGTGATGCGGCTCGTCAGCATGCCCGGCATGCGATCGGAGAAGTAGCTCGGCGCGTGACCGGTCAGATGACGAAATATGTCACGGCGTAAATCACCCGTGACCCGGACGAAGGTGAAGCTCGCTGTCCAGCTCGCGATCCGCCACAGGAAGTTGTCGGCGGTGATCAGCGACATGAGTAAAATGAATGCCAGCCATACGCTGCCACCATGTGATGGTCCGGCGGACAGACTATCGACCAGGGATTTGACGCCATACTGCGTGCCCACGGAGCAGGCAACGGCTGCCACGACAGCGGTCAGGATCACCAGATGCGACGCAAGACGACGCCGGAGATAGCGCAGGACAAAAGCAAATGGCCTGCGCGCGTATCCAGAAAGCTGATCCATGTGGCTACCGACCCCGTCGTGATGATTTTCGGATGTTGTTTACCGATCGAACTGAACATCGACCGCTTCGCCTCGGTTCCCGGGCCGGGCGATCACGACATGCGGATGCGGACGATCTGAGAAGATGTGATGGCAGCATCGAGACGGCCCCGCACGTGTCGAATATGTAACGTTTGGAGGAAGGAACTTCGCAAGTGCGGGAACGTTCCCTTGTCTGGCATTGCCGGTGCCGTACTGGCGGGGGCTCTTCGATCATGATCGCACAAAGGAGATGGTGAGATGCGCATCGCGCAGGTTGCTCCGTTGACGGAGGCTGTTCCACCCAAGCTGTATGGCGGCACCGAGCGGGTGGTGCATTGGTTGACGGAAGAGCTGGTGGCCCTTGGACACGATGTGACGCTGTTCGCCAGCGGCGACTCGCAAACCTCGGGAAAGCTGGATGCGTTATGGCCGCGGGCGCTCCGTCTCGACGGTTCCGTGCGCGATCCCAATGCGCTGCACATGGTGCTCCTGGAGCGGGTGCGGCAGAAATGTGACGATGAGGAGTTCGACTTCCTCCACTTCCATCTGGACTATTACCCGTGGTCGCTCTTCCACCGGCAGCCGACGCCGTTCGTGACCACGCTGCACGGCCGGCTGGACCTGCCGGAGCACCAGCCGGTCTTCAACACCTTCACCAAGATGCCCGTCATTTCGATCTCCAATGCGCAGCGCCGCCCGGTGCCGCAGGCAAGCTGGGTGACGACGATCCACCACGGCCTGCCGGAGAACCTGCTGACGCCGAAGCCGGCTCGCCAAGAATATCTCGCCGTGCTCGGCCGCATCGCGCCGGAGAAAGGTGTCGACCGCGCCATCAAGATCGCGACCCATTGCGGCATCCCGCTGAAGATCGCCGCCAAGGTCGATCGCGCCGACCAGGATTACTATGACGAGCTGATCCGGCCGATGATCGAGAACAATCCGCTGGTGGAGTTCATCGGCGAGATCAGCGATCACGAGAAATCGGACTTCCTGAGCGGCGCGCTCGGCCTCTTGCTGCCGATCGACTGGCCGGAGCCGTTCGGCCTCGTGATGATCGAAGCCATGGCCTGCGGAACGCCGGTCGTCGCCTTCAACCGCGGCTCGGTGCCGGAGATCATTGACGAAGGCCTGACCGGCTTCGTGGTCGAGGACGTCATCAGCGCGGCAGGAGTGATCAAGCGCCTGCCGCAGCTCGACCGCGCCGCGATCCGCAAGCAGTTCGAGACGCGCTTCACGGCGCGGCGCATGGCACTGGACTATCTCGCCGCGTATCGCAGCCTGACCGAGGAACAAGCACCGCGGATCAAGCTGGTGAGCAGCGCGGAGTAGATTTTCTACACCGCCAGTGGAAGTGCCCTCTCCCCTTGTGGGAGAGGGCTCAAGAACCAAGCGGCACAGTCGCTTGGGTGAGGGGTTGCTTCCGCATAGAAAAGTTTCTCCGTGGAAAGAGACCCCTCATCCGGCGCTTCGCGCCACCTTCTCCCACAAGGGGAGAAGGGAAGAAGCCGACACCGCGCTTCCCTACACCACGCCCGTCCGCTTCGGCTCGACGATCTCGAACATGCGCGGGAATTCGTCCATCAGGCCCATCAGCTCGGCGAGCCGCATCGGATTGCCTGAGAGCTTGATCTTGCCGGCGGCGACCGCTTCCGGAAAGTTGGTCTGTTTCGCGATGACTTCGTCGAGCGTCGAGCGTGCCAGCGTGAAGCTGGCATCGGCGCCCTCCGCCTGCACGCCCTCGGTATAGGTCAGCGCAGAGTTTTCCAAATTGAGAACGAAGGTCTCGCCGGTGTCGGAAAAACGCCAGTTCAGCACGATGTGCTTGCCCTCCGCTTTCGGGCCGTTGAGGCGGATGCCGAGCACGTCCCAGAGCTGCGAGGTGCGCAATGCGGCCAGCGTCTCGCGCGGCATCGGCGGGCGCGCCGACACCTTTGGCATGCCCTGGCGCAATTCCTGGGCACCGAACAGATAGGCGTTGCGCCAGGTCGCGCTTTCGGCGGCATAACCGAGCTGCTCGAGCGTATCCGCCAGCAACGCGCGCGCCGCCTGATTGTCCGGCTCGGCGAAGACGAGATGGCCGAGCGCTTGCACGATGAAACGAAACTCGCCCTTGTCGAAATCCGTCCGCGCCCGCGCCAGAATGGCATCCGCGCCACCCATGTACTCGACATACTTCCTGCCTGATTCAACCGGCGGCAGCGGGTCGAGATTGACCGGATTGGCGTCGTACCAGCCGAGATATTTCTGGTAGATCGCCTTCACGTTATGCCGGATGTGGCCGTAATAGCCGCGGCCGTGCCAGGCAGCCTCCAGGCTCTTCGGCAACTGGATCGTTTCGGCGATCTCGGCGGCGGTGAGGCCGTGGTTCATCAGGCGGATGGTCTGGTCGTGCGCGAATTTGTAGAGGTCGCGCTGCTGCCGGATCATGGTGCCGATCCGATCCCTCCCCCACACCGGCCAGTGATGCTGGCCGCACATCGCCTCGGCCTTGCCGTCCCAGAGCAGCAGGGCCTCGCCCAGATATTTCGACCAGGCCAGCGCGTCGCGCACATCGGCGCCGCGGAACGGCAGCAGATTGTGGAAATTGTGGGTGCAGTTCTC
Source organism: Bradyrhizobium sp. Rc2d (assembly GCF_900099855.1). Taxonomy (NCBI): domain Bacteria; kingdom Pseudomonadati; phylum Pseudomonadota; class Alphaproteobacteria; order Hyphomicrobiales; family Nitrobacteraceae; genus Bradyrhizobium; species Bradyrhizobium sp. Rc2d. Next base: position 30,356 of record NZ_FNCU01000028.1, on the reverse strand, counting down.
GGCGAGGTTCAGAAGCCTGTAGCGCGGGACGAAGAAATGCATCTCCGCCGGCGCTTCGCTGTTGGGCGCCATCTGGAATTCGAACTCGACGCCGTCGATGACGCGCCTCTCGCCGGTGGCCATGATCAAATCGGTCGGGCGCAGCAGCGCGACCGAGCCTGCCGCCATCGACTTGCCGAGGCCGCAATCCACCTGCCCGCGCACGCCCTTGGCGAGGAACGGTCCGAACTGGTACTGCGCCCGGCGCAGCATCGCCGGTCCAGCGATGATGTTCTCGGAGACGGCGTGCTCCATGAACAGGTTCGGCGCGATGATCGGCACGCGGCTAGTCGCCAGCGCATCCTCCTCCAGCACGCCGCGCGCGCCGCCCCAATGATCGGTGTGGGTGTGCGTGAAGATGACGGCCGCGACCGGGCGCTTGCCCCGGTGCCTGAAGTAGAGATCGAGCGCGGCGCGCGCGCCCTCGATCGAGGTCAGGGTATCCACGACAATGACGCCACTGTCGCCCTCGATCAGCGTCATGTTAGCGATGTCGAGCCCGCGCACCTGATAGACGCCGGGCACGACCTCGAACAGGCCGTGATGCATGTTGAGCCGCGACTGCCGCCACAGGCTCGGATTGACGGTGGGCGGCGCTTCTTGCTCGGCGAGGAAGCCATAGGGCGCAAGGCTCCAGACCGTCCGCCCCTGCGGATGTGTGACCGTCGCATTCTCGATCGTGCCGAGAAAGCCGCGCGCCGCGTCGTCGAAATCCCGCGTGTCGGAGAACGGCAGCGCGTTCAGCATGGCCTCGTGTTGCGCGATGACGGACGGCGTTGCGCTTTTCGGCTCGCTGCTGTGTTCTGTCATTTCTGTTCTCCGGCCTGTCGCGGCCATCTAACCGCATCTCGCGGTTGATTGCCATCGGAGGAAGGAGCGAACCGTAGCCCGGATGGAGCGAAGCGCAATCCGGGGTTTCGATCCAGACGCGGGAAAGTCCCGGATTACGCTTGCGCTCCATCCGGGCTACGATTTGCCCTCTCCCCAGAACGAGACGGGGTTAAGCCGCTACATCCCCAGCAGCGTCGGCAGCCACAACGACAGGCCGGGCCAATAGGTCACGATCACCAGGAACGTCAGCATGGTCAGGAGCCACGGCCACACCGCGACCGTGAGCTCGGTGATGCCCATCTTGGCGATGCCTGAGGCGACGTAGAGATTGAGGCCGACGGGCGGATGGCACAGCCCGACCTCCATGTTGACGGTCATCAGGATGCCGAAATGGATCGGGTCGATGCCGAGCTTGACCGCGACCGGAAACAGGATCGGCGCCATGATCAGGATGATCGAGGACGGCTCCATCACGTTGCCCGCCAGCAGCAGCAGCAGGTTGACGACGAGCAGGAAGCCGATCCACCCCAGCCCCTGGTCGATCATCCATTGCGCCAGCGCCTGCGGCACGTTCTCGTAGGTCATCAGGAACGAGAACAGCACGGCGTTGGTGATGATGTAGAGCAGCATCGCCGAAAGGTTCGCCGATGACAGCAGCACCCGCGGCACGTCGCGCAGCTTCAGATCCTTGTAGATGAACACTGCGACGATGAAGGCGTAGACCGCGCTGACGGCCGCAGCTTCGGTCGGCGTGAACAAGCCGCTGTAGATGCCGCCGATCACGATCACGATCAGCAGGATGCCCCACATCGACTTGCGGAACGCATCCAGACGCTGGAGGAACGTGGCCTTCGGCATTCGCGGATAGTCGTTGCGCCAGGCACGATAGAACGTCGTGGCGCCGAGCAGCGTGGCGAGGACGAATCCCGGCACGATGCCGGCGATGAAGAGCTTACCGACCGAGCTGTTGGTGGAGACGGCGTAGAGAACCATCGGGATCGACGGCGGAATGAGAATGCCGAGCGAGCCGGAGGTCGTGATCACCCCAGCCCCGAACCGCTTCGGAAACCCTTGCGCGACCATCGCAGGCAGGATCACCGAACCGATCGCCACCACGGTCGCCGGCGAGGAGCCGGAAATTGCCGCGAACAGCGCGCAAGCGACCACGCCCGACAAAGCGAGACCGCCGTACCAATGGCCGACCAGCGCGGTCGCGAACGTGATCATCCGGCGCGCCACGCCGCCATGAGTCAGGAAGTTGCCGGCAAGGATGAAGAACGGGATCGCCATGATCTCGAAATTCTCGATGCCGGTGAACAGCTTCAGCGCCACCGATTCCGTTCGCACATCGGTCAGCGTGAACATGAAGCTGAGCACGGTCAGGCCCAGCGCGATCGAGATCGGCATGCCCGTCAGCATCAACGAGAGTAGAAGTGCGAACACGATGACGACGCGCAGGCCATGCGGCAGCGTGATGACGTGGCCGGCATGCGCAAAGCACAGGGCGACGATCAGGACCGGCAGCAGCATCAGGATCCAGCCGAGCGGGCTGCGCTCGTCCCGGACGACCTGGCTGGGTGTCACCGGGGCCGGATGCACCGGGTCCGCCTCGACGCCCTCGACGCCCGCCATGTCGTGATGCGGCAGCTCGCCGGTGCGGTAGAACGACCACGCGACCTGGAGGAAGCGGAAGCACATCAAGCCGGAGCCGAGCGGGATGGTGAGATACACCACCCACATCGGCGCTTCGAGATCGTTGGACTGCTGGCCGGTCTGCCACATCTGGCTGACAAACGCGGCGCCGAAATAGCTCACGATGGCGGTGAAGAGCGCGCCGCACAACAGCCCGAAGGTGATGACGCGGCGGCGCGATCCGCCCGGAAGGATGTTGACGAGCACGTCGACGCCGACATGGATGCCGGTGCGCACGCCGTAGGCGGCGCCGAACTTCGCCATCCAGATGAACATGTAAATGCAGAGCTCTTGCGCCCAGGACAGGTCGAGCGAGGCAAGCCAGCTGAACGTCGCGCGCGCGGGAACGGCGAGGAAGGCCAGATTGCGGGCCTCCGCCCATCTGGCGATATCGATCGACAGGCCGGCGCCGTAACGATGCAGCACCGCGACGAAGATGAGCGACGTCGCAGCCGCGATCATCGTCGCGATCAGCCATTCCTCGAGATGATCGAGCACACGGTTCAGCACACGCAGCAACTTGGTCCCCCCAGCATTGGCTCGTCCATTCAAGAGCGAAACGGCCGGGAGTGCGATTACCCCCGACCGTTGTTATTGTTCTTAGTAGGGCGCGGCCGTCAGTTCATCTTGACGTCGAGTTCCTTGGCGAGGAGATCGAGCACCTCCTGCCCGACCCGTCCCTTCGCCCATTTGTAGGTCGGCTGCATCGCCTCCTGCCACACCTTGCGATCGGCGTCGGTGAGATAATGCAGATTGGTCTTGCCCAGCTTCTTGATCTCGGCCAGCGCGTCCTCGTTCTCCTGGCGCGCGATCGAGTTGGTGTAGTCGGTCGCCTCCGCCATCGCCTTGTCGAGCTGGGTGCGGATGTCGGGCGGCAGGCCCGACCAGAATTTCGCGTTGACGATGACGGCATATTGCAGATGCGCGTGATAGGACACGGTGATGTCCTTCTGCACCTCGTAGAACTTCTGCGTCAGGTAGTTGGACGCCGTGTTCTCGCAGCCGTCGACCACGCCCGTCTGCAGCGCCTGGTAGACTTCGGAGAACGCCATGATCTGCGGGATCGAACCCATGATGCGAAGATATTGGTCGGCGATCTTCGATCCGGAGATGCGGAATTTAAGCCCCTGGAAATCGGTCGGCTTCAGCAAGGGGCGGTTGGCGGAGAGCATGTGGAAGCCGTTGTCCCAATAAGCGAGCCCGGTGATGCCCTTGGCCTCGAGCTTCTGGAACAGCCATTTGCCGACCGTGCCCTTCATCGCGTTGGCGTAGGTCTGGTCATCCCTGAACAGCCATGGCAGGTCGAGCGCCTCGAACTCCTTGACGCCGAGCGGCGCGAATTTCGCGGTCGACGGCGCGAGCATCTGCACCGAACCGAGCTGAAGCGCCTCGATCTCCTCCTTGTCCTTGTAGAGCGTGGAGTTCGGGTAGACTTCGACCTTGACCTTGCCGTCGGTGTACTTCTCGGCGAGCTCCTTGAACTTCAGCGCGCCCTTGCCCTTCGGGGTGTCATTGGCGACGACGTGGCTGAACTTGATGACGATGGGATTCTGGGCCTGGGCGACGGCAGGGACCAACAGAATAGCCGTGGCGGCGACTGCAAGAAGCAGCTTGCGCATGAAGTAACCTCCCAACAACCTGTCTAAACTGGGTCTTTTTGTTTTTCAGGTCAGTAGTGGCAGCAATCCGCCACCCGAACAACTAGACCTAAGCCCAATTTGCCGCAGCCAAGCTAACTTGACCGCTGCCAGATGCGCAACCCGGCGCCCGCTTCAGTCCAAGGAAACGAGCGCTTTTGCCGCATTGCGGCAGTGCCATTAGCCTTTGCGCTGGGCGACTATGAAGAGGCGCCGGAACGGGAACAGCGTCTGCCCCGCCGCATTCTTCGGGTAGGCCTTTGCGACCCGCATCCCATAGGCGGCTTCGAACGCAGCCTTCTCATCACCCTGCAAGACATCGAGATAGCGCGTCAACCAGGTCCCCTTGGTCCATTCCTTCACCGGGTTCTCGCCTTCGAGCACTTGCAGATATTCAGTTTCCCAGATGTCGATATTCTGCGAGAGCGGCGCGAGCAGGTCGTGATAGAAGGCCGGCCCTTCGACCGGCGGCGGGGTGACGAGATGCTCGACCTTGGACCGCCAGGGACCGTTCAGCGCGGTCTCGCCGATCAGCACATGCGACGGCGCGGTAAAATTGCGCGGCATCTGCACCGCAAGCATGCCCCCACGCGTCACCTTCTCCATCACCGACGGAAACAGTGCCGCATGATTGGGCAGCCAGTGCAGTGCGGCATTGGAATAGATCAGGTCATACTGCTTCGCTGGACGCCAATGGCCGAGATCCTCATGCGACCATTCCACGTCGGGCGCGGCCTTGCGGCCGGCCGCGACCATCTCGGCCGAACCCTCGACGCCGGTCACGGTGGCATCCGGCCAGCGCTCCCTGATCAGTTTTGTCACGTTGCCGGCGCCGGCGCCGAGATCGGCGATCGCGCGTGGGCCGAAATCCGGAATCCGCATCAACAGGTCGACGGCGGGCCGGAGCCGGTGGCCGGAGAACTTCAGATATTGCTGCGGGTCCCAGACCATCGCTGATGCCTTTTCTTTTTCGTGTTTCCTTCGCCGAAGCTCTTGGTTACCACTGCTCGTCCCGGTCGGGCAATTCGCAAAGCCCGCGGGACGGGGCAGGAAACGAAAGCAACAGCCAAGAAACAACAAGAGAGCGTGTGACCATGGACCTCGGGCTCAAATCGAAAACCGCAGTCGTCACGGGCGCAAGCATCGGCATCGGCCGCGCCATCGCCAAGGGCCTTGCTGCCGAAGGCGTGCGCGTCGTTGGCGTCGCGCGGCGGACCGATCTGCTCGCCGAGCTGGTGAAAGAGGTCGGCGGCGGGCTGATAACGCCGTTCGAGCAGGACGTGATGGCGAAGGACGCGGCGGAGAGGATCGCGGCGTTTGCAATCAAGGAGCTCGGCCATGTCGACATCCTCGTCAACAATGCCGGCGGCAGCCGCCCCCTCCCCGTCGATGCGCCCGACAGCAAATGGGACGAGGCGATCGCGCTGAACTTCACCAGCTACCGCCGTATCGCACATGCGCTGCTGCCGCAGATGATCGAACGCAAATGGGGCCGCATCGTCAACATCACCGGCAAGTCCGAGCCGGAAGGCCTCAACGCCGCCTTCGCCGCGAAAGCCGCCGTGCACGCCTGGGCCAAGGGCTTGTCGCGCGAGATCGGCGCGCACGGCATCACCATCAACTGCATCCCGCCCGGCCGCATCATGAGCGAGCAGATCCGCCGCAACTACCCGCCGGATTATCGCGAGCGCTTCGCGGAGGAAGAGATCCCGGTCGGCTATTGGGGCGAGCCGGAGGATCTGGCCGCGCTCGCAGTGTTCCTGGCCTCACCGGTGGCGCGCTACATTACGGGCACGGTGATCCCGGTGGATGGAGGCTTGCGGAGATACCAGTTTTAGGGGCGGGCTCAAGAATCCGCTCGCGCGCGAACGCATGCCATGTCCGGTTTGCCGGCAGGGCTATCGCGTATGATCTCTTGGAGCCGCCTGAGCAAGCGCCTCGTTCTTCGAGACGACCGCTTCCAGCGGTCTCCTCAGGATGAGGCTAATTGGCATCGAGGCCGTTGAAACTGCTTCCGCACACTCCGCCCTCATCCTGCGGAGCCCGCCAAAGCGGGCGTCTCGAAGGATGGGCCGCAGGGAATCCGCTTCCCATATGCGATTGCTCTGGGTTTGCCGCCGGACCTCACGGTTTGACGTAGCTCCAGCCCTGCTCCTGCAGCTCCATGACGCGGACGACACCGGATTTGACGACCGTGGCCTGTGGAATCAGGTTGATATCCTTGTTCTCCGCCTTGCGCATGTTTTCCTGGGTGTTGCCGCAAGCTTTGAAGGAGATTTCGGGATGGCTCATCGCGAGCACCTCGATGCGCGGCTTTACCGGCGAGGTGTCATCGCGCAGCATGTGAAGGCCAGGACCGAAAGTGACGACCTCGATCGACACTGGTTCACCGAGATCGCGGTAGTATTGCGCGACGTTGGTCGCATTGTTGAGTGTGAGGTTCATCATCGCAGGTTCGTTGGAATTGACCTGCAGTATCAGCCGATGCGGCTTCCTGGCGCTCTCGGCTTTCGTCGCCAGAGCCATCTTCGTGTTGTTCGCAGGATCCTGCTTGATCGCCTGATTCTGCGCCGGCTTGCTCACCTGCTTCTGTCGAGCCGGATGCTTCGGGTTGCTCGCTTGGCTCTTCTCACGCACCTGCGGAATCAACTGGTTGTCCTGCTGCGCCGCGCTTGGTCCGATCAGAAGCAGCATCGCCAGTCCGCTGATGACTGCCATCGCCCATTTTGGATTGATCATCTTGTATCTCCCATTTTCCCTGCCCATCACCTTCCTGGTCTGGCGACGGCATGGGGCCATTTGCATGCAGCCGCCATTTTCTTGCGCACATTTTCGAATCCGCTGAGCTGGAATTGTCCGTCTTGCACCGGACCAGCGCGGGTGAAAAGGCGCACAACGATGTGACCGTCGTCGGGTAGCGAGCTTAGCAACTTTACGACGTCGCCCCCGAAAGCGACGCCGGAGCCGAATGAGGGCGACGATGCCGTGAGTTGCATTGGCGTATCCGCATTCAGCCGAAAAGAGATGACGTATTCGTTGGCACTGCGTGACAGCGCCGGTCCGGTGACTACGACTTCCGTGCGGCCTCTGCGGCAGTGGATTGCGAGTTGCATCGCGGCGCCATCAGAGCCGCTAACGGATGAGGTGGTGGCGGTGACGATCGGCAGATAATCCACCGGCGAAGTGGTCTCGCTGACCAGCCAGCCGTCATCTGCCCCCCGCCGACTTGGCGGAGGGATCTTACGTGATAAGTCTTGCAGACATTCCAGCCGGGCTTGCCCCTCCATCGCCGAACAAGCCCGAAGTGTTTCCATGGGATCGCCAGTGTTTTGCGCGTAAGCGATTCCGCAGGCGACATTCAAGGCGACGGCGAGCCGAGGAGCGGCAGTCTTCATGGCCCCGCCTGTACGCTGCGCGCCTTGCGATCCAGCCATTCCTGCGCGGCTTGGAAGCGGGTAAGCCCGGGAACGGATGCCGCGAGATTGATCGACCGCCATTTCGGATCGAAGCCCGGAGCCTGCAGGCGGTCGATTCGCGAGAACAGGTACTCGACAAGGCGTGCCACACGTTGATAGCGATTGGAGCGTGGCGGCCAGTTGAACGCAACGAGCGCCGTCGGCACCGCGATGGTCGGGACCCGCTCGCCTTGCTTGATCAGATTGGGATACTCATTGGGGTCCAAGGTCGCAGGCAGATAATAGTCCTCGAACTTCCTGTCGTAGTGCACCGGGAGGAACTTGAATCCGGCCTCCCAGCGGCCCTTTACGAAGGCGTCGACGGGTTTCGATGTGATGAACACGACGGCCGACATCTCGCCTTTGCGCATCTGCTCCAGGGCCACTTGATGCGGAATGAATGTCTTGTCGACATCGATGCCGAGACGGCTGAAGATCAGTGGTCCTGAATAGGCAGCTGCGGTGCCCAGGGTATTGAAGTTCACCTTCTTGCCGGCAAGATCCTGCAGGCTCGCGATTTCCGGTCGCACGAAAATGTGCAGCTCGGATGGAAAGAGATTGAGCAGATACGTGATGCGGCTTCGGATCTGCGGTGCCTGAGCCTGATATTCTTCGAGCGCGTCGGAATTTATGATGGCGGTATCGACGCCACGCAAATAGAGCAGCGCATTCAGATTGTCGGTGGCGCCCCGGGTGACGATCGGCAGGAGATGCAGGTCTGCTCCGTCGTCGACGACCCGGGCCATTTCGGCGGCGAGGCGGATCGGCGCGCCCTCGAGCAGGCCGCCGGCGAGCCCGACCGTCCAGGCGTTCATCCGGTCCTTTTCATTCTCTTGCGGGAGCGGCCGTCGGACGAGCTGAGCATCGGCCCTGGTATTTCTCGCGGTTTGCGCTTCCAAGCAGGCCGTTTGAAGCATCATCGCAACCGGCACCAAGCAGGTGAGCAGGAGCAACGAGAGTGACTTTGGCGCCTTGTTCATGTCGTTCTCTTCTGAATCAGCCACCACAACCTTTCGTCCCGCCGAAATGCAACGAGCCCATTCTCAGCGCTGCAGCGCATCCAGCCGTTCCTTCGCTTCGCGAATACCGCCCCGGTATGCCCTGGCGTAGAGCTCTCGCGCCTTGGCCGCTTCGCCGCGCGTTCCATAGGTACCCCAGGCGGACAGAACCGCCGGATCATAGGTCTCCGCGAGCATGAAACTTGCCTGCGCAATGTCCTTCTCGGCCGCGAGCTCGAGGACGATGCGCGCTGCACCGATATTACCCTGATCGAGCAACGCCCTGGCGCGCGGGATCAATCTGGCCGCCGCCTCGTTTTGGTTTGCGGCTGTCGGCGGCTCCGCTGCGGTCACTTCCACGTTCTGCGTCGCCGGCAAGATCGGGGCTTCATTCGCTTGCTCCACCGGAAGGCGCGCATCGGTGGGGGCCCATGCCGATGCACGGTCTCTTTGCTTGGCTTCGGTCGCGCTCCGCTCCTGTTGCAGCGACTGCTGCAGTTCAGCAATCTCTCGGTCTGCGGCCTGTCTCTGCTGCGAGGCCGCATCGTTCGCCTCGCGCAATTGCACGTTCCGGGTTTCGATCTCACGGCGCATTTCGGCGAGTTCTCTCGCCAGTGCGGCGGCGTGCGCCTGGGCTTCTTCGAGAGCGCGACGTTGTTGTTCGGCATTGGCCGTTGCCGCCTTCGCCGCTTTGGCCTCGGCGACAAGGTCGGCGTTCTTCCGCTGCTCATCTTGCAAAGACTGTCGCAGCTCTGCGATCTCCCGCTCCGTCGCCTCCGTTTGTTCCGCGGCCGCAGCTTCCGCCATGAGCGATCCGCGAGGAATTCCGGCGAGTTCGCTCGCGAGTGCGGCGGCGCGTGCCTGCGCCTCGTGGCGTTCTTGCTCCGCGCTCGCCGCTGCTGCCTGCGCGGTGTTCGCCTGCTTCACGAGGAGGCCGCTTCTTTGCCGCTCCTGTTGTAGGGACTGCTGCAGTTCTGCGATCTCTCCCGCCGCCGCCTCTCTCTGCTGCCCGGCCACATCGTCCGCGTTGCGGGATTGTGCCTTACCGGCATCGATCTCGCGGCGGGCTCCGGCAAGTTCGTTCGCGAGCTCGGCGCTGTGGGCTTGCTCCTGTTGAAGTGATTTCCGCAGCTCCTCACCGGCGAGTTCCGCCGTCTGCGTGCGCTGGACTGCCTCGTCGAGCTCTCTGTTCGCCTCGGCCAGCTCGTTGGCGAGCGCTTCAATGCGCGGAGCCTCTTCGTCCAGCCGCGGCTGTGGTCGCACCACGCTTGCCGGCTCCGCCTGCATCAGAGCTCCGGCCGTTTCGCGCTGAAGGAGAGCTAGCGATCCGGTCGTGATTTCCGGCCGCTGATCGAGGCTGAGGGCGCTCTCGTCGCCGGCGCGCGTCATGTCCGGAAAGGGTTGCGCGCGGAATGGCTCGAACACCCCGAGCAAGGAAGCCCCAACGAGGATGACGGGAACAAAAATTGCCACCGCCATAAGCCAACTGCCCGATCGTTCCTCCTCTGGATCGACATCCTCGATCACTGGACACCAATGGGTCGGCGCAGGATTGATTGGAGAGCCGTCCTGCCAGACCCATTTGCCCGCCTCCGATGACCAATGGCCGACCTCAACAGCCCCGGTCGCATCTTCCACCCAGATGCCTTCTCCGTTCCTCGGTGCAGTCTCAATTGGTCGGCGCATGGATCACGCCTCCCTCGACAGCAACTCCAATGGAGCGAATAGCCCGGCCTGTTCGCATGGTTACAGTCCTCGATCAGAACACGCTTAGATCGAAATAACTGTCTATAATGATTAAATAATTAAATATATTAACTATATAATTTTGACCCTGCGCAAAAGTCAAATTAAATCAACCGGTACGGCATGGCCGGCACCAGAGCATCGGCCGAAGCACGTCTGGTCCATCCCGACGGAACTCCAGATCGAAGGCCGCGCCGCGGTCTGGCGCGCTGTTCAACGTCGCCATCAACAGATGAATGCGCGCTCTGTCTTCCCGTTAGGGAAGAGTCCCCTCTCCTGGCGCGGTCGTGCGAATTCATGGGCTAATGGCGAAGTAGATATGCCGCTCGGCCACATCGCAATCGAGATAACAGGCAGGCCCACACCTCGCGTGATCGCGGCGGCATCGACCGCAGACTAGTGCCGATTTGCGATCAGGTTCGGCGCCGATGCTGCCCTGGACTACACCGGCGAGAGGTGGCGCGATGAGCTCAACGAGCTGACGTCGTCCGGATCAGTTGACGACAGCGAGCATCCGGTCAGTTGGGCGCGCGGCGATGAGATGAGCGGATGCGCTGAACTTGCTCGCGAAGCGGACATCGCGCATTCAAGCGAACCTATGCGGGCCTTGTGACCCCTCGTTGGCAGCATAGCATTTTGCCGGTGTTTTGCCCGACGTGTCAACGTCGTGGCGACGACGGGTGTCATCCCAGCGCAATTTGAAAATCCCTTATCGATCAAGCCCATCTCTACTGTGCATGGGGTTGTTTTCGCACTTTTTGTCTGAGCGCATAGCCGCGGACGGCGCGCATACACCGCATGCGTGCTTGTCTCTGTGGCAGGCCGCCCGGCCGTAGTACATGCCGAAAGCCCCTTTTGGCCACGCCGCCGGAGCAACGCGCCAGGCAATGACAATAAGAGAATGACAATCACGTTACCTGCCGCCGCGCGCGAGCCCGACCACACCATCTCCGACGGCCTGCCAGCCGCGCAGCGGCGCTGGGCCATCGCGGCGATCTTCACCGCGCTCGCGATGGCTTCGCTCGACACCGCGATCGCCAACATCGCCCTGCCCGCCATTGCCGCCGACCTGCATGTCACGCCGGAGCAATCGGTCTGGGTCGTCAACGTCTATCAGATCGCGCTGGTGGCGACCCTGCTGCCGCTCGGGGCGCTTGGCGAGATCGTCGGGCACCAGCGCATCTATCTCGGCGGCCTGATCCTGTTCACTGTCGCCTCGCTGCTCTGCGCGGTGGCGTGGTCGCTGGACAGCCTGCTCCTCGCGCGCACGCTGCAAGGCTTAGGGGCCAGCGGCATCATGAGCGTCAACACGGCGCTGGTGCGCTTCGTCTATCCGGGCCGGATGCTGGGCCGCGGTTTCGGCCACAACGCGCTCGTGGTGGCCACCGCCTTCACCTTCGGACCCTCGATCGCCTCCGCCATCCTCGCGCTCGGCCCGTGGCCGTGGCTGTTCGCCGTCAACATCCCGTTCGGCCTCATCGCGATCGGCATCGGCTTTACGATGCTGCCGAGGACACCGCGCGCCGATCACGGTTTTGATTTTATCGGCGCGATCCTGGCGTCGGCCTGCCTCGGCCTATTCATCACCGGCATTGGCAGCGCCGCCCACAATTTGTCGCCGGTGGCCGTGGGAATCGAGTTGGTCTCGGCCCTCGCCTTCGGCTTCATCCTGACGCGCCGCCACGCCGACCATCCCGCGCCGATGCTGCCGATCGACTTGTTCAGCCGGCCGATGTTCGCGCTGTCGGCGGCGACGGCGGTGTGCTCCTTTGCCGTGCAGGGCCTCGCCTTCGTCTCGCTGCCGTTCTACTTCGAGGACGTGCTCGGGCGCTCGCAGGTCGAGACCGGCTTCTTCATGACGCCGTGGCCGCTGGTGGTCGGCATCATGGCGCCGATCGCCGGACGCCTGTCCGACCGCCACGCGGTCGGCCTGCTCGGCGGCATCGGCCTCGTGCTGCTCGGCCTCGGCATGGCGCTGCTCGCGATGCTGCCGGCCAATCCCGCCATTGCCGACATCATCTGGCGGATGGTGATCTGCGGCATGGGGTTCGGCTTCTTCCAGGCACCGAACATGAAGGCGGTGATGTCGAGCGCGCCGCCGCATCGCAGCGGCAGCGCCTCCGGCATCGTCGCCACCGCGCGCCTGACCGGCCAGACCACGGGCGCCGCGCTCGCCGCGGCCTGCTTCGCACTCGCGGGCCACGACGGCGCGACATTGGCGCTGGCGCTCGGCGCAGGCTTTGCCGCGCTCGGCAGCGTGATGAGCTTCCTGCGACTGGCAGTGAAGTAAGCTCTCAGGCCAGGTGTCAGGCCGCCGTCACGTCGACAGTCGCCGGAGTGGCGGTTTCGTTGTCCAGCGCCGCCAGGCGCGCATCGATGGCAGCGATGACCTTGCGCGAGAACGGTCCGAGATGGGCGTAGGCGGCGATCATCTGCACGGCGATGCGCGCCGATGACGTGTCGCGCTTGGCGCAGTTCATGAAGGTCTGCCATAGCGGTCCGCGCGCCTCGGGAAGGGCACTGACCACCTTGTGCACCGTCTCCATCGCGCCGAGCTTGGCGCGGATATCGCCTTCCGCGAGCTCGTGGCGCTGCCGCGAGCGATCGAGCAGCGTCATCAAGCGGTCGACGCGTCCTGCATAGGCTGCCGGGCTGTAGATGTGCTCGAGCACCCGCTTGTAGTCCATCAGGATGTCGCGCAGCGGGCGCACCGGATCGAAGTTGATCCCGGACGTGCACTGATCGGCGCCGATGGTCGGCGCCACATCGTGGCCCGCGTGGAGCCGGCCTTCGCGCTCCAGCCGGCGCGTCAGCTGCGTGTTCGGCAAGGCATAGAGCAGGCCGACCATGCTGACGGGGATCGCCGCCTCCTCGATGAACTCGATCATGGACTCCGCCATCGAGACCTTCTCGTTGTCGAAGCCGACGATGAAACCCGCGGTGACGAGAATGCCGGCAGCGTAGATCTTGTGAATGCTCTCGGCGATGTTGCGCCGCGTGTTCTGCTTCTTCCGCATCGCGACCAGGGTCGCCGGATCCGGACTTTCGATGCCGACGAAGATGCCGAAGAAATTGGCCGCCCCCATCAGCTCCAAGAGCTCCGGATCGTCGGCGAGGTTGACCGAGGCTTCGGTGGAGAATTCGAACGGATAGCCGTGGGCGCGCTGCCATTCGGCGAGTTGGGGCAGGAATAGCCGCAGCGACTTCTTGTTGCCAATGAAATTGTCGTCGACGAAGTCGAGATGACCGCGATAGCCCATTTGGTAGAGCGTATCGAGCTCGCGCAGGATCTGCTCGTTCGTCTTGGTCCGTGGGACGCGTCCATAGAGCTCGATGATGTCGCAGAACTCGCAGGTGAACGGACATCCGCGGGAATACTGCACACCGAGATAGAGGTAGTCCTCGAACTTGAGCAGGTCGAAACGCGGCACCGGCGTCTTGGTGACGTCGGCCTGGAATTTCGGCGCGGTGAAGACGCCGGACCGCGCGCCGCTGTCCCAGGCCGTGATGAATTGGTCGATGACGCTCTCAGCCTCGCCGAGCACCCGGAAGTCGGCCCGCTCGTAGATGTGGGGGCTCGAGGTGGGATCGGGACCGCCGACCACCACCGGCTTGCCAGCCGCGCGGCAGAGCTCGATCAGACGCAGCGTGTCGGCCTGCTGCGGCAGCATTCCGCCGGTGAAGACGACGTCGGCCCAGGCGAGATCGTCGTCGCCGAGGGGCGCCGTGTTGCAATCGATCAGCCGGACCGTCCAGCTCTCGGGCAGCATTGCGGCAACGGTGATCAGACCCAGAGGGGCGGCAGGGCGCTTGACGCCCAACACTTTGCAGGATTCGCCAAAGGTCCAGAAGGACTCCGCCGAGAACAGCGGGTAGAGCATCAGCACGTTGCAGGGACTCGGCACGTTCATGGAACTCCTGTTGGCGGCGGCGCAGTGTATCAAAGCGCCTGCGTCTTGCACCCCGGCAAAAGGGACAAACTGTCGCCGCTATACAGCGGCGATCCGGCCCGGAACCGGCGTTCACGGCCGGACGTCGCCTCAAGCCGTGGATTGGCGCCCACGGAAGAGGCGCCAACCCGAATCGATTGAGAAGGGATGAGGCAAAACAACGCTCCGGTCCATACTTTCAAGCAGGAGGGCCATGCATCCCGGCCACCCCGCGGACTGTTGATTTGAACAGTTCCAGTTTGCCGGACACATTCCGCCGCTGAGTTCAATCGGTGGATTGGGCCAATCAGGGGACTTGCGATGGCAAACCTAACAATCAACGGAAAAACCTTCACACTCGACGTCGAGCCGGATACGCCGCTGCTCTGGGCGATCCGCGAGAATGCCGGCCTGACCGGCACCAAATACGGTTGCGGCATCGCACAATGCGGCGCCTGCACGGTTCACATCGACGGCGTGGCGATGCGCTCCTGCGGCGTTTCGGTCAGCGAGGCCGAGGGCAAGAAGATCACAACGATCGAAGGGCTCGCATCCGGGAATTCGTTGCACAAGGTGCAGGAAGCCTGGATCGCCCAGGACGTGCCCCAATGCGGCTATTGCCAAAGCGGCATGATCATGGCGGTCGCGGCACTCTTGAACGAGAAGCCGAAGCCGACCGACGCCGACATCGACGAGGCCATCACCAATATCTGCCGCTGCGGCACCTTCCAGCAGGTGCGCGAGGCGATCCACACGATCGCAAGCGCGTAAGGAAATCCCACATGAACAAGCATGTTTCGCCGCGGCTCAACCGCCGCGCCTTCGTCATCGGCACGGCCGCGGTCGGTGCCGGTCTCGCAATCGGCTTCGACATCCCCTTCGGCGGCCCCGCCGTGGTCCGCGCCGCCGACGGTTCGCCCGAGGTCGGCGCCTGGGTCGTGGTCCGGCCCGACGACACCATCGTGATCCGCATCGCCCGCTCCGAGATGGGCCAGGGCTCGCTGACCGGCCTCGCCCAGCTCGTCGCCGAGGAGCTCGAATGCGACTGGACCAAGGTCACGACCGAATATCCGACGCCCGGCCAGAGCGTCGCCCGCAAGCGCGTCTGGGGCGATTTCTCGACCGGCGGCAGCCGCGGCATCCGCTCCTCGCAGGACTATGTCCGCAAGGGCGGCGCCACCGCGCGCGTGATGCTGATCCAGGCCGCCGCCGATGCGTGGAAGGTGCCGGCATCCGAATGCACGGCCGCGAACAGCGTCATCACCCATACGCCTTCGGGCAAGACCACGACCTACGGCAAGGTCGCCGAGGCTGCGGCGAAGCTGACGCCGCCGGCGAACGTCAAGGTGAAGGATCCGAAGGACTGGAAGCTGATCGGCAAGGGCGTGAACCGGCTCGACACCGCCGACAAGACCACCGGCGCCATGATCTACGGCATCGACGTCAAGCTGCCGGGCATGCTCAACGCCGCGGTCAAGGACTGTCCGGTGTTCGGCGGCAAGCTGAAGAGTTTTGACGAGTCCAAGATCTCCGGCATGAAGGGCGTCAAGAAGGTCGTCAAGGTCGGGGACACCGCGGTCGCCGTCGTTGCCGACACCTGGTGGCACGCCAAGACCGCGCTGGAGGCGCTGCCGATCGTCTGGGATGAGGGCGACAACGCCAAGGTCTCCAGCGAGTCGATTGCGAAATGGCTGACTGAAGGCCTCGACGACGCGCAGCCGGCCTATGTCGGCAACAAGAACGGCGACGCGAAGGCCGCGATCGCCGGTGCCGCCAAGAAGATCGAGGCGGTCTACAGCTATCCCTACCAGAACCACGCCACGATGGAGCCGATGAACGCCACCGCGCTCTACACGGCGGACAAATGCGAGGTCTGGTGCGGCACGCAGAATGGCGAGGCGGCCTTCGCGGCGGTGCTGGAGGCGTCGGGCTTGCCGGCGGAAAAGTGCGACGTGCACAAGGTGATGCTCGGCGGCGGCTTCGGCCGGCGCGGCCAGACCGACTATGTCCGTCAGGCGGTCATGATCGCCAAGCAAATGCCGGGCACACCGATCAAGCTGTTGTGGTCGCGCGAAGAGGACATGGCGCACGGCCGGTATCACCCGATCACCCAGTGCAAGATGACCGGCGCGTTCGACGCCAACAACAATCTGGTCGCGCTGCACTACCGCCTGTCCGGGCAGTCGATCCTGTTCTCGCTGCGCCCCGAAGCGCTGCAGAACGGCATGGATCCGGCGGCATTCCAGGGCGTCGCCCAATCCGGCGAGGCCGCGTTCGGCTATTCGGTGCCGAACCTGTTGATCGAGCATGCGATGCGTAACCCGCACGTTCCGCCCGGCTTCTGGCGCGGCGTCAACGTCAATCACAACGCGATCTACATGGAATGCTTCATGGACGAGCTGGCCCAGGCCGCAGGCCAGGACCCGCTCGAATTCCGCCGCAATCTGATGGGCAATCACCCCAAGCACCTCGCGGTGCTCAATGCCGTGGCCGAGAAGATCGGCTGGACCACGCCGGCGCCGCAAGGCGTCTATCGCGGCATCGCCCAGGTCATGGGCTATGGCAGCTATGTCGCCGGCGCCGCCGAAATCTCGGTGACCGACGGCAGCAAGATCAAGGTGCATCGCATCGTCGCCTCCACCGACCCCGGCTATATCGTCAATCCGGCGCAGGTGGAGCGGCAGATCGCGGGCTCCTTCGTCTATGGCCTCTCGGCGCTGTTCTACGGCGGCTGCACCGTCAAGGACGGCAAGATCGAGCAAACCAACTTCGACACCTACAACTCGATGCGCATCAACGAGATGCCGAAAGTGGAGACGGTGATGGTGCCGAGCGGCGGGTTCTGGGGCGGCGTCGGCGAGCCGACCATCGGCGTCGCGGCGCCCGCGGTGCTCAACGCCTACTTCGCGGCGACGGGCAAGCGCATCCGCTCGATGCCATTGCGCGACCAGAACATCACCTTCGCCTAAGAGAGCGCTGCGGCTGCCACAATGGCAGCCGCAGCATTTTTCTGGACAAGCCTCATGAACGCGCCGGTGACACGGCGGAATGCCATCCTCGGCATCACCGCCGCGGCCACATCGCTCGCCGCACCTTCGATCCTGCGCGCGCAATCGGCGGGCCGCATTGTCGTGGTCGGCGGCGGCTTTGGCGGCGCGACTTGCGCCCGCGCACTCAAGCGCGCTGACGCGAAATTGCAGATGACCCTGATCGAGCCGAACAAGACCTTCATCTCCTGTCCCCTCAGCAACGAGGTGATCGCGGGCCTGCGCGATATGGGAGCGCAGCAGTTCGGCTACGACAAGCTCGCCGCCGAGGGCATCAGCGTCGTCGCTCAGGCCGCGACGACCATCGACACGCAAAAGCGCAGCGTGACGGCGGCCGATGGCGCCACGTTTGGTTATGACCGTCTCGTGCTCTCGCCGGGCATCGACTTCCATGTCGAGGCTCTGCCCGGCTACGACGACGCTGCGTCGGAAAAGATGCCGCACGCCTGGAAGGCTGGCGCACAAACCCTCTTGCTGCGCAGGCAGTTGGAGGCGATGGCGGACGGTGGCACGGTCGCGATTGTGATCCCGGCCAATCCCTCGCGTTGCCCGCCGGCACCTTACGAGCGCGCCAGCCTGATCGCGCATTATCTCAAGACCACGAAGCCACGCTCGAAAGTCCTGATCCTCGATGCCAAGGACGCCTTCTCCCAGCAGCGGCTATTCGAGAGAGCTTGGAAAGAGCTCTACGGCGACATGATCGAGCGGGTCGCGCTGTCGCAAGGCGGCCGCGTCACCTCAGTCGACCCCGCGACCAGGACCATCGTCACCGAGTTCGGCAACTACACGCCTGACGTTGCCAACGTCATTCCACCGCAGCGCGCCGGGCGCATTGCCGAGATCGCGGGCGCTGCGGATGCCACCGGCTGGTGCCCGATTGATCCCGTCACTTTCGAATCGAAGCTCGTCAAGGACATCCACGTCATCGGCGACGCCTGCCTTGGCGGCGGCATTCCCAAATCGGCTTCCGCTGCAAGCACGCAAGGCAAGGCTTGCGCCGTCGCGATCATCGCTTTGCTCGCGGGCCGCACGCCGGAAGCGCCGCGGCTGACGGGCGTCTGCTACACCACCGTCGCACCCGGCTACGGCTTTTCGCTTGCCGGCACCTACCAGCCGAAAGGCGACATCTTCGCCGAGGTCGAAGGCGGCGCGACCAGCCCGGTCGATGCCCCGCGCGAGCTGCGCGCCCGCGAGGCAGCCGAGGCGGAGCACTGGTTTCAAAACATCACGGCAGACACCTTTGGCTAACGCATGATGAGACCGGGCTGTCGCCACGAACACGGTGCGCTCCCTCCCCCGCCACTGGGGGAGGGCTGGGGAGAGGGTGTCTCCACAATCGAGAGCCCCCAAGAGGAAAGAGCCCTCACCCGCGCCTTCGGCGCGACCTCTCCCGCAAGCGGGAGAGGTAAGTGGAGCTCGCGGCTAGATTTCTCGTCACACAACCGATTGATTGTCGCTGCGCTGGTCGCAGCAAATCTTACACTTGCGGGTGGTGCGACTGCCGAAGACCTAGTGCCTTACAAAATCGTCGGCGACGGCATTCCGGCTTCCCTCACCGGCTCGCCGGGCGATGCCGCGCGCGGACGCGCGCTGGTGCAGGCGCGCACGACGACCTGCATCCTCTGCCATTCCGGCCCCTTCCCGGAAACGCGTTTCCAAGGCGATCTCGCGCCTGATCTGGCCGGCGCAGGGAACCGCTGGACGGCAAGCCAGTTGCGGCTTCGGCTGGTCGATGCGTCGCGCTTCAACCCGCAGACCATCATGCCGTCCTACTATCGCAAGGATGACCTCGTGCGTGCTGGACGCAGTTTCACCGGCAAGCCGATATTGTCGGCCGCGGAGATCGAGGACATCGTGGCCTTTCTTGCAACGCTTCGGGATTAGGACTGATCATGCCAACCACGCGACGCCAATTCTTGAGTCTTGCCGGCAGCGTGACGGCCGCCGGCGCGATTCCGATCGTGACGCTGCGGCCGGTCGAGGCGACCGCGGTGATGCTAACCGCCGCGATCCGCAACGTCGTCGGTGAAGCGCAATTGCGCACCGGCAAGGTCAAGCTCGACATTCCGCCGCTGGTCGAAAACGGCAACACGGTGCCGATGACGGTGAGCGTCGCAAGCCCGATGACCGCGGACGATTACGTCAAGAGCATCCACGTCTTCAACGAGAAGAACCCGCAGCCGAACATCGGCAATTTCCATCTCAGCCCCGCCTCCGGCCGGGCCCAGGTCTCGACCCGGATCCGGCTCGCCGACAGCCAGAAGGTGGTGGCGATCGCACGCCTGTCCGACGACAGCTTCTGGCAGGTCGCCGCCGACGTCGTCGTGACGTTGGCCGCCTGCACCGAGGAGATGAACTGATGGCCGCCCTCATCAATGTTCCCGCAAAGGCCAAACGCGGCGAGATTATCGAAATCCGCGCGCTGACCTCGCACATCATGGAGACCGGCTTCCGCCACACCGTGGACGGCAAGCTGGTGCCGCGCGACATCATCACGAGCTTCAGCTGTCGCTACAACGGCGCCGAGATCTTTCGCGCCGATCTGTTTCCGGCGATCGCCGCGAATCCATATTTGTCGTTTTTCACGGTCGCCAAGGAGAGCGGCAAGTTCGAGTTCGAATGGATCGGCGACAACGGCTATTCGTCCACCGCATCGGCATCGATCATCGTCGAATGAAGTCTTGGTGCGCGATAGTGGTGGCGGCGCTGACCGCCGCGGCCCCTGCCCTGCTCGCCGGTGAAATCCCGCCTGAGGCGCGCCGCTCCGGCTATTCGTTCATGGGACCCGACACGCGCGCGATGCAGGATGATGATACGTCCAATCCGGGCATGCTGTTCGTGCTCGACGGTCAGGCACTGTGGGGAAAGAAGACCGGCAGTGCGGAGAAATCCTGCGCAGATTGCCATGGCGATGCACATAGCAGCATGAAGGGTGTCGCGGCGCGCTATCCGGCTTTCGACAAGGCGCTCGGCCGTCCCGTCACGCTCGACCAGCGCATCAACCTCTGCCGCGGCAATCACCAGCAGGCGACGCCTCTGCCCTATGAGAGCCGCGATCTGCTGGGGTTGTCAGCTTTCGTCGCCCATCAATCGCGCGGCGTTGCGATCACCGCTGGCGACGATCCACAGGTAAGACCCTTCATCGAACAGGGTCGCGACCTCTTCATGCGGCGCGAGGGCCAGCTCAATCTCGCCTGCGCCAATTGCCATGACGATAATTTCGACAAACGTCTTGCCGGCGCGCCGATCACGCAGGGACAGCCGACCGGCTATCCGCTGTATCGACTGGAATGGCAGACGCTGGGTTCGCTGGAGCGACGGCTGCGCAGCTGCATGACCGGCGTGCGCGCCCAAGCCTATGATTACGGTTCGCCCGAGCTGGTCGCGCTCGAGCTCTATCTGATGTCGCGAGCGCGCGGCCTGCCGATCGAGACGCCCGCGGTGCGGCCGTAGGCGATAACAGCCTGGACTGGCCGTCGTCTAAGCCGTCGAAGCCTTCATCGCCTCCAGGACTGCGGCCGAGCTAGCCACCCAGCCGAAGATACCGCCCTGGGCCTTGATCATCTTCAGGCCCATCTCGTGAAACTCGGGAAAGTAGGATGCGCAGCCGTCGGAGATGACGACGCAGCGATAGCCACGGTCATTGGCCTCGCGCACAGTGGTGTTGACGCAGACTTCCGTGGTGACGCCGCACACGAGCAAATTCTCGATGCCGTATTTTTCCAAGACGTTGCCGAGCTCGGTGGCGTAGAATGCACCCTTGCCCGGCTTGTCGATGACGATCTCGCTGTCGAGCGGATAGAGCTCGGGAATGATGTCGTGGCCGGCCTCGCCGCGGATGAGGATGCGCCCCATCGGGCCAGGATCGCCGATGCGCAAGGACGGCGCACCGCGCTCGACCTTCGCCGGCGGCGCGTCGGAGAGATCGGGCAGATGGCCTTCCCGCGTGTGGATCACCAGCATGCCGGTGTCGCGCGCCGCCTTCAGCACTGCGCCGATCGGCTTCACCGCGCGCCCGAGCTGGCTGACGTCATTGCCGAGCGTCTCGCCGAAGCCGCCTGGCTCGAGAAAATCGCGCTGCATGTCGATGATGAGAAGCGCGGTGGCGGGCCAGTCGAGCCGGATCGGCTCGGGCTCGGCGCTGATGACGCCCCCTGCCGGCCTGGTTGAGTTCAGCATGATGCCACCCCCTGCGAGAACACCCGTTGCTGGAACTTCTGCAAGCGCCGTGCCACCGCTCGGCCCCTACCGCCCCGTCCTGTACAGCCGCCGATACTCGTCCTCATACGGCGCATACGACTCCTTCAGCGTCGCCATGTTCAGCAGCATGGTGGCGACCAGCGCATTCGCCTTGTCGAACACGCGCGTCTTGGCCCAGGCGCTTTCGGTGCGACGGCTGCCGGAGAGCGCGACCACTTCGCGCTCCACTTCGTACTCCTCGTCGACGAACAGCGGCCCCTGCACCAGCCTGATCTCCTGATCGGCGAACAGGCCGACCGCCGGTCCCTTGGCCGGCAGCGGATCGTCCTTGGAGCGGTACTGGAACAGCACGCTCAGCATCTCCGTCGGGATGATGGGCTTGCGCCACGGATTGTCGGCGCCGGAATAGTACGGCGAGTTTTCGGTAATCACGGCGAGCTTTTGCCGGAGCGAGAACGGATAGAGGTCGCCCATGGTCTGGTCGAAGGCCATATGCACCGTTTGCCGCCTGCTCGTCTGCGCCACCTTCACGTCACGCAGGATCACGGGATCGGTGAGCGGCTTGAGCTCGGCAAGGCGCGCCTCGAGCGCGGTCACTGCGTGCGGCTCGCCGACCGAGGCTGTGCCGCGCAGCACCTCGGTGCCATCGCGCTTGACCATCTGGATCTGGCACTGGCGGGTAGCAGGCAGCGGCTTTGACAGGATCGCCTGCACCTCCTCACCCTCGTAGCAGACGCTGCGGTAATGCGCGGAGAGGCACCCCGTTTCGAACCAGGCGCGTCCCCACAGCCGTTCGCCGAGCGGTGCGAACTGGCTGAAATGCGTCGGCCCTTCGATGGTGCCGCCCTTGAAGCCGAGCTTCCGCGCGGTGGCGTCGTCATGAATCGAGGCGTGCGCGTCGTAGGTTTGCGCCTGCAGCATCTGGCGCGGCCGGCGCCACGGCCCGATCAGGGCCTCGGCCGTCTCAGTGATCTCGGTGTCGAATGCGTCTGCAGCCATGGTGTTCTCCACAAGCAGCCATGACTAGCAGGAGCGCCACGGATGCGGCCAGCGATATTGACTTCGCCTGTGCATGCTTTTGACTGTCACAATTCGCGTCGCGCCGCCGCAATCCTTCTCGCAGCGCAAACCCCACACCCGAACGAGAGCCGAGGACTTCCGAAATGACGCTGATGCAGGTCGAGCTGGACGATAAATACCGGCTCGAATCGAAGCGGATCTTCCTGTCGGGCACCCAGGCCCTGGTCCGCTTGCCGATATTGCAACGCGAACGCGACCGGCTTCAGGGGCTCAATACCGGCGGCTTCATCTCGGGCTATCGCGGTTCCCCGCTCGGCATGTACGACCACGCGTTGTGGCGCGCGAAGTCTTTCCTCCAGCAGCATGACATAGCCTTCGTCCCCGGCCTGAACGAGGATCTGGCCGCGACCGCCGTCTGGGGCAGCCAGCAGGTCGGCCTGTTTCCCGGCGCCAAGGTCGATGGCGTGTTCGGCATCTGGTACGGCAAGGGGCCGGGCGTCGATCGCTCGGTCGATGCGCTCAAGCACGCCAACGCAGCGGGCACCTCGCTCAATGGCGGTGTGCTCGCGCTGGCCGGTGACGACCACGGCTGCCAGTCCTCAACGCTGGCGCATCAGAGCGAGCAGGTGTTCGCGGCAGCGCTGATCCCCGTGATCAATCCCGCCACGCTCCAGGATTATCTCGACCTCGGCCTCTACGGTTTCGCGCTGTCGCGCTTCTCCGGCTGCTGGGTCGGCTTCAAGGCGATCAGCGAAACCGTCGAGAGCTCGGCATCGATCTATAGCGACCCCGAACGCATCCAGATCAGGCTTCCCGACGATTTCGAGATGCCGCCCGGCGGCCTCAACATCCGCTGGCCGGATCCACCGCTGGACGCCGAGAGGCGCCTGTTCGGGCCGAAGATGGAAGCGGTGCAGGCCTTCGCCCGCGCCAACCAGCTCGACCGTATCGTGCTCGATTCAAAACCCGCGCGGCTCGGCATCATCGCGACCGGGAAGGCCTATCTCGACCTGCGCCAGGCGCTCGCCGACTTGGGGATCACCGACAAGGACGCGCAGGACCTCGGCCTACGCATCTACAAGGTCGCGATGACCTGGCCGCTGGAGGAACGCGGCGCCAAGCGTTTCGCGGAAGGCCTTCAGGATGTCCTCGTGGTCGAGGAGAAGCGCGGCTTCATCGAAGACCAGCTGATGCGCATCCTCTACAACATCGATGCGTCCAGGCGCCCGACCGTCACGGGCAAGCGTGACGAGCGCGGCGCACCGCTGCTGCCGAGCGAGGGCGAGCTGACGCCGACCATCGTCGCCTCTGCGCTGGTGGCGCGCTTACGTAAGCTCGGCCACCACAGCCCGGTGCTGGAGCAGCGCCTGGCGCGGCTCGAGGCGTTCGACAACCCTGTTACCACCAGCACGCCAATCAAGCTCGCGCGCACGCCGTTCTTCTGCTCGGGCTGCCCGCACAACTCCTCGACGCGCGTGCCCGAAGGAAGCCGCGCCATGGCCGGCATCGGCTGCCACGGCATGGCCCTAAGCATGCCGACCCGCCGCACCGATCTGATCTCGCATATGGGCGCCGAAGGTGTGAACTGGATCGGGCAATCGCCCTTCACCACCGAGAAGCACATCTTCCAGAACCTCGGCGACGGCACCTACACCCATTCCGGCCTTCTCGCCCTCCGTGCCGCCTCGGCCGCCGGCATCAACATCACCTACAAGATCCTCTACAATGACGCCGTCGCCATGACCGGCGGCCAGCCGGCCGAAGGCAGCTTCAACGTCGCGCAGATCGCGCATCAGGTCTGGGCCGAAGGCGTCAAGCGGCTTGCGATCGTCTCGGACGATCCGAGCAAATATCCGCAAGGAAATTACTTCCCGCACGGCGCGACCATCCACCACCGCCGCGAGCTCGACGCCGTGCAGCGCGAGCTGCGCGACATCAAGGGTCTCACGGTCATCATCTACGACCAGACCTGCGCCGCCGAAAAGCGCCGCCGGCGCAAGCGCGGGCTCTATCCCGATCCCGCCAAACGCGCCTTCATCAACGAGCTCGTCTGCGAAGGCTGCGGCGATTGCTCTCAGGCCTCCAACTGCGTCTCGGTACAACCGCTGGAGACTGAGTTCGGCCGCAAGCGTCAGATCGACCAGTCGAACTGCAACAAGGACTTTTCCTGCGTCGAAGGCTTTTGCCCGAGTTTTGTCACCGTGCATGGCGGCAGCCTGAAGCGCATGAAGACGTCAGCAGTCGATTCCGGCCAGCTGTTCGCCGATCTGCCGCTGCCGCCGGCGCGCGAGCTGGACGGCCCCTACAACATCCTCGTCACCGGCATCGGTGGCACTGGCGTCATCACCATCGGCGCGCTGCTCGGCATGGCCGCCCATGTCGATGGTCGCGGCTGCTCGGCGCTCGACTTCACCGGCCTGTCGCAGAAAAACGGCGCCGTGATGAGCCATGTCCGTATCGCGCCGAAGCCGGAAGACATCTCCGCCGTCCGCATCACCACCGGCGGCGCCGACGTCATCCTCGGCTGCGACATGATCGTCTCGGCCGGTCCCACTGCGCTGAGCCGCGCCGAGCGCGGCGTGACCAGGGCCTACATCAACGCCGACCTGCAGCCGACCGCGAGCTTCGTGCAAAACCCCGATCTCGATTTCGAGATGGGCGCGATGCAGACCGTGCTGCGCGACGCGATCGGCGACAAGAACCTCGACATCATCGACGCGACAGGCATTGCCGCGGCGCTGATGGGCGACAGCATCGCCACCAACCCCTTCATGCTCGGTTTCGCCTTCCAGAAGGGTGCGATCCCGCTGTCGCTCGAGGCCCTGCTCCGCGCCATCGAGATCAACGGCGCGGCGATCGAGATGAACAAGCTCGCTTTCACATGGGGACGGCTTGCCGCCCACGATATGTCGCGGGTGCGCAGCGTCCTCCAGTTCAAGAACAGGGCGGCCGCGCCGACGAAGTCGCTCGACGACATCATCGCGACCCGCGCCGAGTTCCTGACCGGCTATCAGGACAAGGCCTATGCCGAACGCTACCTCGCAGCTGTCGCCAAGGTGCGCAGGGCGGAGAGCGCGGCCTCGCCGCGCTCCACGGAGCTGACGCAGGCAGTCGCAAAGAACCTGTTCAAGCTGATGTCCTACAAGGACGAGTATGAGGTCGCGCGGCTCTATACCGACGGCAGCTTTGCCAAGAAGGTGTCGGAAAAATTCGACGGCGACTTCACGCTGAAATACCACCTCGCGCCACCGATCTTTGCGAAGCGCGATAACGCGACGGGCCGCCTCCAGAAGCAGGAGTTCGGCGGCTGGATGATCCATGCTTTCCGCGTTCTCGCGAGGCTCAAATTCCTGCGCGGCACCGCGTTCGATCCGTTCGGCCGCACCGAGGAGCGCAAGACAGAGCGCAAGCTGATCGAGGATTATCTCGGCATGATCAATCAGCGGATTGCGAGACTGAAGGCCGAGCAGATCCCGCTGCTGGCACAGCTTGCGCGCGTGCCGGAGACGATCCGCGGCTTCGGTCACGTCAAGGAAGTCAACATCAAGCAGGCGGCGGCCGAGACAGCGCGGCTGGAAGCGGAGCTGGAGAATAGCCGCTTTGCGGCGGCTGCGGAGTGACGGGAAGCGCGAGCTGTCTCCACACGTCATTGCGCGGAGCTCGCGACAAAACTGCGTAGCAATTTTGCGCTGATGCGACGAAGCAATCCAGGACTGTCCCCGCGGAAAGACTCTGGATTGCTTCGCTGCGCTCGCAATGACGAGATTGTCGGACGCGCTCGCCACACACTCGGTGTCATCGCCCGGCTTGACCGGGCGATCCAGTACGCCGAGACAGTTGTGATTAAGCCGATAAGCCGCGGCGTACTGGATGCCCCGCCTCCGCGGAGCATGACAGCGGGTGGAGATGGCTAGACCGACGTCGTGGCAACGCTTGATGCGACCGACGCTGCACCACCCTCCGCCAAATGCCGCCCCGCGATGTACCCGAATGTCAGCGCTGGCCCCAGCGTGATGCCCGACCCCGGACAGTTGCCGTTCATGATCGAGGCCATGTCGTTGCCGCAGGCATAGAGGCCGGCGATCGGGGTGCCATCCGCGCGCAGCACGCGGGCCTGCGCATCGACCCTCATGCCGATCGCCGTGCCGAGATCGGCCGGATGGATGCGCATCGCGAAGAATGGCGCGCGGACAATTGGCGCGACGCAAGGATTGGGCTTGTGAGCGGCATCGCCGAGATGACGCTGGTAGATGGTGCTGCCGCGGCCGAATTCGGGATCGCGGCACTCTTTCGCACCGGCATTGTAGGCCGCGATCGTCGCCGCGAGCGTGGACGGCTTGATGCCGATCTTTGCCGCGAGCTGCGCAACGTCAGAACCCTCGGTCAACTCGCCGCTCGCCACATAACGCCGATAATTGCGCGTGAACGGCTTGATACGGCCGAGACCGTAGCTCCACAGGAACTGGCGGTCACAGATGAGGTAAAACGGCCGGTCCGGCTCGCCATTGCCGTCGCGCAGCATGGCGAGCACGAATTCGTGGTAGGATAGCGCCTCGTTGACGAAGCGCCGACCTGCGGCATTGATGGCGATCACGCCGGGCTTGGCGCGGTCAGTCACCGTGTGCGCAAAGACGCCACGGCTGCCGTCGGCACGGCGGAACAGCGAGGCCGGCACCCAATAGGCCGGGCTGGTCGCGTCCGTGTTGAGCGCGGCACCGGCAGCAGCCGCAAGCCGAAGCCCGTCGCCTGTCCCCGATGGGTTGGTGGCCGAGACAAAACCAGCAGCGGCCGGGAAGAACCGTTTGCGCAAGCGCGCATCGTGCGAGAAGCCGCCGGTCGCGAGCACCACGCCGCGGCGCGCCGCGATCAGGCGGTCGCGGGCGCCGTGGCGGATCACCACACCAGCCACGCGATCGCCTTGCATCGACAAGTCCTCGACATCGGCGCTGAAGAGGATCTCGACCTGCCGCGCCAGAAGCGAGGCATACAGCCGCGCGGCGAGCGCATTGCCGAGATGCAACGTGGTGCCGCGCGGCGCGCGCAAGCGCTGCCACGCATACGCTGAAACCAGTCGCGCGGCGCGTAACGTCGAGCGCAGCGATTTTCCGGCCCGGCGCAGATGCGGAATGTCGAGACCGTTGACCATCATTCCGCCGAACAGCGTGGATTCCGGCAGCGGCGGCCGCAAGCGCGCAAAAGCCTTGCCGAGCCGCGCGCCGTCGAACGCCACCGGCTCCAGCACGCGCCCGCCGGACGTCGCACCCAGCCGCTCCGGATAATAGTCCGGATAGGTCTTGACCGGCTGGAGCCGCAATTCGGTGTTGGCTTCGAGATAGGCGAGCGCCTCGGGTCCGCGCGCGAGGAAGGCGGCGCGCAGGCCGGCATTGGCCGGCTCAGGCACCGTGCTCGACAGATACTGCACGGCGTCAGCGACGCTGTCGGACAGCCCCGCCTCCTTCATCTTGGGATTGGCGGGGATCCAGACCATGCCGCCGGACCACGCCGTGGTGCCGCCGACGAAGGCGGTCTTCTCGATCACCAGCACACGCAGCCCTTCGGCGGCCGCAACGGCCGCCGCTGTCATGCCGCCGGCACCGGCGCCGATGACAACGACATCGTAGGTCTCATGTGCCGGCATCATGCGGCAAGGTTCCGGGAGCGAGGCATGACCCCGTCATACCTCGCTCACCGGCCCGCAGCTAGCGCGCCTTCTTGCGCTCGACCGGGTCGATGTCGATCGCCCGCAGGCGGCCGAGTCGCAGCATGTCCATGGCCAGCCGCCGGCCGATGCGGTCGCGGTCGAGCACGCGGATCAGGTCGTCGACGCCGTTGATCTCGACACCGTCGAGCCTGACGACGACATCGCCGGGCAACAGGCCCGCTTTCGCGGCCGGGCCGTCAGGCTCGATCTGCATCAAGAGCGCGCCCATCTTGTTCTCGACACCGGCCAGCACGGCCTGCCGCCGCGGGACCGGCGCGGTTTGCCCGGCAACGCCGATATAGGCGCGGCGGACGTAACCGTGGCGGATGATCTCCGACAGCACGAATTGCGCGGTGTTGCTGGCGACCGCAAAGCAGATGCCTTGAGCACCGCTGATGATGGCGGTGTTGATGCCGATCACCTCGGCATTCGAGGACACCAGCGGGCCGCCGGAATTGCCCGGGTTGAGCGCGGCATCGGTCTGGATCACGTCCTCGATGGTGCGCCCGCTGACCGAGCGGATCGAGCGGCCGAGCGCCGAGACCACGCCGGCGGTCACGGTCGATTCGA
Organism: Bradyrhizobium sp. Rc2d; assembly: GCF_900099855.1. NCBI lineage: Bacteria > Pseudomonadati > Pseudomonadota > Alphaproteobacteria > Hyphomicrobiales > Nitrobacteraceae > Bradyrhizobium > Bradyrhizobium sp. Rc2d. The sequence goes on along the minus strand of NZ_FNCU01000028.1, from coordinate 1,491 downwards.
AGCCGAGCGGATTGCCGATCGCGATCACGAGCTGACCGCGCCGCAGGTTCTTGGAATTGCCCAGCGCGGCATAAGGAAGGTGGCGCACGCCATTGGCGCGCAGCAGCGCAAGGTCGGTGTCGGGATCGACGCCGAGCACCTGGGCATCGCCGACATGGCCCTCGACGTCGCGCAGCCGGATCTCCTTGGAGGAACCGACCACATGGCTGTTGGTGAGGACGAGTCCGTCCGGCGAGATCACGATGCCCGAGCCGAGCCCGCCGCGCTCGCGGCCGTTTGGCACTTTTGGCCCGGTCTCGACCCGCACGACCGCAGGGCCGACGCGATCGGTCACGTCGATCACGGCATTGGAATAGGCGTCGAGCAAGGCCCGGTCATCGACCGGGGCAGACGCCGTCGTTCGCGATGACGATGCGTCACCGGCGATATCTGAGGTGAAGTCCAACATGGCAAGAGTCCTTGAGGCTCACACAGATGGTGGCCTGTTCCCTCCAGCGCAAGTGGCCCAACCGGGGCGCAGGGCTGGGCTGCTAGGGTGCCCGCCTCAGCGAGCCGCCTCTTGCCTTGACCGGATCGAGCAGCGACCAGTCCCCATCCGGGAGCACATGGCCCTTGGGAAATGGTGCACGCAGCTCGAGCCCGAGCGAGCCCAGCACGCGGTCGTCGCGGTAGTAGCATTGCAGCACGACGCGGACGAGCGTTGCGGCGGCGACGCCGCCGTGCTTGCGAAACTCCTGCGCCACCGCATCGCGCTTGGCAGCATCGAGCTCGGCGAGCGGCGCTCCGGCGAGCCGCGCCAGATGATCCAGCGCCGCCGCCACCAATTTGGTGTCGCGGCCGAGAGTTGCCAGCATGTCGGCCTGGATTGCGGAGTCGTCGGCGCCGGGAACACGATATTCCTCGCTCGCGGGAATGATCATCGCGGCGATGGTGCGCAGGTCCTGGCGGTGCCGAGGCGTGAGGGTGGGTTGATCAATCATTGGGTCCTCGCGTCGGAACGTTGCGGCTAAGGTGATGGTGCGAACCCTCCCCCGCTTGCGGGGGAGGGTTGGGGAGAGGGTGCATCCACAGAGGGACTCCCCAAGAGGAAAGAGCCCTCACCCGCCGCGCTCTTCGAGCGCGCCGACCTCTCCCGCAAGCGAGAGCTTTGCGCAATCGGTCGCGCAGGAGTGAGGCGCGATTTCAAGGATTTTTTTGCGGCCTCGGGCGGGGCGCGAACGGTGGATCGGGCCGTTTTCGCGGCTGAATCGATGGCCGTGGGCGATGGCGGTCACGCCATCCCCCTTGTCGGACGCAGCACCGCCCATCGTTTGAGGTTCATGGCGAGGCAAAGCAGACGCAGATGCGTCTGGTTGCGCGCCAAGCCCAGATAGCTAGCGCGCGCCCAGCCATAGACGACCTTGAGGCGCGCGAAGACCTGCTCGACCGGCGCGCGGCGCCGCCCCACAGCGTCGTTGAAGCGCTTCTGCCGGTCGGTCAGCGGATGATGTT
>NZ_FNCU01000032.1:0-94386 GCF_900099855.1 Bradyrhizobium sp. Rc2d | reverse complement strand
CGGCCGATCACGCGCGCCCAATGATGAGCGCTGCCGCAAGCCTCCATGCCCACCAGGCACGGCGGCAACTGTGCGAAAAACTTCTCGACCGAGGCTCGCTTGAGCTGGCGCCTCACCACCACAGCTCCCGACGCGTCAATCCCGTGGACTTGAAAAACGTTCTTCGCCAGATCAACCCCAATCGTGCTAATCTTCGTCATGGACGGCTCCCTTTGTCTGGTTCGACTCAACATCACCAGTCTGGCACACCGATGCCGTTCGGGGGCCGTCCATCCCATCATTGCGAGCGCAGCGAAGCAATCCAGACTGTCACCGTGGAAAGACCCTGGATTGCTTCGCTGCGCTCGCAATGACGGAGAATGCCTCACCGCCAGTGCAACAGCCGCATCTCCAGCCAGCCGATCAGCTTCCCCACCGCAAGCCCGAACACCGATAGGATCACCACGCCCGCGAGCAGCTGATCGGTCTGCATCAGATTGCCGGCCTGGAGCACGAACGCGCCGATGCCGTATTGAGCGCCGATCATTTCGGCGCTGACGACGAGCAGAAGCGCGACTGAGGCGGTGATACGGAAGCCGGCGAGGATCGCGGGCAGCGCGCCGGGCCAGATCAACTTGCGCACGATGGTCGCAAACGGAACGTTGAAGCTCTGCGCCATGCGGATCAGGTTGCGCGGCACCGCATCGACGCCGCTATAGACCGAGATCGCGGTCGAGAAGAACACCCCGAGCGCAATGGTCGCGATCTTCGGCTCTTCGCCGATGCCGAGCCAGAGGATCAACAGCGGCAGCAGCGCGATCTTGGGGATCGGGAACAGCGCCGAGATGAAGGTGATGCCGACGCTGCGCGCGAGCCGCGACAGGCCGATGGCGAAGCCGACGGCGACGCCGGCCGCAGTCCCGAGCAGCCAGCCGACGCCGATGCGCAGCAGCGAGGCCGAAACGTGCTGCCAGAGCGCGCCTGATATCGCGAGCTGGTAGATCGCGCGCACGATCGCCGACGGCGCCGGCAGGAACAGCGGATTGACAAGGCCCAGGGTGCCGGCGGCCTGCCAGATTGCAATGACGAGCGCGAGCGCGATCCAGCCACCAAAACGGCTCGACGCAGGCACGAAGCCCGCACCGCGGAAGCGGACGCGCCGGGTCGCCTCGTCCTTCGCTGATGTTTCCGCCAAGGCCCGATCAAGCATGTTGGACCTCGCGCTCGGCATCGATCGCCTCATTGCGGATCAGCGACCAGATCTGGTTCTGCAGCGCCAGCAGCTTTTCACGCGCCGCGGTCTCGCCGCGTTCGGCGCGCGTCATCGGCACCGTCACGACCTCGCGAATACGCCCGGGCCGGCGCGACAGCACCACGATGCGGTCGGCGAGCCGCGCCGCCTCTTCGAGATTGTGCGTGACATAGACCGCGCCCATGCCACCATCGGCGAGCAGGCTAACGAAATCCTCCATCAACAGCTCACGCGTCTGCGAATCCAGCGCTGACAGCGGCTCGTCCATTAGCAGGATCGCAGGTTTGACCGCCAGCGCGCGCGAAATGCCGACGCGCTGGCGCATGCCGCCGGAGAGCTGTTTTGGATAGGTTTTGCGAAAATCGGTCAGGCCGGTGCGGCGGAGCGCATCGTCGACCAGCGCGCGGCGCTGCGTCGCCGAGAGCTGGGTATGCAGCAGCGGGAATTCGACGTTCTCCTCGACCGTCGCCCATGGCAGCAGCGCGAAATCCTGGAACACGAAGGTCAGCGGATTGAGGCTGTCCGTCGGCGGCGTCCCGCGCAACTCGGGCGCACCGGAGCTCGGCTGCAGCAGGCCGCCAAGGATCGACAGCAGCGTGCTCTTGCCGCAACCGGAGGGACCGACGATCGCCACCACCTCGCCGGCACTGACCGTGAACGAGACGTCGTCGAGCACGGCGAGATCGCCGAAGCGGTGGCAGATGTGGTTGGCGATCAGATCCATGTTACGGCCTCAGTGTCGTCCCGGCGGCATCCGGGCCGTGCATCCTTCGAGGCGCGACTTGCGGAAGACCGCAAGTCGCGCACCTCCAGCGACAACGGCTTCGCCGTTGCGCGGGGATGACGGGGTGAGAGTAGAGCGCCCAGCATTCAATCCGCCTTCACATAGTCCTTCGCTATGATCGCGTTGGCATCAAAGCCCTTGTCGGCAAAGCCCTGCTCCTGGAGCCATTTGATCTGGTTGTCGACGTTCTTCACGTCCAGCTTGCCGTCGGGGTCGATATAGGCACAATTGCCGACCACCTGCTCGACCGGCAAATTGGTGTACTTGGCAATGATCTCCAAGAGCGGCTTCGTCTTGTCGTTGATCGGCGCGACGCCGTCCTTCATCGCGGCGAGAATGACGTCGTGATATTCGCGGTCGGCCTTCGCGAGCGCGCCGAGCAGTTTTGTCACCAGCACCTTGTTGGTCAGCGTCTTCGGCGAAGCAAACACGGCGCCTAGCTGCCACGGCGTCTCGTCGCCGACCCAGCCCAAAAATTTTGCGCCGCCCTCGTCCATCAGCTTGCGCGCGGTGGAGATCGGCAGCAGAGCGGCGTCGACGGTCTCGCCCTTCAGCGCAGCCGCCGCATTCGACAGCGATTGCAGCGGCACGATCTTCACGTCCGTAAGCTTGAAGCCGTATTTGTCGGCGAGCAGGCCGAGCGAATAGTGAAAGCTTGACCCGACCTGCGTCACCGCCACGCGCTTGCCGGCAAGATCCTTCGGCGTCTTCAGCCCGGCGGCGTAGGCGTTGTTGCTGGCGAAATAGCCGATCAGGGGATAGCCGGCCTTCTCGCGGCTCATGCCGCCGATCACCTTCAGCGTGCCCTTGCCGGCGAGATTGTAGAGACCTGCGGTGAAGGCGGTGATGCCAAAATCGACGTCACCCGAGGTGGTGGCGACCGCGATCGGCTGCGCCGCATCGAAGAACTTCAGCTCGACCTCGAGGCCAGCCTCACGAAAATAGCCCTTGTCCTGGGCGATGAAGACCGGCGCGGAGGACGACAGACGAAGCACGCCGATCTTCGCCTTCAGCGCGTCTTCGGCCCTGGCCGTGCTCATCGCCATGATCGCCAAAAGGCCCACTAGCGCGAGCCGCGCAATCCCGATCATCCCGTTTCCTCCAGTGGTGCTCTTGGTCGTTCTTGCCGTCCGCTACAGGCCCTCGGGCACCATCTCGTCCCGCCCGATGAAGGCGCCCTGTTGTTTCAACGTTTCCTGCAATTTTTCAACGGGGATGTCACGCGGGATCCGGTTTCCGGACAGCGCCAGCGCGGCGGCGGAACCGGCGGCTTCGCCCATCACGAAGCAGGCCCCGGAGACCCGCGCCGCCGACTGGCCCTCATGGGTCATCGAGGCACAGCGGCCGGCGACCAGGAGATTGTCGACGCCTTCGGGCACCAGCATGCGATAAGGCAGCTCGTTATAGCCGCGCGATTCCGGGATCGGCGGGAAGGTGAAGACGACGTCGCCGGGCACATGGGCCTCGATCGGCCAGCCATTGACGCCGATGGAATCCTCGAACGAAGCGCAGCCGAGCACGTCCTCGCCGCTGAGCTGATAGCCGCCCTTGATGCGGCGGGTCTCGCGAATGCCGAGCTGCGGCGGCAGGTCGACGATGTAGGACTTTTCGAAGCCCGGCACGGTGCGCAGGAATTCGAACGCGGCAAGCGCCTGCTTGCGGCCCTCGATCTCGCCGCGGGTGAGATCGTCGGGCTCGACGCCGTTGACGGCATGGCCGTCTTCGCGCGCCACTTGGGTGAAATTCACCCGCCATTCGATGCCGGATTTTTGCGGCCGCACGATCGCGCTCTTGCGCGGGAATGTGTGGGTGCCGGCCGCGATGGCCTTTTCCATCAATTGCGGAATGGTGCGCCAGGCATCGCCCGCCTTCGCGGGATCAATCCCGTTGAGACGCAGCATCATCGAGGGATACATCGGATGGCCCTGTTCGTCGCCGATCTCGAACGGCGCACCGGCCCAGACCGCAAGATCGCCGTCGCCGGAGCAGTCGATGAAGATTTCGGCGCGCACCGCCTGCCGGCCGGCCTTGGTCTCGACCATCAGCGCGTCGATGCGGCGGTCATCGCCCATCACCACGCCGGCGCCGAGCGCGTGGAAGAGGATGTTCACCTTGTGGCTGGCAAGCAGCTCGTCGGCCGCGATCTTGTAGGCGGCGGTGTCATAGGCCTGTGCAAAGACCTTGCCGAGGATCAGGTGCGGCGCATTGAGACCGTTGAGCCGATCGATCCGCGCCAGCAACTCGGACGCCATGCCCTGCACCAGCCGCCGGTGCTCGCCATGGACATTGCCATGCAGGCCGCAGAAATTGGTGACGCCGGCCGCCGTGCCCATGCCGCCGAGAAAGCCATAGCGCTCGATCAGCAGCGTCTTCCGCCCGGCGCGCGCGGCTGAGGCCGCGGCGACAATGCCGGCGGGGCCGCCGCCGAGCACGACGACTTCGTATTCGCCATAGAGCGGCACTTGTCGTGCCGGTTCTTCGATCATCGTGGCCCGCATGGCGCGTCCGCTCCCAAAATCTCTTGGTTGGGACAACTATGAATTAGCGCGCGCCGGGCTACAATCCACCAAAATACGCGATCAGCTTTCGCGTATCGAGAAAGGTCGCCATGGACATCCTCGTGAACCTGCAAGCCTTCCTCGCCACGGCGGATGCGGCGGGCTTCTCCGCCGCCGCGCGAAAGCTTGATGTCTCGACCTCGGTCGTCGCCAAGCGCGTCACGCAACTGGAGGCGAGCATCGGCACGCCGTTGTTTCACCGTTCGACCCGGCAGTTGCGACTGACCGAGGCCGGACAGCGCTACGTGCATCGCGCGCGCGGCGTCGTGGCTGACGCCACCGACCTGCTCTCGCGCATGGGCGAGAAAGGCCACGATCTCGTCGATCACCTCCGCATCAAGGCGCCGACCTCGCTGACTGTGGCGCGTCTCGCCGACGCCTTCAGCGCGTTCCAGACCCAGAACCCGCGGCTGAAGCTCGAGATCGTGCTGATCGATCGCCCGGTCGATCCCGTCACCGAAGGCTTTGACATCGCCATCGGCGCCTTCCCGCATTCCTTCGGCGGCGTGGTCGACGAGCCGCTGTGCCCGTTGAAGCGGCTGCTCTGCGCTTCACCAGCATATTTGAAGAAGCATGGCACGCCAAAACATCCGCGCGACCTCGTCGAGCATCGCTGCCTCAGCTTCATGCCGACCGGCCCCGAATGGGTCTTCGACGGACCGCGTGGCCGCATCAGCATCCAGGTCAGCCCGCTGCTTTCCTCCAACGAGGGGCATGTGCTGGCGCGCAGCGCCATCGCCGGCAACGGCATCGCGCTGATGTCGCATTATCTCGTCGCGGATGCCTTGCGTGACGGTAGCCTCAAGCCGGTGCTGCGCGATTTCCCGATTCCGGAATTGTGGGTGAAGGCCGCAATTCCCGAACGGCGCCGCAACGCCGCCGCGGTGCAGGCGCTGCTCACGCTGCTGAAAACGTCACTGGCGACGTCGCTGTGAGCCTTGCGGCGCGCCGTAGCCCGCATGGAGCGCAGCGGAATGCGGGGACACCGGCCCCGGATTTCGCTTCCGCTCCATCCGGGCTACATGCTTGCCTCGAGACGGTTGCCCGGGAATGACGGACCTGACAGAAGTGCCAGCATGGACTCGACGCTTATGAAATTTCCCCTCCCCGCTTTGATCGCCCTGCTGATCTCAGTCGCTCCCGCCGCAGCCCTGGAGCAGAACTGCCGCTTCATCCAGGCCAAGGTCGATCGCGAGGCCTGCTACAAGCGGCAGGAGGACGAGCTGGCGGCCAAGCGCAAGCCTGCACCGGCGACCGATGAGAGCAAGACACTCGAAACACTGCGGCAGCTGCGGCAGGAGGACGACGCCGTCTATCGCAGCATCAACAACATCTGCCGCGGCTGCTAACGCCTAACCTTTGCCGCCGCCCCAATTCGCCGCACGCTTCTCGGCAAACGACGCCAACCCTTCCGCCGCCTCTGCGCTCTGGCGCTTGACCGAATGCAGGTGCACGAGCCGCTTGTAGGCGGCATCGTCCACCGCCATGCCGCCGAACGAGCTTTCCAGCGCGAGGCGCTTGGTCTCGGCCATCGCCTCCGGCCCGTTGGCGAGCAGCTGCTCGACCACCTTGGCGCCGGCGACTTCGAGATCGGCGAGCGGCACCACCTCGTGAACGAGGCCGATGCGGCGGGCGTCCTCGGCGCCGAAGCGCTCGCCGGTCAGGGCGTACCGGCGGACCTGGCGCACGCCGATGGCGTCGCAAAGTTGGGGGATGATGATCGCCGCGGTCAGGCCCCAGCGCACCTCGGTGATCGAGAATAGCGCGTTTTCGGCCGCGATGACGACATCGCAGGCCGCGATCACGCCGGTGCCGCCACCGAAGCAGCCGCCTTGCACCAGCGCGACCGTCGGAACCGGCAGCGTGTTGAGCCGCTGCACGGCCTCGAAGGTCGCTCGTGACGCCGCCTCGTTCGCTTCAGTCGATTGCGGCCGCACGCCGTTGATCCATTTGAGGTCGGCGCCGGCCTGGAAATGCTTGCCATTGCCCCGGAGCACGACGACGCGCAAGTTCCGCTTGTTGCCGAGATCGTCCATGGCCGCGAGCACGCCCGCGATCAGCGCGCCGTCATAGGCGTTGTTGACCTCGGGACGGTTCAAGGTGACGGTCGCGACGCCGCGCTCATCTGATGTCCACAGGACGGGGTTGGCGGTCATCGGCGATCCTCCGGTCGGTTTGTTTGCCCTGCACTATGACCGAGGCTGCTTGCCTTGATCCATATCTTTCCGGCGTGGGGCGGCCGCGTCCATCGCATGGCGGCTTGTGTCATGCTGGCAGCTGATGGCACCAAGGGATCAGGACGGGACATCACATGCGCATCTGCATTTTCGGCGCGGGCGCCGTCGGCAGCCACATTGCGGTCCGGCTCGCACGTGCCGGCCATGAGGTCTCGTGCGTGATGCGGGGCGCACATCTGGAGGCGGCGCGCGCAGGCGGCCTCAAGCTGCGCGTCGGCGATTCCGAGGTCAGCGCCAAGGTGAACGCGTCAGGCGATCCGGCCCAACTCGGCCCGCAGGACGTCGTGATCTCGACGCTGAAGGCAACCGCACTTCAGGGACTGGTTTCCAACATCAAGCCGCTGCTCCAGGACGACACAGCGATCGTGTTCGCGCAGAACGGCATTCCCTGGTGGTACGGCATCGGCCTGCCGCCGCGGCACCCGACCCCGCCCGACATTTCCTTCCTCGATCCCGGCGGTCGGTTGCGTGCCTGCATCCCGAAGGAGCGGATCGTCGGCGGCGTCGTCTTCTCCTCCAACGAGGTGATCGCGCCCGGCGTGGTGCAGAACCTGACGCCGGACCGCAACCGCCTGCTGATCGGGGAATGCGACGACCGCAATTGCGAGCGCATCACCAAGCTGCGCGGCGTCTTCAACGATGCCCGGCTGGAATCGCCGCCGGTGGCCGAGATCCGCGAGGCGATCTGGCCAAAGCTGCTGACTAACATGTCGCTGTCGGTGCTGTGCCTGCTCACCGGCCAGACCGCGCGCGGCGTGCGCGACGACCCCGCCTTCACTGAAGTCATTCCGCGCATGCTGAACGAGGCCAATGACATTGCCCAGCATTTCATTCCCGAGGTCAAACGCGTGACCCGGAGCGGCCCCGCCCCCAACCACAAGCCGTCGCTGCTGCAGGACTACGAGCTCGGCCGCGCCATGGAGATCGACGTGCTGGTGAAGGCGCCCGCTGCCTTCGCGCGCACCGCCGGCCTGTCGACGCCGACGCTCGACCTGATCGCCGCGCTCGCGATCCAGAAGGCGCGCGACAAGGGGCTTTACTCGGCCTGAGATTCAGGCGAGCCCGTCGATCCAGGCCGCGAGCGCGTCCAGCACCTCGGTGAGCGCCTCATCATTGGTACGGCCGGACTTCTTTAGCACCGCAAACGAATGGTCGCCGGCTTCGACCTGATGCAGCGTCGCCTGCGGGCCGAGCTTCTCGACGACAGGCTTGAGATAGCCCAGATCGGCAAGCCCATCGCGGGTGCCTTGCAAGAACAGCATGGGGATAGCGATGCCGGCGAGGTGCTCGGCGCGCTCGGAGGACGGCTTCTTGTCGGCGTGCAAGGGGAAGCCGAGGAAGGCGAGCCCTTTGACATCAGGCAATGCAGCCTTGGACTGCGCCTGTGATGTCATGCGCCCGCCGAACGATTTTCCGCCGGCGATGAGCGTGATGCCGGGGCAGAGCCGGGCGGCCTCAGCGACCGCCGCGCGGATGGCGGCGTGCGCGACGGCCGGCTGGTCGGGACGCCCCTTCTTCTCCTCCATGTAGGGAAAATTGAAGCGGAATGTCGCAATGCCGCGCTCCGCAAGGCCGTCCGCGACCTTCTCCATGAAGGAATGCCGCATGTCCGCACCCGCGCCATGCGCAAGGACGTAGCAGGCGCGCGCATGGGCCGGCAGCGTCAGGATTGCGGACACCGTGCCGATGTGTTCGATGTCGAGCTTGAGTTCGGTCGTCTTGCTTGTCATGACGTCGTCAGGCCCTCACTCAACGGCGCGTGCCGCTCGCCGGCCATAGATAGTTCAGGACTTGGTCGAGCGTCATCATGATCTCGCGGCGTCCGGCCTCGTTCTTCACAGAGCCGAATTTCTCCTCGAGCGCAAGCTTGGCAAAGCCGTGAACGGTGGACCAGGCCGCCGCAGCCGCTGTCTTCGCCTCCTTCGCCGTCCCGGCGGCCAGCTCGGCGACGACGATCTCGAACGCGTGACCGGCGGCCCTGCTCGCCTGCCTCAGACGCGCATCGTCTGCCACGAGGCGCTTGTTCGCAAACATCATCTGGAACCGGCCGGGATGTGTCAGCGCAAAATCGACATAAGCAAGTCCTTGGGCATGGAGCTTGTCGCGCGCACCCTGCTTGCCGGATGCCGCCTCGCGCAAGGCGCCGGCAAGCGCGTCGTAACCGCGGATCGCGACTTCGGTGAGAAGCCCCTGCGCGTTCCCGAAATGGTGCGACGGGGCAGCCGGCGAGACCCCGGCGCGGCGCGCGGCTTCGCGCAGCGTGAAACCCTCGGCACCCTGCTCGGCGAGAATGGCTTCGCTCGCGGCGATCAACGCCTCCTGCAATTCACCGTGATGATAACCGGGCTCCGGCTTTGGCCGCGTCGCACCGGCACCGCGCTTGGCGTGTTTCTTCATGTAACTTGACACTGTTCAGATTGCGGCATATCCATCTTAACACTGTTTAGATGAGTGGCCCCGGAGTTCGAAATGACCGAAATGCAGGATATCACCGCAAGCAGTCCCGTAAAGCGGCGTCATCTGGTCGGAGGCGCCGCGCTCGGCATGCTCGCGGGCGCCGTCGGTGGCCTCGCTGGAGGCGTGGCGCTCGGCCAGAGCGCGACGCTGCCGCAGCAGAAGCCCAGCGGCAAGCGCCGATTCGAGGGCAAGGTCGTCATCGTCACGGGCGGCACCTCCGGCATCGGCCGCGCCGCGACGCTGATGTTCGCGGCCGAAGGCGGCCAGGTCGCCTTCTGCGGCCGCAACGCCGAGCGCGGCAAACAGGTGGAGAACGAGGTGCGCGAGGCCGGCGGCGACGCGATCTTCATTCGCGCCGACGTCCGCAACGAGGCCGAGATCAAGGCGCTGGTCGACAAGACGATCGAACGCTACGGACGGCTCGACGTCGCCTTCAACAATGCCGGCATTTCCATCGAGCGTCCCCTTCACGAATACAGCGCGGCCGAATTCGACGACGTGATCAGCACCGACCTGCGCGGCGTATTTCTGTCGATGAAGTATGAGATCCCTCACATGCTGGAGAAAGGCGGCGCGATCGTCGTCACGGCGTCGTCGAACGCCGTTGCCACGACAGCCAAACGCTCGGCCTATTCGGCGGCCAAGCGCGGACTGGTCGGCCTGGTCCAGGCTGCGGCACTCGACTACGCAAAACATGGCATCCGCATCAACACGCTGGTTCCCGGTACCACCGACACGCCGATGATTCGCCGGCTCGCCGGCATGGAGAATCTGCCCGATGCAGCCTGGCACGTCGGCATCGCGCAATGGGCCAAATCCAACGTTCCGGGCTTGCAGCGCGTGGCAACGCCCGAGGAGATCGCTGCATTTGCGCTCGTGCTGGCCTCCGACGATCATCCCTACACGACTGGCGGTCAGTTCGTCATCGACGGCGGCAAGACCGCACATGGCGGCTAGACCGGGCGCAGCCTGAAAACACAATTCGCGGCGATCTCGAATGGCATACCAAGGGGACAGCCTTGCGCCCATGCCGGCCGTTGTGGCAGGCCTGACGCGCTGGCTGTCGCAAGGCGCGACATCACCGATCGAGGTTTCCATGTCCTACCGCTCCTCCTGGATGACCGAAGAGCTCGAAATCTTCCGGGACCAGTTCCGGAAATACCTCGCCAAGGACCTGGCGCCGCACGCCGAAAAATGGCGCGAGCAGAAGATGGTCGACCGCTTCGCCTGGCGCGGGCTCGGCGAGATGGGCGCGCTCTTGGCAAGCGTGCCGGAGGAATACGGCGGCCTTGGCGCCACTTTCGCCTATGACGCCGCCGTTCTGGACGATCTCGAGAGTACGGTGCCGGAGCTGACGACCGGCGTTTCCGTGCACAGCGCCATCGTCGCGCACTACATCCTCAATTACGGCTCGGAGGAGCAGAAGAAGCGCTGGCTGCCGAAGATGGCCTCGGGCGAGATGGTCGGGGCCATCGCCATGACCGAGCCCGGCACCGGCTCGGATTTGCAGGCCGTGAAGACCACGGCGAAGAAGCAGGGCAATTCCTACGTCATCAACGGTCAGAAAACGTTCATCACCAACGGCCAGGCCGCCGATCTCGTCATCGTGGTCGCGCGTACCGGCGAGGCGGGCGCCAAGGGCATTTCGCTGATCGTGGTCGAGACCGCCGGCGCGGACGGCTACAAGCGCGGGCGCAACCTCGACAAGATCGGCCTGCACGCCTCCGACACGTCGGAACTGTTCTTCGACAACGTGACCGTGCCGCCGGAAAACCTGCTCGGCAAGGAGGAAGGCCAGGGCTTTGTGCAGCTGATGCAGCAATTGCCGCAGGAGCGCCTCGCGCTCGCGGTCGGCGCCGTCGCCTCGATGGAGCGCGCGGTCAAGCTCACCACCGACTACACCAAGGAGCGCAAAGCCTTCGGCAAGCCGCTGATGGACTTCCAGAACACCGCCTTCACCCTCGCCGAACGCAAGACCGAGGCGATGATCGCGCGTGTCTTCGTCGACTGGTGCATCGAGCGCCTGATCGCCAAAGATCTCGACACGGTCACGGCGTCGATGGCGAAATATTGGTGCTCGGAGAAGCAGGTCGAGACCGCCGACGAATGCCTGCAGCTGTTCGGCGGCTATGGCTACATGCAGGAATATCCGATCTCGCGCATCTTCATCGATTCCCGCATCCAGAAGATCTACGGCGGCACCAACGAAATCATGAAGCTGTTGATCGCGAGGTCGTTGTAGCCGTTCACTTCATCCGCTTGTCGGCGGCGATGAAGTCGATGAAGGTCCGCACTTTCGCTGAGAGATATTTGCGGCTCGGATAGACCGCGAACAGCTTTCCCTCGAAGATGACCTGCTCGGACATGAGGTGCTCGAGACGTCCGGCGGCGATGTCATCAGTGACCAGCCATTTCGGCAGGAAGGCGAGGCCCATGCCCTCCAGCGCAGCCATGTGCAGCAGCGTTTCGTTGGCGCTGCGCAGCACCGGATTGAGCTTGACGGTCTCGGGGCCGTGCTCGCCCTGGAAGGAGAAGCTCTCGCCGGGATAAAGCGCGTAGTGCAACAGCGCTTGTCCGGAGAGATCGGCAAAGGTCGCCGGGCGGCCGGCGCGTTTGAGAAACGCAGGGGCTGCAACCAAATAGAACGGGACTCTGGTGATGGGCCGCGCGATCAACGCCTCGTCGGGCGCGCCGGTCGCGCGCAAGGCGAGGTCGAATCCCTCCTCGACCAGATTGACCAGCCGTCCGCTGAGATCGACATCGAGACGCACGTCCGGATAGCGCGCCTGATAGTCTGCGAGCACGCCGGCAAAGATCGCGTTCGCCATCCACACCGGCGCGGTCAGCCGCAGCGTGCCGCGTGGAACAACGGTCGCCTTGCTGACGGCGGCCTCGACCTCGTCGAGCGAGTCGAGCATCTGCCGCGCCTGCTCGAAATAGAGCGCGCCGCCTTCGCTCAGGCTGACGCGCCGGCTGGTCCGGTTCAACAGCCGGGTGCCAAGCCGCTTCTCGAGCTGCATCACATGTTTGCTCGCCATGGCGGGCGAGATGCGCAGGCGCTGCGCCGCAGTCGCAAAGCTCTTCAGCTCGGCGACCAGGCAAAACACCCTCATGCTGACCAAAGAATCCATGAGATCATCAACACCCAGGAAATAAACCGATCCTGGAACAGATAATGATCAAGAATGGTGAAACTATCAAATGGTGGCAACCCTCACATCCCCTGGAGAACCACCATGTCCACCACCACCACCACCATCGAGACCGCCGCCCCCGGGCGCGCCTTGCGCATCGGCCTCTGGGTCGCGCAGGTCCTCCTCGCCTTTGTCTTCATCTCGGCGGGGCTGGTCAAGCTGACGACACCCATTCCCCAGCTTGCGGCGATGATGCCCTGGGCAGGCCAGTATTCCGAGCCCTTCGTCCGCTTCGTCGCGCTGGTTGATCTCGCCGGCGGGATCAGCATTCTGCTGCCGGCCCTAACACGCATCCTGCCGCGGCTGACGGTGCTGGCCGCGCTGGGCTGTTCCGTGCTGCAGGTGTTCGCGCTGGTCTTCCACCTTTCGCGCGGCGAGGCTCCGATCGCGCCGCTCAACGTCGTCCTGCTGGCGCTCAGCCTGTTCGTGCTGTGGGGACGCAACAGCAAGGCGCCAATTGCACCGCGTCAGTTCTGACCGGTCGCCACAGCCATGATCTCAGCCAACGGATGGTCCCGCAGGGGGCTGCTCGCCGGCGCATCAATCCTCACGGCCGGCGGCCCCGCCGCGGCCAAGGAAGATCGTCTCGCCGACGGCGTCGTGATCCTGATCGACAGCAACGAGCCCTATGTCATGGGACACGCGATCAGTTATTCCGCCAATCTCTCCAAGCATTTTGCCGAGAGGGGGGCGAGATTGCTGATCGAGGTCGTTGCCAACGGCAAAGGCATCGACGTCTTCAGGGCCGACAAGACTCCGCTGGTCGAGCCGCTGGCGACGCTGAGACAGTCGCTGCCGAACCTCACCTACAGCATGTGCGCCTCGTCCAAGGCGATCGCGGAGGCCAAGGAGCAGGTCTCGATCCCGTTGATATCGGGCGCGAGCCTCGTCCCGTTCGGCATCGGGCGCGTGGTCGACCTGCAGCTGAAAGGCTGGGCTTATATCCATGCGTGATGCTGCGCGCACAAGCGTTGCGGTGCTGTCGCGACGATCGATTCTGATGGCCGCGCCGGCCTATCTCGCTTTCCTGCGCTCAAGTGGCGCGCAGGACAGCTGGCCGCCGGTGTTCGAAGCCGGCCGCAGCCAATTTACGGTAGTGCGGCCCCGTGCGCCGATGCCACAGCTCAGGCTTCAGGACCCGCACGGTCGGGACGCCGTCGTGACGGCCAAGCCGGGCCACATCACATTGGTGAACTTCTGGGCCACCTGGTGCGCCGCCTGCCGGCTCGATCTGCCCGCGCTCGCAAGCCTTGCTGCGTCACGGCCCGACCGGCTCGACATCGTCGCGATCTGCACCGACACCAAAGACCTGCGCAAGATCCGCACGTATCTCGGCGGCCTCGCCGTGCAAAATCTCGCCTGCTATATCGATGCCTATGGCACAGCGGCCGAAGCATCTACCGCGATGTTCTCGCTCGTCGGCATGCCCATCACCTATCTCGTCGGAATGAGCGGCCGCGTCGAGGGCTACATCACGGGTGCGCCCGACTGGCTCTCGCCGGCGGGCGCGCGCCTGCTCCAATTCTATCGCGAGCAGGGCTAGCGATCATCAATTCGGATGCCACCAGCGGCCGCCGATGACGACGCCTTCGGAGACGATCTTCCTGTTACCGATCAGGTGCTCGCCGACGACGTCCTCATAATCGAACTGACCTTGTTTGACCGAGATCAGCGTGGCGTCGCCGACGCACCCCGGCTTGAGGCTGCCGAGCTCGGGGCGCCGCAGCGCCATCGCCGCATTCACCGTCGAGGCGGCGATCACATCCGGCAGCTCCATGCCCATGCACAGGAATTTCGACATGGTCGTGACCTGGTCATAGGCCGGGCCGTCGATGCACAGCATGTGAATGTCGGAGGAGATCGTGTCCGGATAGAAGCCGTTGGCGAGCATGGCGCGCGCGGTCTTGAACGCGAACGAGCCCTTGCCATGGCCGATGTCGAACAGCACGCCGCGCTCGCGCGCATCCAGCACCGCCTTCTTCACCGTGCCCTGCGCAGTCGCCGGCGTATTGGGGAAGGGCCGGAACGCGTGGGTGAGCACGTCGCCGGGACGCAGGCGCGCCAACACTTCCTCATAGCTCGGCGGCGGATGGTCGATATGCGCCATCAGGGGCATGCCGACCTCGTCGGCAACCTCCAGCGCAATGTCGAGCGGCACGGTCCCCGACGTGCCCGACGAATGCAGGCCCACGCGCACCTTGATGCCGACGATGAGGTCGCGATTGGCATCGGCCACCTTGGCCGCATCGACCGGATTCATCAGCCGCAGCTCCTCGCTCTCGCCGACCATGATCCGGTGCGAGAAACCGAAGATGCCGGCATGGGAGACGTGCAGATAGGCGAGGATGCGGACCTGGCTCGGCTCGATCACATGCTTGCGAAAACCCGCGAAATTGCCGGGCCCGGCGCTGCCGGTGTCCACCGCCGTGGTGACGCCGGAGAGGCGGCAGAATTCCTCGGCATCGATGCCGAGCGAGGTACCGCCCCAATAGACATGGGTGTGCAGATCGATCAGCCCCGGCGTGACGATGTAGCGCGAGACGTCACGGACCTCGGTGCCCGGATCGGCCTTGAGCCCGCTGCCGATCGCAGCGACCTTGCCACCGGCAAAGGCGACATCGGTCACGGCATCGAGCTTCTGGGACGGATCGACCACACGGCCGCCGCGCAGGATCAAGTCGAAAGGCATTGTGGTCTCCAGAATTGTGGCCAGGCATTGCAGATGGCGGCCGTGCGACCTTAGTCGCCGTCCTGCCTATAGCAAATCTTGTAGCAAATCTTGCACCAACCGGGCAAAGCGCGGAGGTGATCGGAGCCCGCCGCTCGCCGGTCAACCGTGCCTGCGCCACTCCTCGAAATCATCTTCGACGAATGCGGCGGCGGCCTTTGCAGCAGCATGCAGCCAATCGTTGTCGCGTTTAATCAGGTCTGCGGCGATCGTGGTCGATGCGCCTGCCGTCGCGGCGTGAATGGCGCCGATGTCAAAGCCCATGACGTTGAGCAGATCGAGCTCCAGGCTCATGTTCGCGTGATCCCCGAGATTGATCTTGCGGGAGTCGGGCGCAAGGCGCCGGATCACGAAGCCATTTTGGCGTTCGAGCACGAGGTGTGGATCGGGAGCTCGATGCGAACCTTTCGCGAGGTCGAGAAAGCGCAGCTTGCCTTTCCGATCATGCGCCCAATCCCAGGCCGACGGCACCAGCGCCTTAGCTTCCCTGACGATTTGGCCGCCGCACCAATCGGCAATGGCGAGGAATCGCGGCCGGCCCAAGCTGCCGACACCTGCCACGCGCGTCGCGAAGCGATCGAATGCGGCACCGGGCGGTAATTTCTTGCGGAGTGTTGCGGCAACAGCAGACGGTGGCTTCGCTCGCGGATATTTCTCCACGTCGCCCCAGAATTCATGGCGTTCGTCGTCGGTGCATGTCACGTAAGCGCGCATCCAGCTCGCCTGCTCATCCAGGAGCGAGGGCCGCGGTTGTTTGAGCCCCTTCTTGTAACCATCGAGAATCGCCTTTGCGGCATCACCATTGCCAACGTGGGTCATGGCCCTCGCCTTCTTTTTCTTGGCCTTTGGCGCGAGCCGGGCGCTTGTCGCAAGGCGCACGAGGTCGAAGGGATAGGCAATGCTCGCGGCCTCGTCGAAATCGTTGACGCCCCAGACGAGGCGTCCCTCCGCGTCGCGCCAAGTCCCGAAATTTTCGATATGGGTGTCCCCCACGGACGGCACGCGCGGCGCGTCCGTCAACTCCGGGCAGAGCGCTTCGATAGACCTGGCCCAGCGGAAGAAGGTTGCACGAAGGAAGACGAACGGGTCGTCCTTCATCTTTTTGTGCTTTTCGTCGAGGTCGCGCTCGACGACCTTGCATTGGGAACGCAGCCAGCGCTCGAACTCTCTATTGTGGTCCAGAAATGAACGCGGCCCGATCCCGCCGCGGCTATTTGACTTCTGCTTGATCACCGCCAGAACTTTCCAAAAAGAATGATGATGAGCGAGTTCGCGGAAATGATTGCGGGCTGTTTCGCTATGAACAGGCGTCCGGATATTCAATCGCAGAGCGAGCATGATAGTCCTGGCGCTACTTTCCCGCTAGTCGAATGATATGGCGTTGCCATTGCCAGCCGCAGGGTCACGGCAGGCGAACACGAGGGCGAAGCTAAAGGATAAGGAATATGCGCGCGAGGCGCACCCAGCATCTGGCGAGCGATGCGTTAAGTATCTGAGATTATGGCGATCCCGGGAAGACTCGAACTTCCGACCTACGGTTTAGGAAACCGTCGCTCTATCCGGCTGAGCTACGGGACCGCGGAACCCGAACGCTGCGGGTTCGGTCCCCTCTTAGCAGAGCAGGATGCCGTTCGCCAGCCGCATCGCGGGCCGGGTTGTCGTCAAGGGAAGCGAGGCGGCTGTACAATCTCCTCCCGGATCCCTCTCTGCGGAGCAGCCCACATGATCGAAAGCATCAGCGCCATCACGCTCGGCACGCACGACATGGCGCGCGCCGTGCGCTTCTACCGTTCGCTGGGGTTCGAGCTCCTCCATGGCGGCGAAGCCGCAGCATTTACCAGCTTTCGCGCCGGCACCGGCTATCTCAACCTGACGGCACAGCCGGACGACAAGCGCTGGTCCTGGTGGGGCCGCGTCATCTTCTATGTCGCCGATGTCGACGCGACCTTTGAGCAGGCGCGCGCCGCCGGATGGCAGCCGTCGACCACGCCGCGCGATGCGGAATGGGGCGAACGCTATTTCCATCTCACCGACCCCGACGGCCATGAGCTCAGCTTCGCACGCCCCCTGCGCGGGCCATGAAACGGCGCTCGGCTACGCCCTGATATTGTTGTCCCTGACCACCTTGCCCCAATAGGCGACCTGCTTGTCGAAGAAGGTCTTGAAGGCAGCGCCGTCCTCGAGCAGCAACGTCATGTGCTGCGTGTCCTTGAGCTGAGCGGCGGTCGCGGGCTCGCTCAGGATCTCCTTGGAGGCCATCGCCATGGCGGCCACGATGTCGGGCGGCGTGCCTGCGGGCGCGAAGATGCCCCACCAGGCCAGCGTCTCGAAATCCGGAAAGCCTGCCTCGATCGCGGTCTGCGTGTCCGGCAAGGCCGGCAGCCGCGTGCGGCCGAGCTGCAGGATCGGCCGCAGCATGTTGGTGCCGAGCTGGGCTGCGACCAGCGCCGCCGATCCCGCGATGAGATCGACATGGCCGCCGAGCACGTCGTTCATCGCCGGCCCGCCGCCACGATAGGGTACGTGCATGATCTCGACCCCGGCCTTGCTGCCGAGCACGGTCATGGCGAGATGGCCGAGCGTGCCGATGCCGACGGAGGCGTATTTCACCGCACCGGGGGACGCCTTGCAGGCCGCCACCACGTCCGCGAAGCTCTTATAGGGACGGCCGGCGCCCGCGGCGATCACGTAAGGAGCGGTGCCCACCAGCAGGACCGGCATCAGCTCGCGCTCGACGTCGACCGGCGGCTTGTCGAGGATGGCCGGGATCACTGCGTGGGAATCGAATGTCACCAGGAACGTCGAGCCGTCCGCCGGGCTCTTGGCGACCTGTGCCGCACCGAGCGCGCCGGCGGCGCCCGATTTGTTCTCGACCACGACGATGCGGCCAAGCTTGGTTTGCAGATTGGACTGCAACAGGCGCGCCATGGCGTCGGTCGATCCGCCCGGCGGGAACGGCACCACCAGCGTGATCTTGCCGGCCTGCGCCGCTGCCGGCGCCATCGCGAGAACGGCCGGTGCGGCCAAGAGCGTGCGTCGTGTGATCGTCATGGTCCCCTCCCTTGTTGTTGCGCCCGGCTTTTGCTCGTCGGCGCTAGAGCATGATCCGGACCCGAAGGGCCGCGTTAGCGCAAAGTGTGCAGCGGTTTTCCGAAAGATCATGCTCAAGAAAATAACCTAAGCGCGAAGCGCTTAGGCCGTCCCGAAGCCCGACCCCGGTTTTCTGTATTCTGGCCGCGGTGGACTAAAGATGTCCAGCACGCGGGCGCCGTCGGGGCCGGCGCGCATGGTGTGCGGCACGTTGCCGGGCGTGCGCCAGAAATCGCCCTTCTTCACCGGGATTTCCTCATCGCCCTGGACACGGACGGCGGAGCCGTCGAGCAGCACGCCCCATTGCTCCTCGGGATGATGATGCAGCGTGCCCTGCGCATGCGGGGCCAGCGTCACCACCGACAGCATCGCCTGCTCGCCCGAGAAGATGCGCGTGGTCACTCCCGCCGCGAGCTCGCGAAACAATCCATCGCTGGGATTATCGATGTTATGGAATTCGTCCTTCTGGCTCACGCCATCCTCCCCTTCGTTCTCGCCTGATCAGGATTTTCCATACGAGCCCTGGTAACGGCCCTCACGGATCGCCTTCATGGTCTCCTCCTCGCGCGCGACCTGGGCGCGGACGGCTTCGAGCAGCGCGGCAGCACCCGCGGCGGGAAACGACACGACGCCGTCCTCGTCGCCGACGACGATGTCGCCGGGCGCAATCACGCTGCCGCCGATCGTCACCGGCACATTGATCTCGCCGGGGCCGTTCTTGTAGGGGCCGCGGTGGATCACGGCGCGGGCGTAGCAGGGAAAGTCATTGGCTGCGAACGCCGCGACATCGCGGATCGCGCCGTCGATGACGTAGCCCTCGGCTTTGCGCCATTGCGCGATGTTCTTCATGATCTCGCCGACCAGGGCCCGGGTCTCGTCGCCGCCGCCGTCGACCACGATGACGTCGCCGGGACCGACTAGCTCGAGCGCGCGGTGGATGGCGAGATTGTCGCCGGGACGGGTGCGCACCGTGAAGGCCGTCCCCACCAGCTTGCCGCCGCGATGATACGGCTTCAGTCCCACCGCGCCGGGCAGCCGGGCGAGATTGTCGGAAATCACCGAAGTCGGCGCGCCGCGAAAGCCCTCGATGATGTCGGCGGGCGGCTTCGGCACGCTGTTGGCAGCGATGGTGATGCTCATTTGGTCAGTCCTTCCGTGATGTGTCTCAATCGGCGTGCGCCCGCGCCTTGGCCGGCCAAATCCGGAAGGCGCGCCCCTGCTTCATCCACGCCGCGCGCTCGTCGCGCAACAGGGTGCGGCGGACTTTTCCGGAATCATCGCGCGGCGGGGTGCTGACGATCTCGAAGCTCTCCGGATGCTTGTAACGGCTGAGCCTGTCCCTCAAAAAATCCGCCATGCCGTCGGCGAGCGCCTGACCGTCCGCGCCCGGCTCCGGCTCGATGATGGCGTGGACACGCTGGCCCAATTCCGGATCGGGCAATCCCACCACGACGCAGGAGCGCACGCCGGGGCAGGCGGAGACGGCGGCCTCGACCTCGGCCGGATAGATGTTGGCGCCGCCGCGCAGCACCATGTCGGCGAGGCGGTCGCCGAGATAGAGATAGCCTTCCGCATCCAGCCGGCCGATATCGCCGAGCGATTCCCAACTGTCGGCGCGGCGCTTCGGCTCGGCGCCGAGATAGTGGTAGGTGGCGTCCTTGCCGTCATTGTTGAGGAAGTAGATCTCGCCGGTCTCGCCGGGCGCGACGTCGTTGCCGTCCTCGCCGATGATGCGAAGCTTCGCCATGTCGCCGATCTTGCCGACCGAGCCCTTGTGCGTCAGCCATTCCGTACCGGAGATGATGCAGGAGCCCTGGCGCTCGGTGCCGCCATAGAGCTCCCAGATCCTGTCAGGGCCGAGCCAGGCGATCCAGTTCTCCTTCAGCCAGGGCGGCATCGGCGCTGCCATGTGGAAGACCGTCTGAAGACTCGACAAATCGTAAGCATTGCGCACGCTCTCCGGCAGCGCCCAGATCCGGTGCATCATGGTCGGCACGAAATTGACCCATTGCACGCGCTCGCGTTCGATCTGCCGCAGCGTCTCCTCGGCGTCGAACTTGACGAGGCCGGTGAGCTGGCCGCCGGTGAACAGCGCGTAATGCGACACGATGAACGGCGCATTGTGATAGAGCGGACCGGGATTGAGCAACGAGACCCCGAAGGGGATGTTGAGCGGCGGCGCGGCCACGGTGTCGGTCACCGCTGGATGGTGATCGAGGATCACCTTCGGCCGGCCGGTCGAGCCGCCCGAGGTCATGGCCTTCCAGTAGCGCGCCACCGGCGGATTGAGCGGCTCGTCCGAAAAACCTTGCGGCACGAAATCCGCGGGCAGGCGGTTCGGCGCGTTCCAATCGGCCTCGCCGCCGACCACCAGCGCCGGCTTGAGGATATCGAGCACCGCGGCGGCCTCGCCGCGCGGCAGCCGCCACGACAGCGAGGTCGGCGTCGCCCCGCACTTCCACACCGCAAAGGAGGTCTCGAAGAACGCGTTGCCGTTGGGCAAACCGATCGCGACGAAGTCACCGGGCTTGACGCCCCTAGCCATGAACGCCCGCGCGCGCCGGTTGGCGCCACGCTCGAGCTCGTCCCATGTCAGCGTATCCTGCCCGTGACGAACGGCGATCGTGCCGTGTGGTTTGCGTTCAGCGTACCAGCGCGGCACGTCGGACAGGGGCAGCAGCATCAGGCGTTTCCACTTCGTCTTCTTGGCGCCGCCTCACGATGAGGCGTTCACGGTGCGAAGTGTAACAGCCGGAGACGAGCCTTCAAGCCGCAAGCCTTCAAGACGTAAGCCTTCAACGCATGCGCATCAGCGCTCCGCGCCGCAGCCCGGACTATCGAACAGTGCCGCGAGCCCGCATGTCGAGGTCAGCATCTTGTCGGCGTCGTGGCCGACGCCCGCGACGTCCCAAAGCCGGTGATTAGGCGTGCCGTGGTTGCGCTTGGCCATCGCCTCCGCATAGGCGTGACCGCGGGCGTAGCGCGTGGCCCCTTGCGCCTTCGCCATGCAGCTCTTGTCGAGCGCGGGATGCTCCGGATTGGTGTCGAGGGTGCCGAGCAGATAGATCACCTCGCGCTCGACATAGCGCTGTTCGAGCGCAGTCGGCGTGACGTTCGCAAGATAGGGCGGCCGCTCGTCCATGCCGTACTTCCAATTGTTGTAGCCCGGGCAGGAGGCGGCGATGGCGGACACCGGCCGCTCGGCGCTGAAATAGGCGTAGGACGACGGGTTGGCGACGACGTAGCGGACATCGATGTGCTGGCGCGACAGCGCCGCCTCGCCCTTGCCGGCGATGGCGTAGCGCTGCGCGACCTGGCCGCCGCCGGAATGGCCGGCGATCACGACCTGCTTCAGGTTCGGGAAGATGCGCCGGTCGGTGAGCTTTGCCAGAATCGCATCGAGCGCCTCGAACGAGGAGACCGGATTGGGCGCCAGCGCGGCGTCACCGCCCTCCCACCCCTCCAGCGACCAGCGCAGCATATCGGCCGGCAGCTTGTGGGCCTCGACATCGATCTCCGCCAAGAACTGCGGCACGATCATGAGCGCGCGCTTGCCGTCGTCGCCCGCTGCGACCTGCGCGGTGTGGGCTGACAGATAATATTCGTCGGCATTGCGCAGCCGTCCATGCAGCACGATGATCGCGCGCGAGATCGCCGGCAGCGGCATCGACCAGTCGCTGGAGAGATAGAGCGGCAGAATGCCCTGGCCGCCGACCGCGAGCCGCGCGTCCGCAACCGCTCTCACCGGCTTGCGGTTGGGCGCAGCTTCGTCCGCCGCGAAGGCATGGCCGCAAATCAGCACCAGCGCGATTGCGACGAGACCGGCCAACGCTCGCATGACGGACATTCCCCTTCGAATTCAAATCGATAAAAGTCTAAGCACATCATCTGCGCGCGGCTGTGACTCGCGCGCCACGTCAAGCAAAAAATGTCAGCAGCCCAGCCATGAAATTCCCGGGTTCCATGGGTGACAAGCCGGCGATAAAGAGGCAAAAATCCGACTCGACTCGGGGCGGGTTGAGTTTTGCAAGGAATGCTCTCGTAGAATGTCGGTCGTAGTTGCATCGCGTCGTGCGGCGCTTCTCGTTGCCGCAGCAGGATTTTTTCTGCTGACCTTGCCGCATGCCCAGGCCCAATGGTGGAAGCGCGCGCCCGTCGACTTCGAGGAATGCGCCGACGCCGCTGAAAAATCCTCGACAAAGGCCGAGAAGACCGCGGCGCTTGCCGACTGCAACGCCAAATTCGCCGGCCGCCGCAAGGCTGGCGGCGGCTATTCCTATTACGACTTCCTCCAGGATCGCACCTTCGACATCGCCGGGCCGAATCCGACCCCGGAAGAGCAGAAGAAGATCGACGCCGCTTACACCGCCTATCTCGCCAACCAGCGCCGCATTAATGAAGCGGCCCAAGCCACCGCGCGTCAGCAGCGCGAGCAGCAGGAACAACAGGTACAGCAGTTCCAGCAGGTCGCGCTGCGAACCGACATCGAGCGCGTGCCCGTCCCGGTCCAGCGGCCGAAAGTGCAGCAGACTGCCGGCCAGCGAAAGGGCGCGCCCTGCACCAAGGGCTCCTTCTCCTGCGAATGGCCGCGGCTGTCGGAAAGCTTGAACGATTTGAAGAAGTTGTTCAATCCAACGCCGAGCAAGCCGGCGAAGAAGGGCTAGCTAGCCACCGCCGTCATTGCGAGGAGCCCTTGCGACGAAGCAATCCAGAATCCTGCCGCGGAGAGATTCTGGATTGCTTCGCTGCGCTCGCAATGACGAGTTGGATGGAGATTCGCGTCCCTTCCTCAATTCGCGTGCTTCTTGCTCCGTTTCGGTTTGGCCACCGACGCACTCGCGGGCGCCGCTGCCGTTGGCGAAGCGCTCAACGCCTTGCGGCTCTCCCGCAATCGCGCGTCATAGCCCGGAGAGTTCACGACCGTCGGCGGCCTTGCATCGGCGAGCGTCGATACGCCGCAGAGCACGGCCAGCGCGATCCCAATCGTCAAACAACGCTTCATCGCGCTCCTCCTTCACTCACGCTGCCCCGCGAATCTGCTGCGGCGTCAGCCCGGGCGGGCCGTTGCCCGCGGCTTCGGCTCCCTTGATCAGCGCAACAATGCGGCGCATCAGCGGCACGTCGACATTGTTTTGCTCGGCCAGCGCGATGACCGCGCCCTGGAGATAGTCGATCTCGGTCTTGCGCCCGTGCTTCAGGTCCTGCCACATCGAGGAGCGCGCCTCGGGATCGATCTTCATCGTGCGTCCCAGGATCGCGTTGAAGATCACGTCGGGCAGCCGCAGCAAGGCCGGCGTCCATCCCATTGGGATCGGCGTTGCCGAGACCGGCGCGATGCCGGCGGCCTTCAGCGCGGCGAGGCCCTCGGCCATCTGGTCCGCGAACAGCCTTCGCCAGTCGCGGTTCGCCAGCTGCGCGGCGAGCGGCATGTCGGACAGCGCGCTGAGCGCATTGTTCAGATTGATGATCAGCTTGCCCCATTGCACGCCGGTGATGTCGCGGCTCGCGCGCACCCTGAGGCCGGCCACCGAGAGCGCGAGAGCTGTGTTCGCATCGTCCTCACCAACATGGATGTCGCCGGAGGTCGAGCGGTGGAAACGGCCCTCGCCCATCGCGATCACGTTGAACGGCACCATGCCGGCGAGCACACGCCGATCGCCGAGATGCTCGCGCAGCACCGTCACATTGCCAATGCCGTTCTGAAGCGAGACGATAACGGCGTCTTGCGGCGCATGCTGCGCGATCTGCTCCGCGACATCGGCGGTGTCGGCGCTCTTCACTGTCACCAGCACGATGCCGGCGCTGTGGAAGATCGAAGGATCCTCCGACAACGCGAGCTGGCCCGCACCGAGCTTGTTCTCGGAGCCGTCGAAATCGGACAGCCGCAGGCCGAACCGCTCGATCTCGGTCTTCACCCGCGGCCGCACCAGCAGCGCGACGCGGCGGCCCGCGGCCGCCAGCATGCCGCCGACGAAACAGCCGATGGCACCGGCGCCGGCCACCACAATCGGTCGATCCGTAACCACTGACCTCGCTCCCTGAATGACCGGCCTTCGATAGCAGAGGCGAGGCCGGCTGCCCATCGCGTCGCGGCCGCCTTGTAACCGTCATGACCGCCCCATATGTTTTCGCCCCGGGGGAGCCTGTCAGCGGCGAGCGCTCGCCGAACGAGACGCCAAAGGAGAGCACCATGGGTCTACTCGACGTCCTCAACGGCATGCAGAACGGCCCGCGCGGCCCCAGCGCGCCCAGCTCCGAGAAATCCTCCGGCGGCATGTCGCCGATGACCATGGCGCTGCTCGGCCTGCTCGCCTGGAAGGCGTTCAAGCATATCACCGCAAACCAATCCGGCACGGCGCCGCAACCGTCGCCGACGCCTGCGCCGCCGCCGGTCAGCGCCGGCGCGGGCGGTGGCCTCAGCGATTTGCTCAAAGGTGGTCTCGGCGGCCTGCTTGCGGGCGGCGCGGCCGGCACCGTGCTCAGCGGCGGGCTCGGCGATCTTCTCAACCAGCTCCAGCAGGGCGGCCATGGCGACACCGCGAATTCCTGGGTCGGCAAGGGCGAGAACAAGCCGATTGCGCCGGGCGATCTCGCCAGCGCGCTCGGCGCCGACCAGATCGACAGCCTGTCCGCCCAGAGCGGCCTGTCACGCGAGGAGCTGCTGTCCGGCCTCAGCCAGTATCTGCCGCAGGTGATCGATCATTTGACGCCGGACGGAAGGCTGCCGACCGAGAATGAGCTCTCGGGTCGCATCTGATTGTCGTCAAAGTGAGGGGAGCACTGTCATGAGCATGGGCGGCCTGTTGTGGATCATCCTCGTCGGCTTCGTCGCCGGCCTCATCGCGCGCTGGCTCGCGCCGGGGCCGAACAATCCGAGCGGCTTCATCCTCACCACCATCCTCGGCATCGCCGGCGCGTTTCTGGCGACCTTCGTCGGCCAGGCCATCGGCCATTACAGCCCCGACCAGGGCGCCGGCTTCATCATGGCCACGGTCGGCGCAGTGGTGGTGCTGTTCATCTGGCACCGCCTGCTGGCCAGCGGCGTGATCAAAGGGTGACGGCATAGGCCGTGGGGCACGCTGCCACCCCACACTCCGTCATTGCGAGGAGCCCGCGACAAAATTGCGAAGCAATTTTGCGCTGGTGCGACGAAGCAATCCAGAATGTCTCCGCGGAGAGATTACTGGATTGCTTCGCTTCGCTCGCAATGACGAGCTAAGTAATCAAATGCATCCCCGCATCCATGCGCACGACCTCGCCGGTCATATTGCTGGAGGCCGGCATTGCGAGGAAGCAAACGAGCTGCGCGATGTCTTCCGCGCTTGAGGCGACCTTGAGCGGCACCTTCGCGACCACGCTGTCGCGCACCTGCTTTGCCCCGGCCTCGCCGCGGCCCTTGGTGAACCAGGGCGTGTCGATATAGCCGGGGCACACCGTGTTGACGCGGATCAGCGGCGCCAGCGCGCGCGACAACGACAACGTCATGGTGTTGAGCGCGCCCTTGCTCGCGGCATAGGCGATTGACGAGCCGACGCCGCTGATGCCGGCGACCGAGGACACGTTGACCACCGCCGACGGCCGCCCCGAGGCCTTGGCGCCAGCCTCGAGCAGGCTGCGTGCCGCGCGCACCATCTGGAAGGGGCCGATGGTGTTGACACCGTAGAGGCGCTGGAAATCTTCCGCCGACAAGCCATCGAGATCGGCATGGGCAACGTGCTTGGTGGTGCCGGCATTGTTGACGAGCACGTCGAGTCGGTCCCAACCGGCCGCCGCCGCGACGATCTTGCGACAATCGTCATCCTTCGAAACGTCGCCCTGCGCGACCAGGACTTCCGCGGCGCCGGCCTTGCGACAGAGCTCAGCCGTGGCCTCGGCCTCCTTCTGGCTCGAGGAATAGTTGATGACGAGCCGGGCCCCGTTCCGCGCGAGAATTTCCGCGGTCGCGGCACCAAGGCCGGATGCCGATCCCGTCACGATTGCGCACAAACTGTCCTTGGCCATCCTGGTTTCCTTCCCCTGTCTCTGACGTCGGTGCCTTGTTTAGCGAGTTTGCCGCGCCCTGCAAATCGAGCAAACTCCGCTAAGCGGAATTAGCCTCCTATTGGTCCTTGCGCCCATGCCTGCGCCGCAGGTTGACCTGCGATCAACGCTTGTCAGGGCCATGGCTTTTTCCGATCATCGGGCGCAAGAAGAACCCGCGCGCTGGCCCACCGGGGCGGACGCGCCAATGGCAAAACACGGGGAACGCTGTGGCGGAGAGTGACAATATCGTCGTCGAGACCGCGGAAAAAATCTTCGCCGATCTCGCCGATCCGCAAACCATCAACAACGACAAGAAGAATTCTTGGCAGGCACCGCTGTGGCAGGCGCTGAGCGAGGCCGGCCTGCCGCTATCGTGGGTGCCTGACGACCTCGGCGGCTCCGGTGCCAGCCTTGCCGACGGTTTTGCGCTTCTGAACGCTGCGGGCCGCTTTGCGGTCGCCGTTCCCCTGGCCGAGACCATGCTAGCCGGCTGGCTGCTGGCGCAGGCCAAGATCGCATCGCCCGCGGGCGAGATGACCGTGCTGCCGGCCTCGCCAAAGGATCGCATCACGCTCGGTGCCGACGGCGCGCTCTCCGGCCGCGCCCGCGGCGTGCCCTTTGCCAAGGCGGCGAAGCATTTTGCGGTGCTGGCGCATGGCAAGGACGGCGTTTGCATCGCGCTGGTGAATGCGGCCAAGGCGCGGATCGAAGCCGGGCTCAACGTCGGCTACGACCACAGCGACACCGTGACGCTCGACAAGGTTCAGTCCGTCACCCTCAAGCCGGCGCCGAAAGGTTTTGATCAGACCACCTTGATGCTGATGGGCGGCGTCGCACGCAGCCTCCAGATCGCCGGCGCGCTGGAATCGATGCTCGATATCTCCGTGCGCTATTCCAACGAGCGCGTCGCCTTCGAGAAGAAGATCTCGAAATTCCAGGCGGTGCAGCACAATCTCGCACGCCTCGCCGGTGAATCCGCCGCAGCGCTTGCGGCGGCGACGTCTGCCGCCGATGCCATCGCGAACGCCAAGACGTTCGACGACGAGGTCTATCTCGAAGCCGCCTCCGCAAAGATCCGGTGCGCGGAAGCCGCAGAGAAAGGCGGCGGCATCGCCCACCAGGTTCACGGCGCAATCGGCTTCACCATGGAGCACATCCTGCACCGCTATTCGCTGCGGGCGCTGGCCTGGCGCGACGACTTCGGCTCGGAAAGCCACTGGGCCGTCGAGCTCGGCAAGCTCGTCGCAAACCGCGGCGCCGATGAATTGTGGCCGCTCGTGGCCTCGCGCTGATCAGGGGACGACCGCAATGACCGCTGCCCTCCGTTTCGATCCGATCCGCCTGCCGGAAAAATGCGAGCAATTGCGCAAGGAAGTCCGCGCCTTCCTCGCCGAGGAAATCGCCGCCGGCACTTTCGATCCGCACAAGCCCAACCGCGAAGACACCGACGCGCCGGAATTTTCCCGCCGGGTCGGCGCCAAGGGCTGGCTCGGCATGACCTGGCCCAAAAAGTATGGCGGCCAGGAGCGCTCTTTCCTTGAACGCTACGTGGTGACCGAGGAAATGCGCGTCGCCAATGCGCCGACGCGGCGCTTCTTCGTCGCCGACCGCCAGAGCGGGCCGGTGCTGCTGAAATACGCGCCCGAGCACATCAAGATGGAGATCCTGCCGCGCATCTGCCGCGGCGAGATCTGCTTCGCGATCGGCATGAGCGAACCGAACTCCGGCTCCGACCTGTTCGCCGCGAAAACGCGCGCGACCAAGACCGACGGCGGCTATCTCATCAACGGCACCAAGGTATGGACCTCGTCGGCGCATATCGCCGACTACATGATTGCGATCTTCCGGACCTCGCCGCCGACCAAGGAGAATCGCCGCCACGGCCTGACGCAATTTTTGGTCAAGATGAAGCAGCCGGGCATCAAGGTCAACCCGATCGGGCAGATCACCGGCCAGTACGAGTTCAACGAGGTCGTCTTCACCGATCACTTCATCCCCGACGATCATGTGCTCGGCGAGGTCGATGGCGCCTGGAAGCAGGCGACATCAGAACTTGCGTATGAGCGCTCGGGCCCCGAACGCTTCCTCGAAACCTATTACGTGCTGACCGAACTGGTGCGCGCGATCGGTCCCAACCCGGACACGCGCAGTGCCGAGGGCCTCGGGCGCCTCGTCGCGCAGCTCCACACCATGCGACGCATGTCGGTCTCGGTTGCCGGCATGCTGCAGGCCGGCAAAGAGCCGGTGGTGGAAGCGTCCATCGTCAAGGATATCGGCACGGTCTGGGAGCAGCAGCTGCCGCACCGGGTGCGCGATCTCGCCGCCTTCGTCGAGGAGACCGCAACCAACCGCGAGACGCTGGAGCGGCAGCTCGACTTCGCCATCAAGACCGCACCCAAACTCACCATCCAGGGCGGTACCACCGAGGTGCTGCGCGGCATCATCGCCCGCGGACTGGGACTTCGATAGTGCGGATGAGAGCGATGCTCTGGCAGCGCGCGCCCTTCACCTCTCCCATCGGGAGAGGTCGGCGCGTAGCGCCGGGTGAGGGGTTAGGATCCCACGATAGAGCTGAGCCCCTCACCCGATTTGCTGGCGCAAATCGACCTCTCCCTCCGGGAGAGGTGGTTCTTCGCTACTGAGATACTGGAGGCACAAAATGACCACATACAAAGATATCGGCGTCGAGAAGGTCGGACACGTCGGCACCATCGAGATCCGCCGGCCGCCGCTCAATTTCTTCGACATCTCACTGATCAACCAGATCGCGGACGCGCTCGACGAGTTCGACCGCGACATCGAGATCCGTGCCTCGGTTTTGTCGGCGCAGGGCAAAGCGTTCTGCGCTGGCGCCAATTTCCAGGATCCGGCGCGGCAGGCGCAGGAGGCGCGCGAGGCCGAGAAGAAGGGCGATCCGGCCGACAGTCTCGGGCCGATCAACCATCTCTACATTCAGGCCGTGCGCATCTTCCGCGCCAAGAAGCCGATCGTCGCCGCCGTGCAGGGCGCCGCCATCGGCGGCGGCCTCGGTCTTGCGGTATCGGCCGACTTTCGCGTCACCTGCCCCGAAGCCCGTTTCTCCGCGAACTTCACAAAGCTTGGCTTCCATCCCGGCTTCGGCCTGACCGTGACGCTGCCCGAGCTGATCGGCAAGAACAACGCCGAGCTGATGTTCTACACCAGCCGACGCGTCACCGGCGAAGAAGCGCTGAAGTGGGGCCTCGCCAACGAGCTGGTGCCGCAGGACCAGGTGAAATCAGCCGCGATGAAGCTCGCCGGCGAGATCGCCGAATGCTCCCCGCTCGGCCTGCTCTCCACCCGCGCCACGATGCGTGCCGACCTCGCCGACCGCGTGATGGCCGCGACCAATCACGAGCTCGCCGAGCAGACGCGCCTGCGTGCGACGGAAGACTTCAAGGAAGGCGTCAAGGCCACGGAGGAGCGGCGCGCGGCGAATTTTAAGGGAAGGTGATTGCGGCCGCGCCGCGGCGCTGCCACACTTCGCTGTCGTCCTGGCGAAAGCCAGGACCCATTACCCCAAGGAGAAGTTGCGGCGCGAAGCTGGTAACAACGAGCCTTCGTAAGACTGCTTCCTGGGGTAATGGGTCCTGGATCAGCGCTCGCTTCGCTCGCTTGTCCAGGACGACCAGTGTTGTTTGATGCTCCTACACTCCCCAATGTCGTCCCGGCGGCCCGCTACCTCCGCCCCACCACGAGCGCGTCGACGATCGTCACACCCTGCCCCTCGGCGTGCACCAGCACCGGGTTGAGCTCGATCTCCGCAATCTCCTGCGCATGCCGTGCGGCGAGCACCGAGACATCCGCGATCAATTGCGCCAGCGCTGCGACATCCGCCTTCGCCGCTCCGCGAAAACCATTCAGCAGCGGCGCCGCCTTCAATCCCGCCAGCATTGCGCCGGCCTCCTCTGCACCGACAGGCGCCGGACGATAGACGACGTCGCGGAACAGCTCGGTGGTGACGCCGCCGAGCCCGACCATCACCATCGGCCCAAACGTCTGGTCCATCATCGTTCCCACGATGATCTCGACGCCCTTCTTCGCCATCGGACCGACCAGCACACCCTGGATCGCCGCGTCCGGCCGCTGCATGCGCGCATTGTCGAGCAGCGCTTCGAATGCCAGGAAGACCTCGCCCTTGGTGGTGATGTTGACGCGCACGCCGCCGACCTCGCTCTTGTGCGCGATGTCGGGCGACTGGATCTTCATCACCAGTGGAAAGCCCACGCGGGCGACGGCTTCATCCAGCCCGGCCTTGTCCGTCACCAGCACTTCGTCCGGCAGCGCGATGCCGGCGGCGCGGAGCAATGTCTTGCTGTCGGCCTCGGACAATGCTTGCGACTTCAAATGCGCAGAGAGATCGCGCACCGGCAACCGCGTCTCGTCCGCGCGTTTCGGCAGATTGAATTTCGCGTAGTCGACGAGCCGCCGCATCGCGACGCCAACATGAGTCAAACCCGAGAGGACCACGACAGCGGATTTCGCGAGCTCCCGCCGCGCGAAGTCGGAGGGGACCGTGTAGGAATAGAACGCGACCGGCTTCTTCTGCGCCGCCAGTACCGGCGTCAGCTCGGCCTCGTCGAACGGCTTGCGCACCTCGCTCGACAGTGACAGCACGATCAGCACCGCATCGACCTCGTCGGAGGCGGTGAGCAGGTCGACGCTCTTTTGCAATCCGCCGGAGGTCACGCCTTGCGCGGTGACGTCGATCGGGTTGCGCGCGGTGCCGTAGGACGGCATCAGCGTTCGGATCCCCGCCTGGATCGTTTCGGAGAGCTCCGGCACCTGCAAGCCCTGCAGTGCCACGGCATCCGCGCCCCAGATGCCGGCGCCGCCGGAGACGGTGACGACGGCGACGCGATCGCCCTTGGGCAGCGGATTGCTGGCGAGCAGCGCCGCGATCGTCAACGCTTCGTCGAGATCGTTGGAGACGATAAAACCGTATTTCGCGAACACCGCGTCATAGGCCGCCGACCAGCCGGCCATGCTCGCCGTGTGCGAGGCCGCCGCGCGCTGGCCGGCGCCGGAGCGGCCGACTTTTGTCACGATGACGGGCTTCCTCGCCTCGGCGGCGCGCCGCGCGGCGGCCAGAAACTTGTCGACGTCGCGGATGCCTTCGATGAACAGCAGGATCACGTCGGTCGAGGTGTCCTGCACCAGATAGTCCAGGAACTCGCCGGCGCCGAGATCGGATTCGTTGCCGGCGCTGACGACGTAGCTCACGGCGATGCCGATCGCCCGCGCGCGATGATAATAGGCAAAGCCGATGCCGCCACTCTGCGCGACGATGCCGATCCGCTTTTGCGTCGCGACCAGCGGCACCACACCCGGCTTGACGTCCACCGCGGGACTGAAGGTGGCCGCCACGCGCTGCACCTGGCTGAAAAAGCCCTCGGCGTTCGGGCCGGAGATCCGCATGCCGGTGCGCCTGGCCAACGCTGCGATCGCATCCTGCATCGCGGCGCTGTCGCCGCCCTCCTCCGCGAAGCCGGAGGAGATGATGACGGCGTTCTTGACGCCGGCGACGGCGCATTGCTCGAGCGCAGGCAGCACCGCGCGCGCCGGGATGACGATGACGGCGAGATCGATCGGCGCGCCGATCTCGGCGGTCGATCTATAACAGGCGAGCCCGTCGATGTCGGCATAGTTCGGGTTCACCGGATAGATCTTGCCGGGATAATCGTTCTTGCGCAGCATCGACAGCAGCCGCCCCGGAATCTTCTCGTGATCGCGCGAGGCCCCGATCAGCGCGATGCTGGCGGGCGCGAAGAAGCTGTCGAGCGGATGCGGCATGTGCAGATTCCAGTTGTTGATCTGGTGCTATCCCCGTCATGGCCGGGCTTGTCCCGGCCATCCACGTCTTGCTTCTCAACGATCGTCAAGAACGTGGATGCCCGGGACAAGCCCGGGCATGACGACACAACGAGAAATGTCGCAAGTGGTCAAGCAACGAGCCGGAACGTTACCCCACCTAACAAGAACTCGTTGCCGGCAACCGCATGCCCCTTCTCCCGCGCCGCATGCAGCACACGTGCAGCATCCGTCACCCGAAATTCCAGTGCGCTCATGATTTCGCTGGTGCCCTTGACGAAGCGGAAGGTTGCGTTGGGCAGCTTCAGTTCGGCGTCGCGAGCTGCAACACCGATGATCTTGCCCCAGTGCTCCGCCAGCCCCACCGGTTCGGGGCTCTGCATCTCGACGGCCGTCAGCGCCTGCGTCACATCCTTGCGGATGAATTTTTGCCAATCGGGTCCCGCCGGCGGATAGGCACCCAGAATGTCGTCGCTGCCTTCGGTGTGGTTGAATTCGATGAAGGCGGCGCGGCAGTCGCGCGGGTGGAGCTGCACGCCGTGATACGGCGCATGGTCGATGACGTTGGCCGTGCGCACGCCAAGCGCGTTGGCGTTGCGACCGCGCTCGTCCGGATCGTCGCAGCAGAAGATCGCCATGTAGCCGCCGCGGCCGCCGGTCTTCTCGATGAAGCGGCCGGCCGTGGTGCCGTCCTTGAAGGGCGCAACGACTTCCAGCAGGATCGTGTCGACCGGGAGCAGCGCGTTCTCCAGACCGTATTTCGCGACATTGCCGTCGCGATAGCACACAGTGAGGCCCATGATCCTGGCGATATCGGTGATGACAGGCTCAAGCTGCGGCGCAACCAGGCAGATCTGACGCAGCCGGATATAGGGCGCCATCGTCATGCGCCCTTGAACGTCGGCTTGCGCTTCTCGACGAAGGCCTTGGCGGCCTCCTTGTGGTCCTCGGTGTCGCCGCAACGGGTGTGATGGATCGCTTCGCCGTCGAAGCAATCCTCCAGCGCCAGATGCTCGGCATTGTTGATGTTGCGCTTGATGAAGCCGAGCGCGATCGATGGCCCCTGCGCCAGCGACAGCGCAAGCTCGTGCGCGGCGGCGTCGATCTCGGCGTCGGGCACGACCTTGGTCACCATGCCGATGGCGTGCGCCTCCTTAGCGGTGAGGACCGGCGACATCAGATAGAGCTCGCGCGCCCGCGCGCTGCCGAGCAGTTGCGTCAGGAAATAAGTCCCGCCATAGTCGCCGGAGAAGCCGACCTTGGCGAAGGCCGTGGTGATCTTGCAGGACTCGCTGGCGATGCGCAGGTCGCAGGACAGCGCCATCGACAGACCGGCGCCGGCCGCCGCGCCGTCGAGCTGTGCCACGACGGGCTTTGGCATCTGGTGCAGGATGCGCGAGACCTCCATGCCGCGGCGCAGGTTTGCGAGCTTCTGCTCGAACGGCAGCGGCGCCCGGCCCTCCGCCATCGACTTGACGTCGC
The DNA here is from genome assembly GCF_900099855.1 of Bradyrhizobium sp. Rc2d. Lineage (NCBI taxonomy): Bacteria > Pseudomonadati > Pseudomonadota > Alphaproteobacteria > Hyphomicrobiales > Nitrobacteraceae > Bradyrhizobium > Bradyrhizobium sp. Rc2d. The sequence continues at coordinate 60,774 of NZ_FNCU01000032.1, read as the reverse complement.
CGCCGACACAGAAGCTGCCGCCAGCGCCCTTGAACAGCACCGCGCGCACCTCCGGATCGTCAGCCGCGCGCCGCGCCGCCTCGACCAGCCCGCGCACCATGTCGGGGTTGAGCGCGTTCTTCCGCTCCGGCCGGTTCATGGTGATGGTGAGCAGCCCGCCTTCGAGCTTTTGCAGGACCATGTCGTTGCTCATGGGGTGGTCTCCCTTGTTGTTGTTTTGCTCGGTCTATCGTCACTCTCGTCATTGCGAGCGAAGCGAAGCAATCCAGGAATGTTTCCGCGGAGACAGTCTGGAGTGCTTCGTCGCAAGAGCTCCTCGCAATGACGTCGTGACTACGTCACGCCGTCACTTCTTCACCAGCGGGCAGCGCGACTGCTCCAGCGACTGGAACGCCTCATTGCCGGGCACGGTGGCGAGCAGCTTGTAATCGTCCCAGCGGCCCTTGGACTCCGACGGCTTCTTCACCTCGAACAGGTACATGTCGTGGATCATGCGGCCGTCCTCGCGGATCTTGCCGTTATGAGCGAAGAAGTCGTTGATCGGCGTCTCCTTCATCACCTTCATCACCGCAGCAGCGTCGGTCGTGCCGGCCGCCTTCACCGCCTTCAGATAATGCGTCACGGAGGAATAGACCCCGGCCTGTGCCGAGGTCGGCGGCCGCTTCACGCGCTCCTGGAAGCGCTTGGAGAAGGCGCGCGTCTCGTCGTTCATGTCCCAGTAGAACGCTTCGGCCAGCAACAGGCCCTGCGCGGTCTCCAGGCCGATCGAGTCGATGTCGGTGACGAAGGCGAGCAGCGGCGACAGCTTCTGGCCGCCCTTCATGATGCCGAACTCCGCCGACTGCTTGATGGCGTTGACGGTGTCGCCGCCGGCATTGGCAAGACCAATCACCTTGGCCTTCGAGGCCTGCGCCTGGAGCAGGAACGACGAGAAATCCGAGGTGTTGAGCGGATGACGGACGTTGCCGAGCACCTTGCCACCGGTCTTGGTGACGACGTTGCTGGTGTCCTTCTCCAGGTCCTGGCCGAAGGCATAATCGGCGGTGAGGAAGAACCAGGTGTCGAGGCCCGACTTCACGGCTGCAAGCCCGGTCACGTTGGCCTGGGCGAACGTGTCGAACACGTAGTGCACGGTATAGGGGCCGCAGGCTTCGTTGCTGAGGCGGATCGAGCCGGGGCCGTTGAAGATGATGATCTTGTTGCGTGCCTTCGCAATCTCGCCGGCAGCGAGCGCGGTCGCGGAGGCCGCGACATCGTAGATCATCTCGACGCCCTGGTTGTCGAGCATATCGCGAGCGATGTTGGCGGAGAGATCGGCCTTGTTGAGATGGTCGGCCGCCAGCACCTGGATCTTGCGTCCCAGCACCTCGCCGCCAAAGTCCTCGACAGCCATCTTGGCCGCGGTCTCGCTGCCGGGGCCGGTGATGTCGGCGTAGAGGCTCGACATATCGAGAATGCCGCCGATCTTGAGCGGTGGCTTGTCCTCCGCCTGCACGACGCTCGCACTGAGAGCAAACGCGGCAGCAAAAATGCCCGACAGAATATGCTTCATCGAAAAAGACCTCCCTTATCGCGCCGTGCTCTGATGGCGGCTTGGTTATTGCTCTTGGCCATTGGTCTTGGCTATCGCTATTGGCGGCGATCATGCCGCATGCGCGAGAGGGCAGCAAGCGCGAGGTGCCATTACAGGCGCATGATTGCCGCGCATGTTTTCCGCAAAGCGGAATGGTGGAGTGCGGCGAAATATTTCCACGTCATTGCAAGCGCAGCGAAGCAATCCAGAATCTTTCAGCGGAGGGACTCTGGATTGCTTCGCTGCGCTCGCAATGACGGCGTGTGAGGCAATGGCGAAGCATCACATGATCTGCCGTAGGGTGGGCAAAGGCGCACTCTTCGCGCCGTGCCCACCGCCTGCGCGGTGGCCAAAGACGTGGGCACGCCCACCCTACGACAGCCCTTCGTCGTTCGCTACATTTGGGTTAGAACTGGAGCGTAACACAACCTCTCCGGGCCACGTGGCGCAACGGTTTCATCTCATCGTCGCATGTCTTCTTGTCGCGGGTCACGCCGCGTCCGCCTCGCCATGCCAATTCGAGTCCCAAGGCGAGGGCCGTGTCGCCGCGATCGTCGATGCGCGCAGCATCCGCCTCGACGACGGCCGCGAGATCCGCCTCGCCGGCATCGAGCCGACGGCGACGACGAAGCAGGCGCTGACCGCGCTGCTCGCCGGCCGCGACGTGACACTGCGGAGCTCTGACGACACGCCCGACCGTTACGGCCGCCAGAACGCGCTGGTCTTCGACGGCGAAAGCAACACCTCCGTGCAGGCCGCGCTGCTCGCCCAGGGCGATGCCATCGTCTCCGCGGAGATCGCGGACAAGGACTGCGCCGCCGCCCTGATGGCGTCGGAGGCCGAGGCGCGGCGCCAAAAAAAGGGCAGCTGGGCTGACCCGTCGGCCATAAAAAACGCGGAAAGTCCGGACGATATTTTGGCGGGGATCGGGCGCTTTATGGTGGTCGAGGGCAAAGTCCTGTCGGTCCGGCAAGCTGGGGCAATGACCTACCTCAACTTCGGACGAAACTGGACACGCGGCTTTGCGGCGACTATCTCAAAGCGCACGTTACCGGCGTTTGAAAGCGCCAGAATTGCCCTTAAGTCCCTGGAAAATAAACGTATTCGAGTTCGGGGCTGGGTCGAGGGGAACACGGGGCCGCGGATCGATATACGCCTCGTGGGACAGGTCGAGTTGCTAGGCGCAAACGAGCCGACAGGGGTAAGGCCCTAAAAGGGCCGGGCACGGGTTAAGCGACGTGAATGGGGTGCTAGAACGGCACGAACGAGGTGATGGCCGCCGCCTGCGGGCTGCGCCGGCTGCGCTGTGCCTTGTCCTGGGCACGGCGTTGGCGGGCTGCGGCGACATGGGCCGGTTCCAGACCGCTGCGACCCCGCCGGTTGTGGCGATACCCAAGCCGAAGCCTGCGGTCGCGCAGACCCCCGCCACCGAGAAAGAGCATGAGCGCATCCTGGCGAGCTATGGCGGGACTTATGACGATCCCAGGCTGGAATCGCTCGTCAGCAAGACCGTCGACCGGCTGGTCGCAGCCTCCGACCGTCCCGATCAGGGATACAAGGTCACCATCCTGAATTCCGGCGCGGTGAATGCGTTCGCGCTGCCGAACGGCCAGCTCTACGTCACGCGCGGCCTGCTCGCGCTCGCCAGCGACACTTCGGAATTGTCGTCCGTGCTCAGCCACGAGATGGCGCATGTGCTGTCCAAGCACGCCGCGATGCGGGAGGACCAAGCGCGCCAGGCCGCGATCGTCACCCGCGTCGTCACCGACATGAGCAACGATCCCGATCTCACCGCGCTGGCGCTGGCCAAGACCAAGCTCACCATGGCGAGCTTCTCGCGCAAGCAGGAGATCGAGGCCGACGGCATCGGCGTCGGCATTTCCGCCCGCGCACATTTCGACCCCTACGGTGCGGCCCGCTTCCTTTCAGCGATGGAGCGCAATGCCGAGCTGAAGGCCGGCAAGAGCTCGCTCGATCCGCGCGCGCAGGATTTCACCTCGTCGCATCCGGCTACCCCGGAGCGCGTGCAGAATGCACAGACCATCGCGCGGCAATATTCAGCGCCCGAGGGCGCCGAACGCGACCGCGAAACCTATCTCGCCGCGATCGACAACCTCGTCTATGGCGAAGACCCCAGCGAAGGTTTTGTCCGCGGCCGCAGGTTCCTGCATCCGAAGCTCGGCTTCACCTTCCAGGCGCCGGACAATTTCACGCTCGACAACACCGCGCAGGCCGTGATCGGCGTGCGCGACGGCGGCTCGCAGGCGATGCGCTTCGACGTGGTGCGGGTGCCGGCCGAGCAATCGCTCGGCGATTACCTGAACTCCGGCTGGATGGAAGGCGTCGAGAAGGCGTCCACCGAGGACCTCACCATCAACGGTTTTCCGGCGGCGTCCGCCACCGCCAAGGGCGATCAGTGGCAGTTCAAGGTCTATGCACTGCGCTTCGGCAGCGATGTCTATCGCTTCATCTTCGCGACACGGCAGAAGTCGACCGAGAGCGACCGCAACGCGCGCGAGACCGTCAACTCATTCCGCCGCCTGACGCTCGACGAGATCCAGGCCGCGCGCCCACTGCGCATCAAGGTGATTACGGTGCAGCCCGGCGACACCGTGGAATCGCTGTCCCACCGCATGGCCGGTGTCGATCACCCCGCCGAACGTTTCCGCGTACTGAACGGACTCGATCGCAGCGCCCAGGTGAAGGTGCGGGATCGCGTGAAGATCGTGGCGGATTGATCCTCCAACTCCGCCGTCGTCCCGGACAAGCGCAAGCGCAGATCCGGGACCCATAGCCACAGGATGCTGGAAAGGGCACGCTGATGGTCCCAGCGTGCTTCAACAACCAACGGTCGGGGTAATGGGTCCTGGCTTTCGCCAGGACGACATCGAGTGTGAAATTACCGCCCCGCATCCATATCGCCGGCCTCGCGCTGGCCGCTGAGCCAGAGCGCGAGCAGGGTCCAGAACGCGCCCGACAGCAGGTACGCACCCGAGGCGATGACGCCGAGATTGGTCGCGAGCAGCAACGCGACCAGCGGAGCGAAGCCGGCGCCGAACAGCCAGGCCATGTCCGAAGTCAGCGCCGAAGCCGTGTAACGGTACGTCTGCTTGAAGTTCGAGGCGATCGCGCCCGAGGACTGGCCGAAGGACAGGCCGAGTAGGATGAAGCCGATCACCATGTAGATGGTCTCGCCGAACGCACCGGCGTCGAGCAGCTGCGGGGCAAAGCCGCTATAGATCGCGATCGCGATCGCCGATCCCATCAGCAGCGATTTGCGGCCGACACGGTCGGCGATGATGCCGGAGAGCACGATCGCGACGACCCCGAACACGGCGGCGACGATCTCGATGATCAGGAAGCGCACTGGGCTTTCGCGGGTGAACAGGAACACCCAGGACAGCGGAAACACCGTGACCATGTGAAACAGCGCGAAGCTCGCCAGCGGCGCGAAGGCGCCGAGCATGATGTTCTGGCCTTCGCGCGCGACGGTGTCGGAAATGCGCGCCGGCTGCAATTCGCGGGTCTCGAACAGCGAGGAATATTCTTCCGTCGTCACCATGCGCAGGCGAGCGAACAGCGCCACGACGTTGATGGCGAAGGCGACGAAGAACGGATAGCGCCACCCCCAATCGAAGAAGTCATCGGCCGAGAGGTTGCCGGCGAAATAGGCGAACAGCGCGCTCGCCACGATCAGGCCGAGCGGGGCCCCGAGCTGCGGCACCATCGCGTACCAGCCGCGCTTCGAAGACGGCGCATTCAGCGCCAGCAGCGAAGCGAGACCGTCCCAGGCGCCGCCCCATGCGAGACCCTGGGCGAGACGCGCCAGCGCCAGCAGCCAGATCGCCGCGACCCCGATCTCGTGATAGCCGGGCAGGAACGCGAGCGCGACGGTGGCGGTGCCGAGCAGGAACAGCGCCGAGATCAGCTTGGCGGTCTTGCCGTAGGCGCGGTCGACCGTCATGAAAATGACGGTGCCGATCGGCCGGGCCATGAAGGCCAGCGCGAAGATCATGAAGGAATAGAGGGTACCGGTCAGCTCGCTCGCGAACGGGAACACCAGGCGCGGGAACACGATCACCGAGGCGATCGCGAAGACGAAGAAGTCGAAGAATTCCGAGGTGCGGCCAATGATGACGCCGATGGCGATCTCGCCGGGACTGGCCTGGTCGTGGCCATGCTCGCCCGAGTGGAGGTCTGCCATTGCGGGGGTCTGTGCCGTCGCCATTCGTGCGCCCTTAACGTCCTGAAAACCAAAGCCGACCGCCCGGCGGGACGCCAGGCAATCTGGTTCTCTCTGACCCAACATTCCGCACTGCAACATTGGACAAATTGTCCAATGTCCGGATTGTTGCGCCGCAGCTACCCCTTGCCCCCGCAAAGGAAACTCATTCTCATAAGGCTCGGCCCGTGTCCCGTCTCAAGATCCTGGCGCTGCTACCCCTGGCAGTTGCGCTCAGCGGCTGCAACTACATCGTGCTGGCGCCCGCCGGCGATATCGCTGCCCAGCAGCGCGACCTCGTCATCATCTCCACCGTCCTGATGCTCCTGATCGTCGTCCCCGTGATGGCGCTGACGGTGCTGTTCGCCTGGCGCTACCGCCAGTCCAACAGCTCGGCTCGCTACGAGCCGGAATGGGACCACTCGACCAAGCTCGAGCTGGTGATCTGGTCGGCGCCGCTCTTGATCATCGTCTGCCTGGGCGCACTGACCTGGATGGGCACGCATCTGCTCGACCCCTATCGCACGCTCGGCCGCATCCATGCGGAGCGCGCCGTGGATCAGTCCAAGGCTCCGCTCGAGGTCGACGTCGTCGCGCTCGATTGGAAGTGGCTCTTCATCTATCCGGACTACGGTATCGCCACCGTCAATGAGCTGGCAGCCCCGGTCAATCGTCCGATCACCTTCCGCATCACCGCGTCCTCGGTGATGAACTCGTTCTACATCCCAGCGCTCGCCGGCCAGATCTACGCGATGCCGGGCATGGAGACCAAGCTCCACGCCGTCGTCAATCACACCGGCACCTACAAGGGTTTTTCGGCGAACTACAGCGGCGCCGGCTTCTCCGGCATGCACTTCAACTTCCAGGGCCTCGACGACAAGAGCTTTGACGCCTGGATCGCCAGCGCCAAGTCGGCCGGCGGCTCGCTCGGCCGCGCTGAATATCTCCAGCTCGAAAAGCCCAGCCAGAACGACCCGGTGCGCCGCTATGGCACCGTCGATTCCGATCTCTACCGCCTGATCCTCAACATGTGCGTCGAGACCGGCAAGATGTGCCAGAGCGAGATGATGGCGATCGACGCCAAGGGCGGCAACGGCCACGAGGGTCTGAACAACACCCTGCCGCTCACTTACGACAAATACGCCCGCCGCGGCACGGTGCTTGGGCCGGAGCCGAGCTTCGTCGCCGGCAGCTGCACGCCGGATGCGCCGCAGGGCGCTGCGACCACCGCGTCGATCAAGGCTCCCACCGACACCGCGCCGCTGCTCGGTGCCGGCCTGAAGCGGCCGTCGTTCACGCCGCTGAAGTCCTCGTCCTTCTTCCTCGGACAGCGTCCGAAGTCAGACTCCTAAAGAGATCCCGCATGTCTCCTGATCTTCTCAAGCTCATCTTCGGCCGGCTCGGCTTCGAATCGCTGCCGCTGCACGAGCCGATCGTCGTCGGCACCTTCGCGGTGGTCGCGCTCGGCGGCGCCGCATTGCTCGGCGGCCTCACCTATTTCCGCCTCTGGGGCTATCTCTGGCGCGAGTGGTTCACCACGGTGGACCACAAGCGCATCGGCATCATGTACATGATCCTCGGCATCGTGATGCTGCTGCGGGGCTTTGCCGACGCGCTGATGATGCGCGGCCAGCAGATGCTCGCCTTTGGCGGTTCCGAAGGCTATCTCAACGCCCATCACTACGATCAGGTCTTCACCGCCCACGGCGTGATCATGATCTTCTTCGTGGCGATGCCGCTGGTCACGGGCCTGATGAACTACGTCGTGCCGCTCCAGATCGGCGCGCGTGACGTGTCGTTCCCGTTCCTGAACAATTTCAGCTTCTGGATGACGGTCGGCGGCGCGGTGCTGGTGATGGCCTCGCTGTTCATCGGCGAATTCGCCCGCACCGGCTGGCTGGCTTATCCGCCGCTGTCGAACATCGGCTACAGTCCCGACGTCGGCGTCGACTATTACATCTGGGCGCTGCAGGTCGCCGGCGTCGGCACGACGTTATCCGGAATCAACCTGATCTGCACCATCGTCAAGCTGCGCTGCCCCGGCATGACCATGATGAAGATGCCGGTGTTCACCTGGACCTCGCTCTGCACCAACGTCCTGATCGTCGCCTCCTTCCCGGTCCTGACCGTCGTGCTCGCGCTGCTCTCGCTCGACCGCTACGTCGGCACCAACTTCTTCACGAACGATTTCGGCGGCAGCCCGATGATGTACGTGAACCTGATCTGGATCTGGGGCCACCCCGAGGTCTACATCCTGGTTCTCCCCGCCTTCGGCATCTTCTCGGAGGTCACCTCGACCTTCTCCGGCAAGCGGCTGTTCGGCTACACCTCGATGGTCTACGCCACCGTCGTCATCACCATCCTGTCGTACCTGGTCTGGCTGCATCACTTCTTCACGATGGGCTCAGGCGCCAGCGTCAACTCGTTCTTCGGCATCACCACGATGATCATCTCGATCCCGACGGGCGCGAAGATGTTCAACTGGCTGTTCACGATGTATCGCGGCCGCATCCGCTACGAGCTGCCGATGATGTGGACGATCGCCTTCATGCTGACCTTCGTGATCGGCGGCATGACCGGCGTGCTGCTCGCGGTGCCGCCGGCCGACTTCGTCCTGCACAACAGCCTGTTCCTGATCGCGCACTTCCACAACGTGATCATCGGCGGCGTGGTGTTCGGCGCCTTCGCCGGCATCAACTACTGGTTCCCGAAGGCGTTCGGCTTCAAGCTCGATCCGTTCTGGGGCAAGATGTCGTTCTGGTTCTGGGTCACCGGCTTCTACCTCGCCTTCATGCCGCTCTACGTGCTCGGCCTGATGGGCGTGACCCGCCGCCTGCGCGTGTTCGATGATCCATCCTTGCAGATCTGGTTCATCATCGCCGCGATCGGCGCCGTCTTCATCTTCATCGGTATTCTCTCGATGCTGATGCAGTTCGCGGTCAGCCTCCTCAAGCGCGAGCAGCTCAAGGACGTCACCGGCGATCCCTGGGATGCGCGCACGCTGGAATGGGCGACCTCCTCGCCCCCGCCGGACTACAACTTCGCCTTCACGCCCGTCGTGCACGACAACGACGCGTGGTGGGACATGAAGAAGCGCGGCTACCAGCGTCCGCTCACCGGCTTCAGGCCGATCCATATGCCGAGCAGCACCGGCACCGGCATCATCCTCGCCGGCCTTGCCACCGCGATGGGATTTGGCCTGATCTGGTACATTTGGTGGCTGGCCGCCGTGAGCTTCATCGCGATGCTCGCCGTCGGTATCGGTCACACCTTCAACTATCACCGCGACTTCGACATTCCGGCTGAAGACGTCATCCGGACCGAGGACGCGCGCACCAAACTGCTCGCCGGAGCCAAGTAAATGACTGTCGCGATCAATCCCTCGCAGACCGGCGAGCCGGTCTTCTATCTCGCCGACGAGCACCCGCATCCGGAAGGCTGGAGCACCTCGCTCGGCTTCTGGATCTATCTGATGAGCGACTGCCTCATCTTCGCGATCCTGTTCGCCACCTTCGGCGTGCTCGGCGGCAACTATGCCGCCGGTCCCGCGCCAAAGGACCTGTTCGACCTCGACCTGGTCGCGGTGAACACCTCGATGCTGCTGCTGTCGTCGATCACCTACGGTTTTGCCATGCTGACGATGCAGCAGAACAAGGTTGCCCAGACCCAGATGTGGCTGGCGATCACCGGCCTGTTCGGCCTCGCCTTCATCGGCATCGAGCTCACCGAGTTCGCCCACATGATCCATGAAGGCGCAACGCCGCAGCGCAGCGCCTTCCTGTCCGCCTTCTTCACTTTGGTCGGCACCCACGGTCTGCACGTCTCTTGCGGCCTGATCTGGCTGGTGACGCTGATGGTGCAGGTTTGGAAGTTCGGCCTGATCGAGGCCAACCGCCGCCGCCTGATGTGCCTGTCGATGTTCTGGCACTTCCTCGACGTGGTCTGGATCGGCGTCTTCACCTTCGTCTATCTCCTGGGAGTTCTGCGATGAACACCGATACTCACGCCGCCCACGCCGACGATCATCACCACGGCGACAGCCACGCCCACGGCACGTTCTCGACCTACATGCTCGGCTTCGTGCTCTCGGTCGTGCTGACCGCGATCCCGTTCTGGCTGGTGATGAGCGGCGCGCTGCCGAGCAAGCAGATCACCGCGCTCGTCATTATGGCCTTCGCGGTCGTGCAGATCGTCGTGCATATGATCTACTTCCTGCACATGAACACGACGTCCGAGAACGGCTGGAGCATGATGGCGCTGATCTTCACCATCGTCATGGTGGTGATCGCGCTGTCCGGTTCGCTGTGGGTGATGAACCACCTCAACAGCAACATGATGCCGATCCACCAGATGACGGGAATGAAGTGATCGGCCCCCGGATCGTGACGGGCAAGGCAAGCGGGACGCGCGGCAAGGCTGCGCGATCCCCGTCCCTGTGGCTCACGGTCCTCTCGCTGACGGCGATTGCCCTTCTGATCGCGCTTGGCGTCTGGCAGATCGAGCGCCGCGCCTGGAAATTGGCGCTGATCGACCGCGTCGAGCAGCGCGTCCATGCCCCGGCCCAGCCGATCCCTTCGCCTGCGGAATGGCCGGCCATCTCGGCCGCGAATGACGAATACAGGCATGTCAGCGTCACCGGCCGCTTCCTGCACGACCGCGAGACGCTGGTTCAGGCCGTCACCGAGGAAGGCCCCGGTTATTGGGTGCTGACGCCGCTTCTGCGCAGCGACGACACGCAGGTCCTGATCAACCGCGGCTTCGTGCCGTCCGAGCGGCGCGACGCATCGACGCGCCGGAACGGCAATCCCGACGGCCAGGTCGAGATCACCGGCCTGTTGCGCATGACGGAGCCGAAGGGCGGATTCCTGCGGAACAACGTGCCCCAGCACAACCGCTGGTATTCGCGGGATGTCGCCGCGATCGCAGCGGCACGCGGCCTCTACGAGGTCGCGCCCTTTTTCGTGGATGCCGACGCCGGATCACAAATTGCCGGCGGTCCGATCGGCGGATTGACCGTGATCCGCTTTCCCAATAACCACCTGATCTACGCGCTGACGTGGTTTGCCCTGGCTTTCATGCTGGTCGGCAGGCTTTTCGTCACATTCGGCGGCGGGCTGTTCCGCCGCAAACGCTTCGTCCATGAACCGGCCGGCGGCTCCGATGCCGCTGCCCGCAGGACGGGATCAGATGCTGGAACGATCGTCGAGCCGACCTGACGACGCAAAGTCGAGTCCCCGGACGCTTGCCCATGGCGGCGAGCTGGCCGTGACGCTGCAATCGCAGGCGGACGCGCGCGGCGAGCTGATCGGCACTGCTCCCACCGACGACGAGACCAACCGCAAGAACATGGCGCTGCTGATCCAGCTGCGCTGGACCGCGGTGGTCGGCCAGATCGTGACCATCGGCGTCGTGCATTTTGGCCTGGGTATTGCCTTGCCATTGGAACGGATGGGCGCGGTGATCGGCGCGCTGGTGCTGCTCAACGTCTCCAGCCTGGTCTGGGTGCGCCATCGCGCGGCGATCACCAACAATGAGCTCTTGGTCGCGCTGATGCTCGACGTCGCCGCGCTGACCGCGCAGCTCTACCTCTCCGGCGGCGCCACCAACCCGTTCACCTCGCTGTTCCTGCTCCAGGTGACACTGGGCGCGGTGCTGCTCGACGCCCGCTCGACCTGGTCGCTGGTGGCCCTGACCTGCGCGAGTTTTGTGTGGCTGACGCTCGCTTACCGGCCGCTCGACCTGCCGCCCAATCCCATCAGCGAGACCTACAGCCTCACCGTAACCGGCATGCTGCTGGGCTTCGTTCTCAACGCCGTGCTGCTGGTGGTGTTCGTCACCCGCATCAACAGGAATTTGCGCGAGCGCGACGCGCATCTGGCGGCGCTGCGCCAGCACGCGGCCGAGCAGGATCACATCGTGCGCATGGGCCTGCTCGCCTCCGGCGCGGCCCATGAGCTCGGCACTCCGCTGGCCTCGCTCTCGGTGATCCTCAGCGACTGGCGCCGCATGCCCGATCTCGCCGCCGATCAGGAACTCGCCGAAGATCTCGCGGAGATGGAAACCTCGCTGCAACGCTGCAAGTCGATCGTCACAGGCATCCTGGTGTCGGCGGGCGAAGCACGCGGCGAAGGCTCCTCGCCGACGACGGTGACGGCCTTCGTCACCGCGTTGGTGGAGGAATGGCGCGATGCGCGCTCGGCGCGCACGCTCTACTTCGTCAACACCTTCGGCGAGGACGTCGCGATCGTCTCCGACGTCGCGCTGAAACAAGTGATCTTCAACGTGCTCGACAATGCCTACGAGGTTTCGCGGGAATGGGTCGAGCTCGTCGCCGAGCGCGAGGGCGACAATCTCGTGCTTGCGATCAGCGACCGCGGCCCCGGCTTTGCACCGGAGATGCTGGCTCAGCTCGGAAAACCTTATCAGTCGAGCAAGGGTCGTGCCGGCGGCGGGCTCGGCCTATTCCTGGTGGTGAACGTGGTGCGCAAGTTGGGGGGCAGCGTGACCGCCGAGAACCACAGGAAGCGCGGCGCCACCGTCCGCCTCACGCTGCCGCTCGCAACACTCGCGATCGGAGGGAATTTTGACGCCTGACCGCTCGCTCATCGTCGTCGAGGATGATGCCGGCTTCGCCCGCACGCTGAAGCGCTCGTTCGAGCGCCGCGGCTACGAGGTCGTACTCGCCGCCTCGATCGAGGAGGTGCGCCAAGTGCTGGAGGAGCGATCCTTCGGCCATGCCGTGGTCGACCTCAAGCTCGGCGGCGCCTCGGGGCTCGCCTGCGTCGAACTTCTGCACACGCATGATCCCGACATGCTGATCGTGGTGCTGACCGGCTTTGCCAGCATCTCCACCGCCGTCGAGGCGATCAAGCTAGGGGCCTGCCACTATTTGGCAAAACCATCGAACACCGACGACATCGAGGCCGCCTTCAACAAGGCCGAGGGCAACGCCGAGGTCGCGCTCGACACCCGGCCGACATCGATCAAGACGCTGGAATGGGAGCGCATCCACCAGACCCTGATCGAGACGGATTTCAACATCTCGGAGGCGGCACGGCGGCTCGGCATGCATCGGCGGACGCTGGCGCGGAAGCTGGAGAAGCGGCCGGTGAAGTAGGAGGAGCGGATCGAGATCCCTCCTCCCTTCCCTCGTAGCGTCTATTTGCCGAACCGCGCAATGATATCGGCTAGCGCGCAATGGCCTGCGCAGAAACCTGCTCCCGGATCGGAGACTCCGTTCTCCAAGGCGGTGGCGTAGACGACGGCAGGATCAGCTTCGAGGCGTTCTCGCAGCGCCGCCAGCTTTGGCCAGCGGCTCCGCTCCGCGACGGCGTGGAAGTCGAGCCAGCGCGCCACGCCTGTCAGCAACGCGTCGGCCAGCGTCGGCCTGTCGCCGAGCAAGAAGCGCGTCCCTTCGATCAATTCTTCGAGCTTGTCGTGGCGCTCGATCACCTTCCTTCTGCCAAAATCCCGCAGGGCCGACTTCATTGCGGGCTCCATGGCTTCACCTTCCATTGCGGCCCAGAGCGGCGCGAAGGCCGCGGTAAAGCCCGTATTCACGAACGCCATGAGCTGATGCATTCGGTCGGGTTGCCGCGACAGCGGATCGAAGCTGATGCGCCGTTCGACGTCCCTGGCTTCGAGCCAGGCCGCGATCGCCATTGTTTCGGTCAGCACCGCGCCTTGGTCCGTGATGAACGCGGGCGTCTCATGTCGCGGATTGATTCGGGCGTATGATGGGCTTCGCATCTCGCCCAGCATATCGACGCGACACAGCCGATATGGCTTGCCCAGCCATTCGAGCGCCGCAACGAGTCCCATGGAGCTTCCCATCGGGAAGCCGTAGATTAGAATTGGGTCCATGATCCATTCTCCGTGATTTCTGATGATCACGCTGCGCAGCGGTGCCGGACCCTAGCCACTCGCTGCGCCAAGTAAATTGCGAACTTTTTTGTAACCTGGAGTCGACCGATGAAAGATCTCGTTTCGAGATGCCCCATCGAGGAAGTGATGCAGATTCTGAGCGGTCGCTGGCCTACGCTTCTGATCTACTATTTGAAGCAGGGCACCAAGCGCTTCAGCGACTTGCGCCGGGACAATCCGACCATCTCGCACAGAATGCTGGCCCTCGAGCTTCGCAAGCTGGAGGACGCCGGTATCGTCACCCGCACCGAATTCGACGGTTATCCGCTGCGGGTCGAGTATGACCTGACCTCCGCCGGTCACACGCTCGTGCCGTTGATCGATGCATTGGGTGACTGGTGGTCGACGGTTGCGCCGGTGGCTGGCGAAGAAGGCCGCGAGACCGGGATCGGCTCGTCACGAAACGCGCCGCGGATTTGATCCTGGTCGGGATCGAGCGGTCCCGATCGATCGCCTGCCCGATTTGACACGTCGCCGAACGAGGACAGCCTCCGCCCCAAACGAAAAGCCCGGCCGAATGGCCGGGCTTTCGATCTGTTGCGATCCGTGCAACGAGACGCTTACGCGGCCTCGTCGGCGACGGTGGTGTCGTCGCCATCGGTGTCGTCGGTATCGCCCTCGGCATCCGAATCGGCTTCGCCGTCGGCGGCTTCCGCCTTGGCGTTGGCGCGGCGCGGGCTCTTGGCGAGCTGGGCCTCGATCTCCTTGACCGCTTCGGTCTCGGTCGAGTGCTGCACCACCGCGATCTCGCGGGAGAGACGATCGAGCGCCGCTTCATAGAGCTGGCGTTCGCTGTAGGACTGCTCCGGCTGCGACTCCGAGCGGTAGAGGTCGCGCACGACTTCCGCGATCGCGACGATGTCGCCCGAATTGATCTTCGCTTCGTATTCCTGGGCGCGGCGCGACCACATGGTGCGCTTGACGCGGGCGCGGCCCTTGAGCGTCTCCAGCGCCTTCTTGACCAGCGCCGGATCGGACAGCTTGCGCATGCCGACATTGGCGACCTTGGCGGTCGGAACCCGCAGCGTCATCTTGTCCTTGATGAAATTGATGACGAACAGCTCGAGCTTGGCACCGGCGATCTCCTGCTCCTCAATGGCCAGGATCTGGCCGACGCCGTGAGCGGGATAAACCACGAATTCGTTGGCCTTGAAGCCCTGACGCTGGGTCACGACCTTCTTTTCCTCGACCTTCGGCGCAGCAGCGGGCTTGGCGGCCGGCTTGGCAGCGGCAGGAGCCTTGGCATGAGCAGCAGCAACGGGAGCCTTCGGCGCGGCGGGCTTGGCAGCGTGAGCCTTCGCAGGATGAGCCTTGGCAGCAGCAGGCTTGGCAACGGTCGCTTTCGCGGCCGGTTTGGCAGTCTTGTTAGGCATTGCGCTTCTTTTGTTCTTCGAGGACTTTGCAGCCGGCGCCTTCGTCGCGGTCCGACCCTTGGATGCGCTACGGCTGGCCGCGGCGACTTTTTTGGCCTCCTTATGGGAAGCCCTCGCTGAAGTACTCTTTTTACGCGTTTTCTGTGACACAGCCTGCGCGCGGAAAACTGCCACGCCCCTGTTCGACATTTGGTTTCACGGGAACCCAGAGGGGCCAACGGGCTGACGGGGTTCGGCTTAATGTGCCCAATATAGCACATTTCCCGCAAAAATCAATGATTTAGGGGTCTTGAGGGCTGGTTTTCGGCGGCAACGCCGCTAATAGGGTTAAGTTTGGGCCCTAATTAGTCTCCCGAACCCGGGTTCGGAGAAAAATATTTCTCGAACTTGCCTTCCATGCCGTCGAATTCCTTGGCGTCGGCGGGTGATTCTTTCTTCTGGGTGATGTTCGGCCAGCTCTTGGCATAGTCGGCGTTGACCTGGAGCCACTTTTCCAGGCCCGGTTCCGTGTCCGGCTTGATGGCGTCGGCGGGGCATTCCGGCTCGCACACGCCGCAGTCGATGCACTCGTCGGGATGGATGACGAGCATGTTCTCGCCCTCGTAGAAACAGTCGACCGGGCAGACCTCGACGCAGTCGGTGTACTTGCACTTGATGCAGGCTTCAGTGACGACGTAAGTCATCCAATGCTCCGAAAAGCTCTTTTAAAAGTCGCGGCTTGCGTAGCGCGGATGGCCCGGCGCTGCAAGGTCGGCAACAGCCGATCATGACACTTGTGTGCGTTGATCGGCCAAGAAATGAATACCAAGCGCAATTAATTGCGCTCGCCGAGCTCTTCATAGAGCACGCGGGCCGAGGCGGCATCGCCGCGGCGTTCGCTGAAGGCTGTGACCTTCAACACGCGCACGGTGCGATCGAGCGCGATGGTGACGACATCGCCGAGCTTGATCGCATGCCCCGGCGATGTCTCGCGTGCGCCGTTGACGCGAACGTGGCCGGTAACGACCAGCTCAGCGGCGGAGGTGCGCGCCTTCACCACCCGGGCGTGCCACAGCCATTTATCGATGCGCTGCCGCTCGGTCGCCGTGGGATCACTCCTTCCGGCCGGACAGCTGCTCTTTCAGCGCGGCGAGCTTGGCGAACGGCGAGTTCGGATCGACCGGACGATCGCGCTCGCGCGGATTCGCGCTGGAGGCATAGGGACGCAGCGACGGACCGGACTCACGGTCGCGACGGTCGCGGCCCTTGTCGCGGTCGCGGCCACGATGCTCGCGACCCTTGTCGCGATCGCCACCGAACTTGCCCTTGTTGTCGCGGTCCTTGCCCTGGAAGCTGCGATTCCTATCCTCGCGGCGATCACCGCCCTCGCCACCTTCACGCGGCTTGCGAAAATCCTTAGCCCCATCGCGGCGATGACCACCATGGCGATGGCGCTCGCCGCGTTTCTCGCCGTCGGCTGACTGCGCGGCTTCGCCCGGCGCCGCCGCGGCGCCCTCTGCACCCGCCTGCGGACGGTGATGATGACGCTGGTGGCGATGGCGCTCGTGGCGCGGCTTGCGGTCCTCGTGACGGCCGCCGGGACGCCAGACCTCGACGAGTTCGGGCTCGGCCGGCGTCGCCGCAGCCTCAGGCGCGGCGGCATCAGGCGATGCGGCAGCTTCCGTTGCCGCGGTCTCGGCGGCGGCGGCTTCGAGGCCGGCAGCCTCCGCCGACGCAGCGGTCTCTTCCGCCGGCGGCGCGATGCCAGGGGCATCTTCGGGCGTGACGGGAGCCTCGGGCGATGCTTCCAGCGCCGGTTCCGCGGGCGCTGCCTCGTCCTGCGGCTCCACGCCGGGCGCGTCTTCGACGGTGACGGGTTCCGCGGCGGCATCCGTGGATGCCTCTGCGGGCAGACCCGCAACGGCCTCAGCCGCGGTCTCGGTCGAGGTCTCGGTCGACGTCTCCGCGCTGCCCTCGGCGGGCGGCGTCTCTGCCGCGATGGTCTCGGTCACCACAGGCTTTTGCGGCAGCGGCGGACGCTTCTCCATGCGATAGCCGAGCGCGCGCAGCACGGACGCAAAATCCTCGCCCGCCGATCCCGTGAGCGAGGTCATCGCCTGCGTCACCACGAAGCTGCGGCCGTCGAACGCGCCGGCGGGCTTTTCGCCGGGCGAGTTCTCACGCCAGGCCAGCGCCGGGCGGATCAGATCGGCGAGCCGCTCCAAAATGTCGACGCGCACGGCGCGCTCGCCGGCCTGCTTGTAGCCGAGCACGCGATAGGCATCGCGCGGCAGCTGCTTGTCGACCGGGAACGAGGTGCGGCCCGACGATGCCAGATGCTGCGCGCCCGAGAGCGCGGACAGATCGACATTGTCCTGCTTCAGCGCCCAGAGCAGCGCTGCGAGCGCGCGCGCGGCGGGCTTGAGCAGGCCGGGGAAATAGATGTGATAGGCGCCGAAGCGGACGCCATATTTGCGCAAGACCGCGCGCGAGGGCTGATCGAGATCCTTCAACTCGTTCGCGATTCGGGGACGCTCGAGCACGCCGAGCGCCTCGACGAGCTGATAGGCGATGCCGCGGGCGATGCCGGTGACATCCTCGGCCTTCGACAGCTCGAACATCGGCCCGAGCAGCTTTTCGATATGCGTCTTGAGCCAGAGCTCGAGCCGCGCCTGCACTTTTTCACGCGGCGCCCCAGTCAATCTCTCATCGGAGATGATGCGGATGCGCGGATGCAGCGCGTCGTCTGCGGCGGACAGCCGCGCCACGGCATCGCCGGTCCAGCGGATGACGCCTTCCGAGGTCAGCACGAATTGCTCGTCCGGCGCGTTGCCCAGCTTCTCGGCGCGCGTGTTGATCTCGCCGGCGAGCACCGCTTGCGCTGCAGCCTGCAAGGCTTTCGCATCGGAGCCGGCTTCCGCCACGTCCGGTGCAAAGGTGAAGCCGTCGAGGCGGCCGATGACATGGCCTTCGACGATGACTTCGCCGGTCTTGCCGATTTCAGTATTCAAGCTCGTGTTCTCCCGCAGGCGGCGCATCAATACACTGGTCCGGCGATCAACGAAACGCTCAGTCAAGCGTTCATGGAGCGCATCCGATAATTTATTTTCGACCTCCCGCGCGATCCCCTGCCAGCGTTCGGGGTCTTTCAGCCAGTCCGGGCGGTTGGCGACGAAGGTCCAGGTGCGAATCTGCGCGATCCGGGCCGACAGCGTGTCGATGTCGCCGTCGGTGCGGTCGGCCTGGTCGACCTGGGCGGCAAACCAGGCATCGGGGACGCATCCCTTCTGCATCAGGAAGCCGTAGAGCGTCGTCACCAGCTCGGCATGGGCGGCGGGCGACAGCTTTCGGTAATCGGGGACCTGGCATGCCTCCCAGAGGCGTTCCACGGCGTCTTTGCCATGCGCGATATCGCGCACCTCGCCGTCGCGGGCGGCGTGGTCGAGCACGCGCATGTCCTCGGCAACAGGCGCGCGCGTCAGCGCCTCATGGCCCGGGGCAAGGTTCAGCGATACCTGGAGCGCGCCGAGCGAGGAGAAATCCAGCTTCGAGTTGCGCCATTGCAGCATCTTCACGGCATCGAAGGTGTGGTTCTGCAGCGCGTTGACGAGCTCGGGCTCGAACGGGGCGCAGCGGCCGGTGGTGCCGAAGGTGCCGTTGCGCGTGGCGCGGCCGGCGCGGCCGGCGACCTGCGCGAATTCGGCCGGGGTCAGCCGGCGGAACTGGTAGCCGTCGAATTTGCGGTCGGAGGCGAAGGCGACGTGGTCGACGTCGAGGTTGAGGCCCATGCCGACCGCGTCGGTGGCAACGAGATAGTCGACATCGCCGCTTTGGAACATCGCCACCTGCGCATTGCGCGTGCGAGGGCTGAGCGAGCCCAGCACCACGGCGGCGCCGCCATGCTGGCGGCGGATCAGCTCGGCGATGGCATAGACCTCGTCGGCCGAGAACGCGACGATCGCGGTGCGGCGCGGCTGGCGCGTGATCTTGCGGTCGCCGGCAAATTCGAGGCTGGACAGGCGCGGCCGCGTGATCATGGACACGCCCGGCAAAAGGCGCTCGATGATCGGGCGCATCGTGGCGGCGCCGAGCAGCAGCGTCTCGTCGCGGCCGCGGCGGTTGAGGATGCGGTCGGTGAAGACGTGGCCGCGTTCGAGGTCCGAGGCGATCTGGACCTCGTCGATGGCGAGGAACGACACATCGAGGTCGCGCGGCATCGCCTCGACCGTCGAGACCCAATAGCGCGGCTTCTTCGGCTTGATCTTCTCTTCGCCGGTGACGAGCGCAACGCTCTCCAGCCCCGCGCGATCGGCGATCTTGTTGTAGACCTCGCGCGCCAACAGGCGCAGCGGCAAGCCGATCATGCCGGAGGGATGCGCCAGCATCCGCTCGATGGCGAGATGGGTCTTGCCGGTGTTGGTCGGCCCAAGCACCGCAGTGACGCCGGCGCCGGGCGCGCGCTCGGAAGCGAAGGGGGAGGGAGAGAAAGCCATGTCTGGGGGATTAGGTAGTGGCGATTTGGGCGAATGTCAGTGCCGTTTTGGGGCGATGAGGTGCATGGCGCCGACCACGCACACCGCTGTCATCGCCCGGCTCGACCGGGCGATCCAGTATTCCAGAGACAGCAGTGATTGAACCGAGAAGCCGCGGCGTACTGGATGCCCCGGTCAAGCCGGGGCATGACAGCGGAGAATGTGGTGGCACTCCTCCCCAAACCTCGCGCAACTGTCTCACTTTGCGACGCTTTTCCCGTTGGCCTTAAGCTTCGGAACGACTCTAGAACGAATCGCGGCCGAATCGCTGACTCCCTGATGAGTCCTGTTCCGTTCACGCAACATGTCGCGGGACTCGTATTGATTGCGCACTAGATGGAGTTTTGCCCGATCGCACAAGCGACGTTTCGGTGGCGGGTTTCTTAAAATTGGGGATGGCGCGGAGTCGAATCAGAATCGGGCGGGAGTCAAATGGATTCCCCGGCCACGAACCCTGCCAAAACAAAAAGTGCGAAAACAACCCCATGCACAGTAGCACATCATTGAATTTACACACTTTCTTACCCTCCCCTGGAGGGGGAGGGTCGCTGGGCATGCAGCGAAGCGAAATGCACAGCGGGGTGGGGTGATCTCTCCGCACGGGCACTGTTCGTGCGGAGAGATCACCCCACCCCGTCGCTCATTTTCGCTGCGCTCAATGTGCGCCGACCCTCCCCCTCCAGGGGAGGGTGAAGGCTACTGCGTCTTGGCGACGCGTGGCGGCTGGGGGGCGGTGATGAAGCTGGTTGCTTCCAGCATCGCCGGCCCCAGCGGCGTCGGCACCTTCAGCCAGAACGGGACCAGGATGCGCGTGCCGGCCACCGGCGCAAACGCGATCTCGATGTTGCGCTGGGCGGCGAGGTATTTGATCACGGGGCGGTCGGGGATGTAGCCGGCCACAGGGACGAAATAGAGCGCGCAGACCACGACCGGGCCACGATAGCCCTTCTCGGCCTTGACGCTCTCCATACGCTTGAAATCGAGTTTTAGGTCGTAGCGCATGCGGCCGTCGAACACGGGCGCGGCGTTGTGGCAGGCCTCGGGCGAGACCGGGTCGCCGGTGCCGGGCACGCGCAGCAGCGAGGCCGTCATCGGGTCCCAGACGCCGCGGCGATGCGCCTCGGTGACGACGATGCGGTCCGGATCGACCGGCGGCTCCGGCAGGATCGCGAACTCCTTCACATTGCCCTTGTCGAGGGTGATGCGGATCTCTTCGGTCTTCTTCGAGGTGGTGGTGGAGGCCTGGTAGCCGGTCGCAACCAGCGCGCCGTTGACGACGCGGCCCTGCGAGGCGCCGGTGCCGGACCCGCCGGTGAACGACTTCAAGATCCCGGTGGTGCCGCCGGAGGCCGCGGCCGCGAACACGTCGTCCTGGATGTCGATGTTCCAGGCGCCCCTGCCGACGGGAATGCCCGCCAGCGTCGCCTCATACTGCGCCTCGAGCTTGCCCTGCGCCGCCACGGGCTCGGCCGCCCACGCCACGGCGAGGCCGCACAGGCCCGCCAGGGCCAGCTGGCCGGCAGAGCGCCGCCGGGGCGAAACGGGGGACGAGGTGGGCACGAAGCTTTCCAATCGGGGCGCCAATCGATGCGTTACTTAAGCCGAAATCGGCGGCAGGCAATGCGTCCGGGCGCGCAGACGCGGAACTCCACCGGATTCTTCCGGCGCGATTACGCCCTTTATGTGATGGTAAGGCGTTCCGATCATTGCCGTTTTGGTGATTGGGGCGCCCCGAGCTCGAACACCTCTCCCCACCCCCTCCGCTGTCATGCCCCGGCTAGACCGGGGCATCCAGTACGCCGCGCCCCCTCGACTCCGGCCGCGCCGTCTCGGAGTACTGGATCGCCCGCCTGCGCGGGCGATGACACCGCGGGTGGGGCATTGCGCCGGGCACGAAACCCACCCCAAATCCTTGACTACCCGCCCCTTCCCCCCTATACGTCCGCCCGCTCCCTGCAAGGACAGAGAATTCGCCCCCGTGGCGCCCAGAATGGCGGCCGCAAATCGTTGGGGGTTTAGGATAAGGATTTTTGCCATGTCTCGCCGCTGCGAACTGACGGCCAAGGGCCCCCTCGTCGGCCACAAGGTCAGCCACTCCAACATCAAGACCAAGCGCCGCTTCCTGCCGAACCTCGTCAACGTGACGTTCATCTCGGAAGCCCTGGGCCGCAACGTGCGCCTGCGCGTCTCCACCACCGCGGTCAAGAGCGTCGACCACAATGGCGGCCTCGATGCCTTCCTGCTCAAGGCCAAGACCGACGCCCTGTCGCCGCGCGCCCTCGAGCTGAAGCGCGCCATCCAGAAGAAGGTCGGCGACACCGCGCCGGTCAAGAAGGCGAGCTAAGAGAATTTTGGAATCGGGCGGGGGCTAAGTTGCGTCTCGTGGCGTAGGCTTGGCCAGTAAGAGTTTGAGTGGCGGCCGGATCGGAAGATCCGGCCGTTTTTGTTTGGGGCAGAGCCCCGTGAGAGATTTGAAATCCTCACCTTAGTCGCTTGTACCGCTCGTTTAGGATGAACCCGCCTTGGAGAATCCGCACGCAACGAGCTCAGATTCAAAATCCCCGATGCAATTCTCAGGCACCGCAAGGACGAACAGATTGCGTGCGCGTGTAACGGCAACATACCCAATCCGGCCGATTTCGGTGCGTGTTCCGTCGAGCATATTCCGCACCTGCCCTCTGTCAGCAACGTACATAACAGCGCCAATGCTCTCGCCCTTCACTTGATGAACCGTAGACACATGCACAGGCTCGCCTTGGCTACTAACGAGATCAGATAATTCAGTTATCGGAGTATCGAGCAAGGCTTTGTTGGCCAATTTCTGGCCGATGCTGTCCGCTAGTGTGAGCGAAAAATCAGTCACCAAACGCTCAAGCAGCACAAGCAGACGAGCCTTCAACAGGGGATGCCACTCCGATTTGGCGAGCAACCTTCCGGAGGGCAACCCGCTATCTGCATCTCGCACGAATGACCAGATGGCTCTCCGCAGCGGAACTGCCGTGGCACGGGGCACACCTCTTTTCAAAACTGAAACAAGATCCCCATGTTCTTGTCCCAACAAGCCGACGATACCCTTACAGGCTTTGTCAAAGGCCTCGTCAAACCGGCCTAATTTGTCGCGCCTTATGGTGGCCTCTACAAACGATCTAATAATTCCTTGGCCCTGCGCCTCGCCGCCACCCCGCCACTCCTCCACCCAGTTTGTACTTCGGCATACGATTGAAGCATCCTTGGCAGCAACATTGGCAGACGCAAGCATGCTCTTGTACGCCTCCAATAGCTTGTCCTTCTCCGCTTTCTTGTACGGAATATAATAGGCGCCATTCAGACTCGAAGGTGGGACTCTATCGGCTGCATCCGAGCGTCCCGAGAGTTTGTTAGCCACCTCCACAATAATCGGCACGGACCGATAATTTACCGTAAGGCTATGAGGCGAAACCCCTTCGCGCGCGCTGTATGCATTGAGAAAGTGCCCATCCGCACCTGAAAATTCATAGATCCCCTGATGCGGGTCTCCAATGAGCGATAGCTGGCTGCCGTTCTTAATTAGCATCTCCAGAAGGAACTGGTGCTCAGGGCCAATATCCTGCGCTTCGTCAATTAGGATATGAGGATAACGTCGCGAGAGAGCGCGCAGCAGATAAGGATCGCGCTCTAGCGTTCGGATGGCCCAATATCGTCCGAGCGAATGAGTGTACGCTCCCACTGCGCCGAGCTTGTCAATCACCTTCCTCGCGTTTGTCGAAGGGATAGGGACCGATGCGTAGCCTTCGTCGCAACTGAACTCGAAGGCTCCGTTTCTCACGTTAGCATTGAGATTTCCGATTTCATGCGATCTGACGCCGCCAAATACCTTAAACCCCTTCAGAAAGGGCTCCGATCCGCCCACAAGGAAAGGAGTTCGATTGCAACCCATTGCCTTGTAGCCATGCGGACGCAGAATATTAGCAGTAAGAAAGCCGTCCACGGTTTCGATTTCAACCGCCGAAGATCGCTCCCCAATAGACTCGCTCCTAGTCAGCGCGAAATAGTCCGTTCTGAAAGTATCGACAGCCACATTTGAGAAGGAGAGAAGCGCAACAATTCCACATCTGTCTGACAAGGACTGGCGCATCCGGTACAGGCGATGAACCGCAGTCCTCGTCTTGCCGCTGCCGGCGCAAGCGGTCACACATATTGGGCCGAGCGGAAGCTCGACGACGTCCCTCTGGTCGGATGACAGATCGCTCATGTGCCGACCACATGCTTGATTGCATCGGCGATATAAGCAGGGATGACAATGGGTAGCTTTTCTTCCTCTATTTTGGCCGCAAGCGCTTGCGCAAACCGTCCCTTCTGAACATTGTTCTGAGAGCGCTCAAACATGCCCCGGAAGAGCACCTTAGCCTTCGCGGCATCGCCGGTCTCTGCAGCGACATCGATCGCCAACTGCGCTCCTATCTTGGGATGCAGATCTTTCAGGGCCGCAACCATTGCCCCTCTATTCGCTTCATGGAGGGCAAAATCGTACTCAAAAGTCTTTAGGCCACAGAATACTTTCACGAAGTCATCTTCGTTCTCTTTCATCGCTGTCGCATTGCCCGATAGAGAGATGACGTCGCCAGGCGCTGGATAAATTGCCTCCGTCGAACCATCAGCCCCGGTGCTTTTCTGCGGATCAGCGTCAGTTACAACCGCCACCGGAATTCTGATTGCGCCCGATCCGAACAGCGGCATAAATGAATCGAAATTTAGCCCCTCGACGCTAATCAAACTTACGCCGTGATCCCTCAAATCAACATCAAGTCGCTTTGCTAGCAAATTGATCATCATCAACTCAGCCGCGCCTTCAACGAATATTACTCGGCGGGCGAAGAACAATTCAGCCCTTGTTACGTCTAAGTATCGTTCAAGCTTCTCCCGCTTTCCTTTTCCAAACTTTGCGTCCCTTGGATGAAAGGCTTCGACCTTTGCCGTTCCATCAACAAGGCAGACGATCGACGATAATTTCGCGATACTTGCGAAGTTTGGCGAGTGGCTCGTTACAAAAACCTGCACCGGCTGCTCACCCGCCGTTGATTGCATATCGGACAAATAACGGAGAAGGACCGCTTGCAATTGTGGGTGCAGGTGCGCTTCTGGCTCTTCGACAATGAGACTGCGATAGGCCGCGTCAGCATTCTTGGCAAGTTCGCTCAAGACTACGGCCATGAAGATTAGGTTGTTGTACCCTAGGCCATTACTATCGATTTCGAGAGAATCAACTACGATCGACAAACGAGATGCCAGCTTGTGAAAGTCGCTCGCGCTCAGACCCACTTCGAGAATCTGGGCCAACTTGCTGCCAAGCATCGACACGTGACGCTTTGTGATTGCGCTCTGCGTATCAATGATGGGCTGTTTGGCCTTCAATTCTGCATCGAGGTTCTTCAAAGCATCGGCAATTGTTGTCTTGCCAGCTTCGTCGGTAAGAAGCTGCAAAAGTCTGGATAGTTGACTTGTTCTGCTCGGCTTTAGGCCTTGTTCGGCATCGCGCAGTGGCTGCAAATAGACGCTTCGTAGATTCTCCAGCATTCCTGAACTTATTGAAACGTCTTTATACTCGCCACACCATTTGTGTGGACGCAGGCGTCCGACCTTATCAATTTCGCCATAACTGACCCCTAGCACTGCTTCAATCGCTCCGTCCGAGCCCTTGCGCAGCGCATGAAGAAAGTCCGCCTCATCCTCGAGGCTCAAGTCCCTGAAGATATACTCAAAGCGAATCTCCGTCTCTGGTGCGCCGCTCTTGGGAATATGGATGTCGTCTTTATCGAATCTCGGATAAGGATCGTCGGCACCGGCCAACAGCGCCCTGAGCGCGTCGACAACTGCGCTCTTACCAATATTGTTGGGACCGACGAGAACGTTGAGACCGGGTACGAATCTGAGAGTGGTATCGCTTAGGCGACGAAAATTCTTAATAGACAATTCGGCTAGATACATCTCATCCCTTTGGTTTTGCGCCGCCGTCGCTTGGTGAATCGCCCGCGCTCGATCTTAGGAGATTCGCGAGAACAATTTAGCGTTGCATTACCAAATCTCGACTGACAATAGGTCGTTGGTAGTGTCGAAGGCTAGAGCAACAGCGGGCAAGCCGTTCTGGTATTAAGTGCTATCCGAGTTCAAACGAAAATTGCCGAATTGAGAGTCACACATTCTCATCTTGTTCTTTGTTTTCCGTCGTACTCGCCCCGGTCGCATCCCCCCAAGCCGCACCCCATGGAGCACACACCGAGAAACCTCATCATCTGCTGCGACTGCACCGGCAACGAGATCGCGGAGAACATCTCCAACCTCCTGAAGCTCTATTCCTGCCTGCGCAAGACGGACAGGACCAGCCGCGGCAGATGCTGCCCTACGACCCCGCCGTCGGCACGGCGATGGCCCTCGTAAACAGCGCCCCTCGCGCGTTAACCGTCCATTAACCAACGCAGCCTAGCCTGCGGCAATCGTCCAGCCATCATTAGCTCGAAATGCCTTCCCGGTTCGCTCCAGGAGAAGCGCCGATGTGCGTTGAGTTGTTGACGTATGCCGATCTCAGTGCCCGCCTCGCTATCTCGCGAGAGGCCGCGCGTTCGCTGGCGAGACGCCGTCGGTGGCCGCGCTCGCGGTCGGAGGACGGCAAGGCCCTGGTGAGCGTTGATTTCTCCGAGCTCCGCTACACGCCCCGCCCACGACGCGGCCGCCGGGCAGACCCGATCGATGCCTCCCTGGCAAAGATCGAGGCCTTCAAGATCGAGGCATTCAAGGCGGAGATCGCGCGGCTCGAAGCAGTGGCAGCCAACACCCGGGTCGATTTCGAGCGCGAGCGCGAGCGTGCCGACCGGCTCAAAGTCGAGCTGATGCAGGCGGCCGCCGAGACGGCGGCAGCCAATGCGTGGGCGGCACGACTGGAAGACGAAGTGGCGGACTTGCGGACCGGTCGCCGGGCGGGCGGCGCGATCTCAGGACAAGCCGCGCGTCGATTGGGACATCTGGCCGCTGCGATCGTGCAAGCAGACCGCGCGGCTTGCAGGTAGCACTCGAAAACTTTCTCCATCCCCGGCATGCCGGAGCAATCACGAGGGAAGCATGACTGGCATCACCGATATCCACGAAATGAAGGCCCGCATCGTCGTGTTCGGGGTCGGCGGCGCCGGCGGCAATGCGGTCAACAACATGATCACGGCCGGGCTGCAAGGGGTCGAGTTCGTGGTCGCCAATACCGACGCGCAGGCGCTGGCCATGTCGAAGGCGAGGCACCTGATCCAGCTCGGCACAAAGGTGACCGCAGGCCTCGGCGCCGGCTCGCAGCCGGAATTGGGACGCGCCGCAGCCGAAGAGGCGATCGATACGATCCGCGATCAATTGACCGGCGCACACATGGTGTTCGTGACGGCCGGCATGGGTGGCGGCACCGGCACCGGGGCCGCCCCCATCGTCGCCAGGGCCGCGCGCGAGCTCGGCATCCTCACCATCGGCGTGGTCACCAAGCCGTTCTACTTCGAGGGCCAGCGCCGCATGCGCTTTGCCGAAGCCGGCATCGAGGAGTTGCTGAAGACGGTCGACACCCTCTTGATCATCCCGAACCAGAACCTGTTCCGGGTGGCCAGCGACAAGACCACATTCGCCGACGCCTTCGCCCTTGCCGACCAGGTGCTCTATTCGGGCGTGGCCTGCATCAGCGATCTCATCGTCAAGGAAGGCCTGATCAACCTCGATTTTGCCGACGTCCTCTCCGTCATGAAGGAGAAGGGCAAGGCCATGATGGGACGGGGCGAGGCTTCCGGCGAGAAGCGCGTGCTTGCCGCCGCCGTGGCCGCGATCTCCAATCCATTGATCGAGAATCCCTCGATCAAGCGCGCCAGTGGCCTCATCATCTCCATCACCGGCGGCAAGGATCTCATGCTGTACGAGGTCGACGAAGCCGCGACCCGCATTCGCGACGAGGCCGATCCGGACGCCAACATCATCGTCGGCGCGTCGTTTGACGACAGCCTCGAGGGCATCGTCCGCGTCTCGGTGGTGGCAACCGGTATAGATAATCTCGACCCGGCACCGCAGGCGCAACCGGTGGAAACCGCCCTGACGCAGCTCGCCGGCCGGCTGCGCAACGACGGCCGCCGCATCGCCGATCGCATCGAGCGCAGCGCCCCCCTGCCGCAAGTGGAAAGCCCGCCGCTCCGCTCCAACCCGCACCACCCCGTGGGACCACCGACAAGGCCGAGCCTGGAACATGCGCGCCACGCGACCGACCGGCCGCTCGATCCCTACGGCCGCACCGCTGCGCGCAATGCGCCCGACGAGGCCGTTCTCGATATCCCCGCCTTCCTGCGCCGCGCCGCCAACTGAGCGGTGGCAGGAGGGGGGTTACTCGTTCCAACGCCGGATATGGACCGCTGCTACGCGGCTCCAAAGCGCGATGAAATCAGGTTCGGCCGGAGGTCCACCTCTCCCCAGCGGGGAGAGGTCGGATTGCCATGGCGCGCAATTGCGCGCCTGAGCAATCCGGGTGAGGGGCCGCGGCGCTCAGTGAGACCGTATCCCCCTCACCCGGATCGCATCTTTCGATGCGCTCCGACCTCTCCCTCCGGGAGAGGTGGTCTGAGCTCTCGGCTTGCAGCGATTCAACCAACACTCATCGCCTTCCGGAGTCCGTCGACGCATGCCGTCGGCGCGCCGGCGCCGCCGACGGGAATTTCATCGGCGAACTCCGAATGTCAGATCTGCAGACGAGCTTCTTAAGCGGCGCAGCGCGCCGATCGCTCACGCTGCCGTGCTGCGCGGGCTCTCCGCTGTTTCCTTCTTGTCCGTCTCCTTGTCGCGAGACAGCCATGCTGGAAAACGAAGCAGGCGTTCGTTGCTGTCTTTCGGCAGCTCGATGGGCGGCGCTTCATTGGCCGAGCTCGGCAGGTCCAGCGCGACGTGCCCGGTTCGCACCGCATCCGCGCGCTGATCCAGTTCGCGCAACAGGGGATCGAGCACGCTGTCGATTTCGGTCGCCACCGACACCAGGAAACTATTGAGCTCGCGCGCCTCGGGCACGACGGCCGCAGCCGACTCGATCGCCTTGGAGAGACCATCGACGACGGGTGTAAACGCGCCGGCGGCTTGCTTGATTCGGGTTTTGATCGCTTCGATCTCGCATAAGACGCGCTCACGCTCCCGCCTTTTCTTCTCCTCCGAAAGGCGGGCTTCAATTTCGGCGATCTGGGCCGTCAGGGTCGTGGCTTCGGATGCGAGTGCATCGCGTCTTCCGCGCGCGCGATCGAGATCGCGGCTGAGATTGTCCACTAAGTCGTCCTTTCCAAACATGGCTTTGCTCCGTACGACAGCCGTTTTGGTCTGTAGGACGGCCTTGGCGCGAACCGCCAGCCTGGCAAGCGAACGAAAGGCTGGATCGGCCGAAACAGGCATCAATTTCGGTCGCGTCACATGGGCCGACATGGTGATCCCCCACTCGTCCACATTAGGCGACGGCATGGTTAACAAGTTGTTAATGTCAACAGGTGAGAGATGGGGCAAAATGCTGGCGACGCCGCCTTCGGCTGCTCGCCGCCGTCCATTTCCGCTATACTCGCCCCGGTAGCATCACCTCGAGGCGCATCCCATGGAACCCGCCCACACCACCAAGCCAGAGCCGAAGAACATCGTCATCTGCTGTGACGGCACCGGCAACGAGATCAGCGAGAACATCTCCAACGTCCTGAAGCTCTATCGCTGCCTGCGCAAGACCGACAAGACGCAGCCGCGGCAGATGGTGTTTTACGATCCCGGGGTCGGCACGGTGACGGAGCCGACGACGTGGAATCGCTGGAAGGCCAATATCAACCTGGTGCTGGGGCTCGCCACCGGCTACGGGCTGGATGACAACGTGCTGTCAGCCTATTGCTTCCTGGTCCAGCATTATGCGCCGGGCGACAAGATCTACCTGTTCGGTTTCTCGCGCGGGGCCTATACGGTGCGGGTGCTGGCGGGGCTGATCCACAAGGTCGGGCTGATCTCGCCGGAGCAGGTGAACCTCGCAGGCTCGGGCCTCATCGCCTACAAGCAATATTCTGGCACCGGGCGCGGCAACGACGTCGAAGACCTCGCAGACGTCGCTGTCGACGAGCAGGGGCCGCTGCCGAAGGACCAATTCGATCTCGCCGCGCAGTTCGCGCGCATCACCTCGACGCGCTGGCCGACCATCCACTTCATCGGCGTGTGGGATACGGTGGCGAGCGTGATCGTGCCGCGCGCCGACCGGCTGTATTGGCCGAGCTTCGAGGAGCTCGCCTTCACGCTGCGCAATCCGAGCGTCAAGATCTTCCGCCAGGCGGTCGCGATCGACGAGCGGCGCTGCATGTTCCGCCTGAAGCAATACAGGGAGCCGCAGGAGTATTGGCGCAATCGCTACGTGCCGGACGAGAAGAAGGAGCCGCAGGACATTCTGCAGGTATGGTTCGCGGGCGTGCACAGCGACGTCGGCGGCGGCTATCCGGAGGCGGAGAGCGGCGAATCGAAATATCCGCTGATCTGGATGATCGAGGAGGCCGCGAAGGCGGGGCTGAACTTCAACCCGCGCACGGTGAACCAGCTCGCCTTCGGCATCCAGCGCAAGAACTCACCGTTCAGCTATGTCGCGCCCGCCTTCACCGGCAAGACCGGCGTGCTGCACAACTCTATGACGGCGGGCTGGCGACTGCTGGAGTATTTGCCGAAGAGCGCGAAATACAAGGAATGGCCGGAGCGGAAGGTGGCGCTCGGCTTCTACTTTCCCGACAGCGAGCCGCGCGTCATCCCCGAAGGCGCGCATGTGCATGAGAGCGTGGTGAAGCGGATGGCGGTGGAGCCGGACTATCGGCCGGTGAATCTGCCGAAGGATTTTGTGACGGTGCCGATGCCGGTCGGGCCGCAGCATGCGGAGGTGGCGGGGGAGATGGAGGGGGTGTGAGGGGGCTCCGCTCTCACCGCTCGTCATTGCGAGCGCAGCGAAGCAATCCAGACTGCCGCTGCGGAAGCAGTCTGGATTGCTTCGTCGCACGAGCTCCTCGCAATGACGGTGGAAGAGGCAGGCTCGCGCTACACACCCCGCCGTCGTCCTGGCGAAAGCCAGGACCCATTACCCCAGGGAGCGGTTTGGCGAAGATCCGCAGTCCGGTACTTCTACTGCACGCCATCGATAAATTCCGCGGTATGGGTCCTGGCCTTCGCCAGGACGACGGTGGAGTTTGTGGCAGCAAGCGGAGCCCCCCACCGCACCCCGCTACCGCCGCTTTCTGCAGTCGCAGCAGCTTTTCATTAAAATTCTTCGGCCCGGCTTAGCGGGATCGCATCAACTCTGTTCCATCATCGCGTCCGATCCCCGCGAGACAGCGGAGCTGGAGGAGACGTGCCGCACTATCCGCGCAAATATGCCCGCGTGAAGCCTTCGGGGCTGGTGTCGCGCCAGGCCAAGATCATCACCGACCCGCGTGCGCCCGTGATTCCCTGCACGCTGATCGACTATTCGCCCGGCGGGGCCTGCGTCGATCTCGGCGGACAGGTGAGCATCCCCGATCGGTTCGAGCTGCTGCACGTCAACACCAAGAAGCGCTGCCGCATCGCGTGGAAGCGCGGGACGCGGGTGGGCGTGGTGTTTTAGGGGCTGCGTGCTTACCCTCCCCTGGAGGGGTCCGGGACGAGCGTAGCTCGCCCGTGGGTCGATCGCGCGAAGCGCGAGCGGGGTGGGGTGATCTCTCCACTCGGGCACCGTACGTCGCGGAGGGACCGTCACCCCACCCCGTCTCATATCTCGCTGCGCTCAATATGAGCCGACCCTCCCCCTCCAGGGGAGGGTCGGAAAGCCTAATTCCGCATCCTGGCCTTCGCGCCCGCGACGATCTGCATGGCGACGCCGGCGGACCAGCCGAAGAGAGCAAGCCAGGCGAAGTTGATGTGCGGATCGAGCCGGAGCACGATGACGGCGACGGAGGCGAGCGCGGTGAGCGTGGCGCAGAGCGTGCCGGCCGAGCTCAGAAATTCCGCGGCGTCGATGGCGTTGTGCGCATCGTCGAAGGGCATTTGCGGCGTGTCGATGCCGAGATAGAAGCCGATGAAGCCGAGCACCATCATCACCAACAGGAACCCCTGCGTGGTGAGCGAGGAGATCGCAGATCCCACATAGGCGCCGACGAACAATCCGCACGCCGCCCCCGCCATCGCAAGACCCACGCGCTCGAACACATGGGCAGTTTTGCGAACACCAAACCGCATGGCCGGCCTCCGTGAGGCGTTGAGGAGACAGGTTAGGCCAGTTTTGGGGAGGGTGGAAGGCGAGGAGTTTTACGGATGCGTGAGGGGTGTGAGGGGTGCGCCACACATTCAGCCGTCGTCCTGGCGAAAGCCAGGACCCATTACCACAGGGAGTGGTTTGGCGAAGACCGGTCGTTCGGTACGCCTACCTTCTACAATCGAGAGATCACGCGGTATGGGTCCTGGCCTTCGCCAGGACGACACCGATGATTGCTGCACAGCTACCGCGTCTCACCCCTCACCCGGATTGGTGAAGAACTCACCGCGCCCCGAACGTGGTCCTGCCGAACAGCGCCTTTTGCGTCGAGGGCTGCGAGCGCCAGTATTGCGGCGGGGCTTCGACCTCGCCGCCGACGTCCGCGGCGGCGTGCCAGGCCCAGCGGGGGTCGTAGAGCATGCCGCGGGCGAGCGCGACCATGTCGGCCTTGCCGCTGGCCACGATCTCTTCCGCCTGCCTGGCTTCGCTGATCAGGCCGACGGCGATGGTGGGCAATCCGGTCTCGCGCTTGATGGCCTCTGCGAACTGCACCTGATAGCCGGGGCCGAGCGGAATCTTCTGCAGCGGCGAGACGCCGCCCGAGGAGGCATCGATCCAGTCGATGCCGCGTGCCTTCAGCGCCTTGGCAAAGGCGATGGTCTGCGTCAGATCCCAGCCGCCCTCGACCCAGTCGGTCGACGACACCCGCATGCCCACCGGCTTGTCAGCGGGGAATGCGGCGCGCACCGCGTCGAACACCTCCAGCGGAAAGCGCATGCGGTTCTCGAGCGAGCCGCCATAGTCGTCGGTGCGCCTGTTCGAGATCGGCGACAGGAACTGATGCAGGAGATAGCCGTGCGCGCCATGGACCTCGATGGCATCGATGCCGAGCCGCGCAGCGCGCTTGGTGCAATCGACGAAGGCCTCGCGGATGCGCTTGAGGCCTGCGGCGTCGAGCGCCAGCGGGGCGGCCTCGCCCTCCTTGTGCGGCACGGCTGATGGCGCAACCGCCTGCCAGCCGCCCTGCTCGATCGGAATCAGCTGGCCGCCCTCCCAGGGCCGCGCGCTGGAGGCTTTGCGGCCGGCATGGGCAAGCTGCATCCCGATCGCGGTGGAGGAATGCTTGCGCACCGAATGGAGGATCGGCTTCAAGGCGGCTTCGCAGGCATCGCTGTAGAGCCCGAGGCAGCCCGCCGTGATGCGGCCGATCGCCTCGACATGCGTCGCCTCGATGCAGAACATCGCCGCGCCCGACAGGCTGAGATTGTTGATGTGGGTGAAGTGCCAATCCGTGGCGACGCCGTCATCGGCCGAATATTGGCACATCGGCGACACCACGACGCGGTTCTTCAACGTCAGTCCGCGCAGCTTGATCGGGGAAAACAGGGCGCTCATGCGGGAGTTCCAGGGGATGGAGGATGCTGCAGGGAGTGTAGTGAGCGGGCGGCGGAATGCTAGGCGCGCGGCGGGAATGGCGGCCCGTGGGGCCATGCATTGCGCTCTCGTTTGTCGCACGGCGCCACCACACCCTCCGCCGTCGTCCCGGCGAAGGCCGGGACCCATAACCACAGGGAGGAGTTTGGCGAAGATTGGCCGTTCGGTACTCCTACTCGCCGCGATCGATGGACCTCGCGGTATGGGTCCCGGCCTTCGCCGGGACGACAGCTACTCCACCAGTGTGAACTGCAGCAACAACGTCCGCTGCAGCATCGAGAAATTGTCGTCGGAGATCAGCGTCAGCACGGTGTCGCCCTCGGCCGTGACATGGGCGTCGATGCCTTCCATGTTGTCGATCTCGTGGCCGAGATCGGCGGAAAACAGCGTGAGGCCGTCGACCAGCGCACCCGGCGCGATTCCCTTCAAGGGGATCGCGCGGATGCGGATGTTGACGCCGGTGAACCGCGAGAATTTGCGCTCGAGGATGAGGAGATCGCCCGAGGCCAGCAGCACCGCGTCGCTGATGTCGAAGTTTTCGGAGCGCCGCACGCTGAACTGGCCCGGCGTCGGGCCGCCGATCAGGAACGCGACGAGATTGCCGTCGGCGTCGAGCCCGCGCTCGGAGAAGGCGATCAGCGTGCCCGCGAGCACCTGGTTCTGGTTCTTGGGCACGACGACGAGCGCTTCGAGCCCCTTGTTGTAGGGCAACTTGCGGACCGCAGGCGGCACCGCGATCACCTCGCCGCGGGCGCGGGTGCCGCCCTTGGCGAAATCATAGCGCAGGATCTGGTTGACGCGCTCGAGCCCGACATAGACGAGGTTGCCGTCGCGCGCGAGCGACTCGCTGTCGTACCAGAGCCGCTTGTCCGTGATCGGCCGCCCGTCAGCACCGAGCAGCGGCGCGGCCTCGACGTCCGCGAGCCCAACCATCTCGCGGCCGGAATAGCGGATGGTGCCGGTGAACCAGCCGCCCTGGTCGGAGATCGCGAGGAAGCGCTCACCTTTGTTGTCGAGAAAGCGGAGGCCGGACAGGCCGCCAAAACCGCGATAGGGCGAGGTCAGCACCAGGCCGCTGCGAAAATCCAGCGAGCCGAAGCGCGTGCGCGCGCGGTCGCGCGGCTCGAAATTGGGAATGCTGCGTGCGTTGACCTCGACGCTGACCGGCGCGGCGACGGCGTGCTCGAGCTGGAGGGCGCGCGGCGGCGGCTCGGTCGCGGGCTGCAACTGCGCCTGCGCCAATCGCGGCATCGTCAGAAAGGAAAATCCCGCCGCCGCGTGGCCGAGAAAGCTGCGGCGGGATTGATGGTTGCTCACGAATGCAATTTGCGGCGCGGCCGGCCGGGCGCTTGCGTCGGCACGGTGTTGGTCTCGCTGAAGAGTTCGGCGAGCTTCTCGGTGATGGCGCCGCCGAGCTCTTCGGCGTCGACGATCGTCACCGCGCGGCGATAATAGCGCGTCACGTCATGACCGATGCCGATCGCGATCAGCTCGACCGGCGAGCGGGTCTCGATCTCCTCGATGATGTGGCGCAGGTGCCGCTCGAGATAGTTGCCGGGATTGACCGACAGCGTGGAATCGTCGACCGGCGCGCCGTCCGAGATCATCATCAGGATCTTGCGCTGCTCGGGCCGGCCGAGCAGGCGCTTGTGCGCCCAGTCCAGCGCCTCGCCGTCGATGTTCTCCTTCAGGAGGCCCTCGCGCATCATCAGGCCGAGATTCTTTCGCGCACGACGCCACGGCGCATCGGCGGACTTGTAGATGATGTGGCGGAGATCGTTGAGGCGACCGGGATTGGCCGGCTTGCCGGCGGCCAGCCAGGCTTCGCGCGATTGCCCACCCTTCCAGGCGCGGGTGGTGAAGCCCAGAATCTCGACCTTGACGCCGCAACGCTCCAGCGTGCGCGCGAGAATGTCGGCGCAGGTCGCGGCGACCGTGATCGGGCGTCCGCGCATCGAGCCGGAATTGTCGAGCAGCAGCGTCACCACGGTGTCGCGGAACGTCGCCTCCTTCTCGTGCATGAAGGACAGCGGGTGATAGGGATCAGTGACGACGCGCGACAGCCGCGCGGGATCAAGGATGCCCTCTTCGAGGTCGAACTCCCAGGCGCGGTTCTGCTGCGCCATCAGGCGGCGCTGCAGCCGGTTGGCGAGGCGAGCGACGATGCCTTGCAGATGCGCGAGCTGCTTGTCGAGATAGGCGCGCAGACGCTCCAGCTCGTCATGGTCGCAGAGATCCTCGGCCGCGATGACCTCGTCGAACTTGGGCGCGAAGGCGTGATATTCCGGCCCGCGCGGCTCATTGGCCCCGCGCGAATTCGGCCGCGTCGCCTCGCCCGGCGTCTCGTCGTCGCCGAGCTCGCCGTCGTCGAACGTATCCGAGGTCGAGGCCTGCGCGCTTTCCATCGCGCTCTCGCTCATCTCCTCCGAGGTCGCCTGGGCCTGGTCGGCGCTCATCTCTTGCGCGGCGTCGGAATCGGGCGAGCCCTCGGCGCCGGACTGGTCGTTGTCGCCGTCCTGGTTCTCGTCGTTCTCGTCATTGTCCTCGGTATCGGCGTTGCGCTCGTCGCCGAGCTCGAGCGCCGAGAGCAGATCATGCACGGCATCGCCGAACCGGGTCTGGTCCTCGAGGACGCCGTCGAGCCGGTCGAGCCGCCTGCCGATCTTGTCTTCGAGAATCGGACGCCAGAGATCGACCATCTTCTTCGCTGCCGTGGGCGGCGCCATGCCGGTCAGGCGCTCGCGCACCAGCATCGCCAGCGCATCGGCGAGCGGCGCATCGGCGCGGTCGGTGATCTCGTCGAACTTGCCGCGATGGAAGTGATCGTCGAGCATCGCGGTGAGATTTTTGGCAACACCCGCCATGCGGCGCGCGCCGATCGCCTCGACCCGCGCCTGCTCCACCGCCTCGAACACGCCCCGCGCCTGCGGATTGCCCGGCATCAGCTTGCGATGCACTTTCGGATCGTGACAGGCGAGCTTGAGCGCGATGGAATCGGCATGGCCGCGCACGATCGCGGCGTCACGCCTAGTCATCTTGCGCGCAGGCTCGGGCAGCCGCGCCTTGCCGGGCGCAAGGCCCGGGCGCTCGGCCGCAAATGAGATGTCGAGCTCGGGCGATTTCGCGATCGCCTTCAGGCAGGAGGCGACCGAGCGCTTGAACGGCTCGGTCGGCGCTTCCTTGTTGCTGCGGAATTTGGAGTTGGAGGTGGTCATATCACCTTAATCCGTCGTCCCGGCGAAAGCCGGGACCCATAACCACCGGCCGTCGTTGGGTCAGGAAACTATCAGCGTCGCTTCAATCGAGACATCACGCGGTATGGGTCCCGGCTCCCGTGCGCAATTGCGCACTAGGCCGGGACGACATCAAACCTCAGCTCAGCGCCACGTTCACCGCCGATTCCGGCAGCTCCGCGTTGAAGCAGCGCTGGTAGAACTCGGCGACCAGCGGACGCTCGAGCTCGTCGCATTTGTTGAGGAAGGTGACGCGGAAGGCAAAGCCGATGTCACCGAAGATGTCGGAATTCTCCGCCCAGGTGATCACCGTGCGCGGGCTCATCACCGTCGACAGATCGCCGTTGGCGAAGGCGTTGCGGGTGAGGTCAGCGAGGCGCACCATCTTGTTGACGATGTCGCGGCCCTCCTGAGTGCGATAGTGCTTGGCCTTGGCCAGCACGATCTCCACTTCCTCGTCATGGCTGAGATAGTTCAGCGTGGTGACGATCGACCAGCGGTCCATCTGGCCCTGGTTGATCTGCTGGGTGCCGTGATAGAGGCCCGAGGTGTCGCCGAGGCCGACGGTATTCGCCGTGGCGAACAGGCGGAACGCCGGATGCGGCTTGATCACCTTGTTCTGGTCCAAGAGCGTCAGGCGGCCGGAGACCTCCAGCACGCGCTGGATCACGAACATCACGTCCGGGCGGCCGGCGTCGTATTCGTCGAACACCAGCGCGACGTTGTTCTGCAGCGCCCAGGGCAGGATGCCGTCGCGGAATTCGGTGACCTGCTTGCCGTCCTTGACCACGATCGAGTCCTTGCCGACGAGGTCGATACGGCTGATGTGGCTGTCGAGGTTGACGCGCACGCAGGGCCAGTTCAGGCGCGCGGCGACCTGCTCGATATGGGTGGATTTGCCGGTGCCGTGATAGCCGGTCACCATCACGCGGCGGTTCTTGGCGAAGCCGGCGAGAATGGCGAGCGTGGTGGCGCGGTCGAAGCGGTAGTCGGAATCCACTTCGGGCACATGAGGATCGACTTCGGAATAGGCCGGGACTTCGAGATCGCTGTCGATCCCGAACACCTGGCGCACCGACACTTTCATGTCGGGCTGGCCGGAAACTTCCTCAACTTTGGACAGGGCGGCGGTCGTCATCAATCCTCCGAGGTCCCGGGCGGTCCCGGGCGGTCCCGAAACCGGTTATTTGCACGTTGGCTGCGGCTGGGTGCTGAAAATCAACCTATCAGAGACAAGTGGCCGGCAGAAGCCCGGGTACCAATCAAAGTTCCGTTGTCTTTTCATTTAGATAGGCAAGGAACGCAGTTTTTGGAGGGCTGCCTTGCGAATCACGCTCGAATCTCGGGCGGTTGACGCCGCTGCCTGCGCGGATGGCACTGTTGCCGCATGTGCCTACCTATGTAGGGTCTGAATTCCGATGCTCCAGCCCACCACAGAGACGACGTGACATCCTTCCTCGATCCCCTCATCGCCTTCGTCTCGGCCCATGCGTGGCTGGCCTATCTGACCCTGTTCCTGGCGGCACTGCTCGAAGCCGTCCCGGTCGTGGGGTCGGTGATCCCCGGCTCGACCATCATCCTGGCGCTGAGCGCGCTGGTTCCGGGCGGCGAGCTGAAGCTGCCCTGGGTGCTGCTGGCGGCCGCACTCGGCGCGGTGCTCGGGGACGGATCGGCCTATTGGATCGGGCACCGGCAGCAACGCGAGATCCTCGATACCTGGCCGCTGACCAACTATCCGCGCCTGGTCGCGCAGAGCGAGAGCTTCTTCCATCGCTTCGGCACCTGGGCGGTGTTCTTTGCCCGCTTCGTGCCCCCGATCCGCGCCTTCGTGCCTGTTACCGCCGGCGCGCTCGGCATGGCGCCAGCGAAGTTTTACGCGGTGAACATCCCCGCGATCCTGGCCTGGGCCCCCGCGCATGTGCTGCCGGGCGTGCTGGCGGTCTCAGCGCTGCATGAATATGCCGGGCTGCATCATCATGGGCATGTCGGCAAGCACATCTGGATTTTGACCGTGGTGGCCGTGGCGATCGTGGTGAGCGTTGGGCTCTGGTTCATCCGCCGAAGGCACGGCAGCGGTGTCGCGGAAGCGAAGCCGCGGGGTTGAGGACTTTCCCTCGAGTCGTCCTGGCGAAGGCCAGGACCCATTACCCCAAGGCGTTGTTTGGCGAAGATTAGGCGCTCGGTACTCCTAGCGTCCGCATCGGTAGATTCCGCGGTATGGGTCCTGGCTTTCGCCAGGACGACGGCGGAGAGGGCCGCTCTCGCAACGTCCCTAACCAACACCCCCCGCCCTCCGTCCCGGCGCCGGCCCGACATACCTTGCCCGCGGCCTGATCAGCTTGCCGAACTGCAATTGCTCACTGGCATGGGCGATCCAGCCGACGCTGCGGGCCATGGCGAACAGAGCGAGCTCGCTGCCGGCGGGCAGGCGCAGGGCGTGCACGAGCACGGCGAGTGCATAGTCGATGTTGACGAACTCGCCGGTCGCCTCCGCGATCCGCTCCGGCACCTCGCGGGTGAACTTTCGCGGTGCGCCGGCGCGCGACAAGGCATTCAGCAGCGATTGCGCGCGGGGATCGCCGCGCTTGTAGACGCCATGGCCGAAGCCGGCAAAGCGCTCGCCGAGCGCGACGCGCTCGCGCACCATCGGCTCGACGTCGCGATCGATCAGCGTCTTCACGAGTTGCGAGGCCAGCACGCCGGCGCCGCCATGCTTGGGCCCTTTCAGCGCGGCGAGGCCGGCGATCACTGCGTCATAGAGATTGAGACCGGTCGAGGCGGCACAGCGCGCGGTGAAGGTCGAGGCGTTCAATTCATGGTCGGCGAGCAGCACCAGCGCGCGGCGGATCAGATCGGGAGCATGCTTGTTGTCGGCCGCCCACGCTTTCGCAACCTGCTGATGCAGCGGCTCGGCCGACGGCTCGGCATTGAGCATGGTCGCGACCAACAGGCGGACGATGCGCGCGCCGACCAGGGCGCGGCCATCGGGCGCGCGGGTGAAAGCGCGCGGATCGACGCTCGCGGCCAGGGCGAGCACGGCGATGGCGCGGTCGATCGGCGCCGCCCGCCGCGCGGCCTGCCCGATCGTCCGCATCTCCTCTGAAAGAAGGGGCTGATTGTCCGGATCAAACGGATCGACGCCGGAGACGTCCCACAGCAGCGTCGCCGTGTGCTCCAGCGTGTCGTTCTCGGCGAGATCGACGCAGTTGACCCCGCGGTAGATCGCGCCCTCCTCGGTGATGGTCGAGATCTCCGTATCCATCACCGGCAGGTCGGCGTCGAAGCTGCGCAGGCCCCTCGGCTCCGGCGACGGCACCCGGCGCTCCTTCAGGGCGCGGACGTCCTCGGCGCGGTAGCGGTTCTTGCGGGAATCCGATGTCGGCTCGGAGCGGATCAGGCCGCGGCTGACATAGGCGTAGAGCGTGGCTGGCGAGATCGCGAGCTCGGCGGCGGCTTCCCGGGCGGAGAGGTAGAGCTCGCTGGAATTTTTCATATTGATTTATATAATCAAGATTGATCAATCTGTCGAGAGGCCCGACCTTTCCCATGCGTCAAACAGGAGCTTGGGCCATGAACATCCACCTCACCAAAAGCCAGATCGGGCTGGACGGCGTTCCCGCGGCCGAGACCGTGCTGAGCCATGTCGATGGCGAGCGCGGCGAGTTGATCATCGCCGGCGAGCATGTCGGCAGCCTCGCCGCCAAATCGAGTTTCGAGGGCGTCACCGCCCGGCTCTGGAACGGCGCCAGCAAGACCAGCTTAAGCGAAGCCAATGTGCGAGCGAGCCTGGGGGCCGCGCGCGAGCGCGCCTTCGCGCGATTGCCGGATCTGTTGCCGGCGACACAAGGCATGGGCATCGTCGACGGGTTTCGTGCGGCGGTCGCGGGACTTCGCGCCGAACATGGACTGGAGCACGAGGCCACCATCGTCGGCGCGTTTCCGGTCATTGCGGGCGCGCTGGTCCGCCGCGCAAAAGGGCTCGAGCCGGTCGCGCCCGATCCCAGCATGAGCCACGCCGCCGACACGCTGCGCATGCTGCACGGGCGGGCGCCTGCAACGCGCGAGGTCACCGCGCTCGATGCCTATCTCGTCACCGTCTGCGACCACGGCATGAATGCCTCGACCTTCACGACCCGCGTGGTGGCCTCGACGCAAGCCGATCTGTTCGCCGCCGTGACCGCGGGCTATTGCGCGCTCACCGGCCCCTTGCATGGCGGCGCGCCGGAGCCGGTGCTGGAAATGCTCGATGCGATCGGCTCGCGCGAACGCATCCAGAGCTGGGTCGATGCGGCGCTGGCACGCGGCGAGCGGATGATGGGCTTTGGTCACCGCGTCTATCGCGTGCGCGACCCGCGTGCCGACGTGCTGAAGACCGCGATCGAGGCACTGGCTTCCAATGGCGCCGACCTGCCCTTTGCCGGCGAGGTCGAGGCGTATATCCGTAGCGCGCTGCGCAAGAAGAACCCAGACCGGCCGCTGGAGACCAATGTCGAGTTCTTCACCGCCATCCTGCTCGATGCACTCGCAATTCCGAGGCAGGCCTTTACGCCGATCTTCGCGGTGGCGCGTGCGGCAGGATGGACCGCGCATGCGCGCGAGCAGCAGCGCACGGGACGGCTGATCCGACCGAGTTCGTCCTATGTGGGGGCCATGCCGAAGGAATGATGAAGTAGCCTGGATGGAGCGAAGCGAAATCCAGGAAAGTCGCTTGTGTGAGAAAGACCCGGATTACGCTGACGCTCCATCCAGGCTACGCGGCTGAGGACTAAGAGAAAGGCGACAGCGGAGCTCCCACTCCGCTGTCGTGCAGGCGAAGTCCTAATCTACGACAGGTTGAGGAGGGTCTATACGTCTCCGGCGAGCACTGTGGAACGAATGCGCGGCCGGCGAATTGCATGAGCTGGCCCCGCAGAGGAACGCGATGCTGGACT
Source organism: Bradyrhizobium sp. Rc2d (assembly GCF_900099855.1). Lineage (NCBI taxonomy): Bacteria > Pseudomonadati > Pseudomonadota > Alphaproteobacteria > Hyphomicrobiales > Nitrobacteraceae > Bradyrhizobium > Bradyrhizobium sp. Rc2d. Next base: position 19,321 of record NZ_FNCU01000032.1, on the reverse strand, counting down.
TGCTTGGACATTCGGACGAGGCCAGGATCGGCGAGATCGCGAGGCAAGCAGCGAGCAGGAGCGCTGGCGGCGCGGATTCCGAGAGGCGATTCCGGGACTTGCTCCAGGCGCTGCCCGCCGCGATCTATACGACCGACGCAGAAGGCCGCATCACCTTCTTCAATCAAGCCTGCATCGATTTTGCCGGACGGACGCCAGAGGTCGGCGCGATGTGGTGCGTGACATGGAAGCTCTATCTGCCCGACGGCACGCCGCTCCCCCATGATGAGTGCCCCATGGCAATCGCGCTCAAGCAGAACCGGCCGGTGCGCGACGTCGAGGCCGTGGCCGAACGGCCGGACGGCTCACGGATTTGCTTCATGCCATATCCGACGCCGCTGCGCGACGAACGCGGCCGACTGGTCGGCGCGGTGAACATGCTGGTCGACATCACGGCTCGCAAGCAGGCCGAGCAGCGGATGATGCTCCTCGCCTACGAGGTCGATCATCGTTCGAACAATCTGCTCGCGGTGACGCAGGCGATGCTGCGGCTGACGAAGGCCGAGACCGCTGCAGAATTCCAGGCCGCGTTTCAAGGTCGACTTAGTGCGCTTGCCAACGTGCAGAGGCTGTTCTCGGCGTCGCGCTGGACCGGTGCGAGCCTGAAGACCATCGTCGAAGACGAACTCCGACCCTACGCAGGCAGAGACGGCGAACGTATCAGCATCACTGGAGACGACATCCGGCTGCCGGCGACGCTCGCCCAATCGATCGCGGTCGCCGTGCACGAGCTTGCGACCAACGCCGCCAAATACGGGTCGCTATCGACGCCTTCGGGCCGGCTCGAGATCCGCTGGGAGACCAATGGTGCAGAACCTCTCGTGCTGCACTGGTCGGAGCGCGGCGGTCCCAGGGTCGATGAGCCGCCCACGCGCAAGGGCTTTGGCATCGGCACGGTCGATGGCATCATCCGGACCTTGCGCGGACGGGTGACCCGGTGGTGGAAGCCGGAAGGACTGGTTTGCGAACTGTCCTTCCCGGAGGCGTAGCCTTACGCCTCCCGCACCACCGTCTTCAGATAATTATACGCCTTGATGATCTCGATCAGGCGGTCTTCGGTCGAGCGGTCGCCGCCATTGGCATCGGGGTGATGCTGCTTCACCAGGGCCTTGTACTTGGTCTTGACGTCGGCGAGCGTGGCGTCGGGGCCGAGGCCCATGACCTGGAGCGCCTTGCGCTCGGCGTTCATCACCTTGCGCGTCTCGGCCTTGGGCTGAGCCTCGGGACCGCGGCGCCAGCTGGCGCGGCCGTTGATCTCACTGAACATGCTGAACGGATCGAAGGCGCCATCGATCTCGGCTTCCGAAGCCTTCTTGCCGCCGTTGGCGCCCATCTTCCAGGTCGGTCGGTGGCCGGTCAGCGCATCCTTCTGGTAGCGCGCGACCGCATCGGCATTCATGCCGGAGAAGAAATTGTAGTTCTGGTTGTACTCGCGGACATGCTCCAGGCAGAAGTGCCAGTACTCGCGCGAATTCTCGCGCCCCTTCGGCGCGCGGTGGCTGCCCTTGTTCTGGCAGCCGGTCCATTCGCAGGCGACCACGGTCTCGCGCGGCTTCGCTTCCGGCTGCTTGCCGCGCGGCTTGACGCGGATGGAGTCGAAGAACTTTGATGAATCGATCGGCATGGCTGCCTTTGACTACGCAATGCAAAAACCTTCAAGTCTTGACATTGCAATTAGCTAGAAACCCGGTCGCAATTACCTGGGACTCCCGGGTATTGACGGGGTGCGATCGCGCACCTTAATGGCACACACATGGCTATCAGAGACACTATCAGCAACAGGTTGCAAGAAGCTTTCAGGCCGGAAAGCCTGCAGGTCGTCGACGAGTCGCACTTGCATGAAGGCCACGCCGGCCATCGGCCAAGCGGCGAGACGCACTTCCGTGTGTATATCGTGTCTGAGGCCTTCAAAGGGAAGAGCCGGGTCGATCGCCATCGCATGATAAATTCGGCGCTGGCGGCGGAACTCGCCGGCGGCGTCCACGCGCTCGCGATCCACGCGAAGGCGCCGGGGGAAGGGTAGAGCGACCCAATTAACTCGCCGTCATGCCCCGCGCAGGCGGGGCATCCAGTACGCCGCGGCCCATCCGTATCCCACCGCGCGCCACTGGAATACTGGATCGCCCGCCTTCGCGGGCGATGACAACGGTTGTGGCGGCTAGAACGACGTCCCGGCCCTCCTCGGTTTTGCCTCCTCCAGCTCCGCCTCGCGCGGCACCGGTGAGATACGGAGCGCGGTGATGCGGTTGCGTTCGCGGCGGAGGACGCGGAAACGGAAGCCGTGGAAGGTGAAGCTCTGGCCGCGGTCGGGGATCGAGCGGGCCTCGTGAATGACGAGGCCGGCCACCGTGGTCGCCTCCTCGTCGGGCAGGTGCCAGTCCATGGCGCGGTTGAGATCGCGGATCGGCACCGAGCCGTCGACCACGACCGAGCCGTCCGGCTGGGCGCGCACGCCGGCGACCACGACGTCGTGCTCGTCGGAGATGTCGCCGACGATCTCTTCCAAAATGTCTTCCAGCGTCACGAGCCCTTCAACCTCGCCATACTCGTCGACGACGAGCGCGAAATGGGTCTTGCGACGGCGGAACGCCTTGAGCTGCTCGGAGACCGGGCGCATCTCCGGCACGAACCAGGGCGGCAGCGCGATGGTGGAGACATCGATCCGCGAGGTGTCGCCGTCGGAGGCGCGGATCGCGCGCAGGAGATCCTTGGCGTGGAGCACGCCGATGATGTTCTCGGGCTTCTCGCGCCACAGCGGGATTCGGGTGTATTCGGTCGCCAGCACCTCGCGCACCAGCTCTTCCGGCGGCAAATCGGCATTGATCATCATCATCTCGGTGCGATGGATCATGACGTCGGAGACCTGGAGCTCGCGCAGATCGAGCAGGCCGCCGAGCATGTCGCGATCATGCTTCTCGAACTTGCCTTCGTGGTGCAACAGGTCGACCGCGCCGCGCAGGCGCTCGGTCGGCGACAGGATCGCCTGATGCTCGCCGGCGAGGCCAAACAGGCGCAGCAACAGGCGCACAATGACTTCCACGATGCGCAGCAGCGGCCCCAGCACGTACATGGTCAGCCGCATCGGGCGTGCGACCGCAAGCGCCACGCGGTCCGGCGCGTTGATGGCGATGGTCTTCGGCAGAACCTCCGCGAAGATCACGACCAGCGCCGTCATCACCCCGGTCGCATAGAGCACGCCGACATCCCCGAACCAGGCCGTGAATATCGCGGTGGCGATCGCGGAGGAGCCGATATTGGCGATGTTGTTGCCGAGCAGCAGCGCGCCGATCAGGCGCTCGCGCATGTCGAGCAGCTGCGAGACGACGTCGGCGTCGTGATTGCCCTGCTTGGAGAGCCTGAGCATGCTGGAGCGCGAGGCGCCGGTCAGCGCGGTCTCGCTCGCGGCGAAGAACGCCGAGACCAGGAGGCAGAGGACGACGATGGTGAATCCGAGCCAGTCCATGCACCACTCTAGCATCTTGTTTGGACGCGTTGTCTTGACGCGAACCGGTATCCACTTCGCGCGAAAACGCTTTAGCGCCGTTCAGCCGCGCATCACGCCTTCTGCGCAAGCTTCTCTTGCAGGAAATCACGCACCGGGGCGGGCTCGACATCCTTGGCGATCACGGCGCGCCCGACGGCCTCCAGCAGGATGAAGGTGAGTTTGCCGCGCTTGACCTTCTTGTCCTGCGCCATCAGCGCCATCAGCGCGTCGGCATCGGCAAGGCCTTCCTGGGCAAAACCCGCGATGTCCTGCAAGCGCGTCGGCAGGCCGGCTTCGATGAGGTGACGCTCGACGCGCGCCGCGTCCTGCTCGCCGATCATGCCGAGCCTGGCCGAGAACTGCGCCGCCAGCGTCATGCCGATCGCGACGCCCTCGCCGTGGAACAGGCGGTCGGAGAAGCCGGTCGCTGCTTCCAGTGCGTGACCAAAGGTATGGCCGAGATTGAGCAGCGCACGCTCGCCGGTTTCGCGCTCATCGCGCGAGACGACGCCGGCCTTGGCGCGGCACGACGTCGCGATGGCATGCTCGCGCGCCGAGCCACCCCTGAAGATGTCGGCATGGTTCTTCTCCAGCCAGCTGAAGAAGGCTTCGTCGCCGAGCACGCCATATTTGGCGACCTCGGCATAGCCGGCGCGGAATTGCCGCGGCGACAGCGTATCGAGCACGGCGGTGTCGGCGATGACCAGCACCGGCTGATGGAAGGCGCCGAGCAGGTTCTTGCCCTGCGGCGAGTTGATGCCGGTCTTGCCGCCGACGCTGGAATCGACCTGCGCCAGCAGCGAGGTCGGCACCTGCACGAAATCGACGCCGCGGCGCAGGATCGCCGCGGCAAAGCCGGCGAGATCGCCGACCACGCCGCCGCCGAGCGCGATGACGAGATCGTTGCGCTCGATTTTTGCGGCGATCAGGGCCTCGCTGACCTTTTCCAGGCCGGCATAGGTCTTGGAGATCTCGCCTTCCTCGACCACGATGCGCGAGGTGGGAATGCCGGCGGCAGTGAGCGATGCCTCGGTGGGTTCCAGCCAGTGCTTTGCAACGGTGCGGTCGGTCACAACAGCGGTGCGCACGCCGGGGCGCAAGCGCGCGACGCGCTCGCCGAGCGAGGCCAGCACGCCGCGGCCGATGACGATGTCATAGGCGCGCTCGCCCAGCGCGACATCGACATTGACAGGATCGGAATGTTTCAAGGGCGCAGTCATCGTACGGCACTCGCAACGTCAGCAGGCGGCACGCCGCAGAGATGGGCGTGCAGCGTCTCGATGCATTCCTCGACGATCTTGTCGTGCGGCACGTCGCGCGAGGCGATGGTGAGGTCGGCATGGCGATAGACCGGCTCGCGCTCGGTGAGCAGGCGCGTCACGGTTCCTTCGGGATCGGCGGTTTGGAGCAGCGGGCGATCGGCACGGCGCCGCACCCGGCGCATGATGACGTCGTGGTCGGCCTTGAGCCAGATCGAGACCGCTTTCGCCGCGATGCGCGCCCGCGTCTCCTCGCGCATGAAGGCGCCGCCGCCGGTCGCGAGCACGATCGGCCCGCCGTCCAGCAGCCGCGCGATCACGCGGGCCTCGCCGTCGCGGAAATGTGGCTCGCCATGGCGCTCGAAAATTTCCGGTATGGTCATGCCGGCCGCCGCCTCGATCTCGGTGTCGGCGTCGACGAAAGGCAGCTTGAGCCGCGCCGCCATGCGGCGGCCGATGGTGGATTTGCCCACCCCCATCATGCCGACGAGCACGATCGAGCGCGCCCCGAGCGCCGACAGGATGTCGGCCTCAGGCGAACCGGATAGCGGCAACGCGGCGTCGGACATGGATCTCGCTCGATCTGCCGCCAAAGGCGGCATGCTTTTGCCACCTATACGACCCCGCAGGGGGCCTCGCCAGAGGACTCTTGCCACGAAACGGCGAACATGTTGGATGATTTCATTGGTTAATTTGGCCTCCGGACCCCAGCACGATGCCCAGCCTGTTCCGCTTCCTGACGGTCGTCGCCGTGATCGCCGGCATCGTCTATGGCGTGGTCTTCGCGCTGGCGAACTTCGTCAGTCCGAAGCCGCGGGAAATGACGGTGACGATCCCGCCTGACAAGTTTCTCAAGAAATAGCGGCTAGGCTCCAGGGCATGCGCACCAAGCCCTCCGATAGCAAGCTCACCGGCCTGTTCCTCGACATGCTCGCGGCGGAACAGGGCGCCGGGGTCAACACGCTCGATGCCTACCGCCGCGACCTCACCGATTTCTCGGAATTTTTGGGACGTGCCGGCCACAGTTTTGCGGATGCGGAGACGCAAGTCCTGCGCGACTATCTCGCCGATCTCGATGCGCGCGGCTTCCAATCCACCAGCGTGGCGCGGCGGCTGTCGGCGATGCGGCATCTGTTCCGCTTTCTCCTCAACGAGCGGATCAGAACCGAGGATCCCGCAGCGATCCTGTCGGGACCCAAGCGCGGCCGCGGCCTGCCAAAAGTGCTGTCGATTGCGGATGTCGACCGCATGCTCCGTCGCGCCAAGGAATTGAGCGAGGCGATGGACGCCTCGCCATCGAAACGGCTGCGCGCGCTGAGGCTCTATTGCCTGCTCGAGGTGCTCTACGCCACCGGCCTGCGCGTCTCCGAGCTGGTGGCGCTGCCGCGCTCGGCCGCCAAGCGCGATGCGCGCATGATCGTGGTGCGCGGCAAGGGCAACAAGGAACGCCTGGTGCCGCTCAACGACGCCGCGCGGCAGGCGATGGCGGATTATCTCGCCGCGACGGAAGCTGCGAAGGCTGACAAGGAGAACAGCGTGGCCGCCTCGAAATGGCTGTTTCCCTCCTTTGGCGAGAGCGGACATCTGACGCGCCAGCATTTCGCCCGCGATCTGAAGGAGCTCGCGGTCGCCTCCGGGCTTCAGGCCCGCCTGGTCTCCCCGCACGTGCTGCGCCACGCCTTTGCCAGCCATCTGCTGCACAACGGTGCCGATTTGCGCATCGTGCAGACCCTGCTCGGCCACACCGACATCTCCACGACCCAGATCTACACCCACGTGGTCGAGGAGCGACTGAAGAGCCTGGTGCGCGACCTGCACCCGCTGGCGGAGAAGTGAGGCGTGGGAGGTGCGCCCCCTCTCCCGCTTGCGGGAGAGGGTTGGGGAGAGGGTGTCTCCGCAAAGGGACAATCCCCAAGAGGTGAAAGCCCTCACCCGCGCCGGAGCCTGTCATCGGGCGCGCCTTCGGCGCGACCCGTTGGGCGCGACCTCTCCCGCAAGCGGGGGAGGTGAAGCAAATCGCCTTGACTTCGGCCACATCTCCGCGGAAAGAGCCGTGGCCTCACGATTGATTTGGCTGGCGTCTCACGAGCACACAAGCCAAACCATTGAAGAAGCTAAACTTCTTTTCACAACCCCAACCTCGTTTCGCTCTCTCGCCCCGTCCCCTTATATTGAGTTGATGCCAGACCAGATGCGCAGCTATCTCGATTTCGAAAAGCCCGTCGCCGAGCTCGACTCCAAGGTCGACGAGCTCAGGATGTTGGCGGCCTCCGGCACCGACATCGCCGAGGAGATCGGACGGATCGAGGACAAGGCGGCGCAGGCGCTGGCCGATCTCTATCTGAACCTGACGCCGTGGCAGAAGATGCTGGTGGCGCGGCACCCGCAGCGGCCGCATTTCAACGACTTCATCAAGGGCCTGATCACCGAATTCACGCCGCTGGCCGGCGACCGCAAATTCGGCGAGGACGAGGCGCTGGTCGCGGGCTTCGGCCGCTTCCGCGGCGAGCCGATCTGCGTGATGGGCCAGGAAAAGGGCGATTCCACCGAAAGCCGCATCCGGCACAATTTCGGCATGGCGCGGCCGGAAGGCTATCGCAAATGCGTGCGGCTGATGGAGATGGCCGAGCGGTTCGGCCTGCCGGTGCTGTCACTCGCCGATTCCGCCGGCGCTTATCCCGGCATCGGCGCCGAGGAGCGGGGACAAGCCGAGGCGATCGCGCGCTCGACGGATGCCTGCCTGGCGCTGACGGTGCCGAACGTCGCCATCATCACCGGCGAGGGCATGTCGGGCGGCGCCATCGCCATCACCACCGCCAACAGAGTGTTGATGCTGGAGCACGCGATCTACAGCGTGATCTCGCCGGAAGCCGCCTCCTCCATCCTCTGGCGCGACGGCACCAAGGCGCAGGAAGCCGCCAACAACATGAAGATCACCGCCCAGGACATGCTCCGCTTCGGCGTGATCGACAGCATTTTGAAGGAGCCGGTCGGCGGCGCCCACCGCGACCCCGCCGCTATGATCGCTACCACCGGCGACGCCATCGCCAAGGCCTTCGACGAGCTCCGGGGCCTCGACGGCGACGCCATCCGCAAGCAGCGGCGGCAGAAATTCCTCGATATCGGCCGGAAACTGGGCTGATTCGTCCCGGTTCGACTACAAATACGGCTCTCTCAGCTCGTCGTCCTGGCGAAAGCCAGGACCCATACCGCGGAATCTCGCGATGGGGACGCTGGGAGTACCGAACCTCGAGTCTTCGCCAAACCACTCCCTGTGGTTATGGGTCCTGGCTTTCGCCAGGACGACACCGAGTTTGACGCTGGGGCAACCCGCCTTCCCCAGTAACCCCGCATTAACCCTTTTTTTGCCCAAATCAGCGATCTCTGTTCCAATCCGGCCGAAAGGCCCAAGTTACGTCCCAAGTCGCGTCCAAAGTCGCGTCCATTCAGTCTTCGTTGACCATGCCACTGGGCCAACGGGCTCGTGATCTCCGCTCGGGTTGCGACCACATGACCCAGAGGTTAGAATTTTAATCAATGGCTTCAGGGCATAAGCGCTGGGGCGTGGTCTGAAAAAGCCCGTCGTGACGGGTCCGGATTTGCGGTCAGGCCATGCTTCAAAAGAATTGGGGTTCGCGCTTCGCTGCCCGGCACGGTGTGGGGTCCATCTTGATTTCTCGTTCGCTTGCTCGCGCGCTTTTGGCTTCGGTTGCGCTTGCCGCCAGCGTCGTGCTGGCCGGCTGCGACACCGACCAGGTTTCGCTCGCGACCAACGCCAAGGCCAATCAGCCGGTGCCGCCAAAGCTTCTCGCCGCGATGGCCGAGAAGAACATGGATCTGCAATCGCCGATCCTGGTCCGCCTGTTCAAGCAGGAGGCCGAGCTCGAGGTCTGGAAGCAGACCCGCTCAGGCCAGTTTGCGCTGCTCAAGACCTATCCGATCTGCCGCTGGTCGGGCGATCTCGGGCCCAAGGTGCGCGAAGGCGACCGCCAGGCGCCGGAAGGATTCTACTCGATCAATCCGAGCCAGATGAATCCGCAGTCGGCCTATTACCTGTCGTTCAACACCGGCTATCCGAACGCGTTCGACAAGGCGCTCGGGCGCAGCGGCTCGCAGCTGATGGTGCATGGCGATTGTTCGTCGCGCGGCTGCTACGCCATGACCGACGAGCAGATCGCGGAGATCTATTCGCTGGGGCGCGAATCCTTCTTCGGCGGCCAGAAGGCGTTCCAGCTCCAGGCCTATCCGTTCAAGATGACGCCGGTGAACATGGCCAAGCACCGGAACAATCCGAACATGGCCTTCTGGAAGATGATCAAGGAAGGCTATGATCATTTCGAGGTGACGCGGCAGGAGCCGAAGGTCGATTTCTGCGAGAAGAAATACGTGTTCGATGCAGCGAAGCCGGCGGACGCCAAGCGCGACCCGGTGTTCGACGCCTCGGCAAAATGCCCGGCCTATGTGATCCCCGAGGACATCGCCAGCGCGGTGCGCGAGAAGCAGGCCAAGGACGAAACGGAATACGCCAAGCTCGTCGCCAAGGGCACGCCGGTGGCGCGCATGAACACCGGCATCGACGGCGGCATGAACAAGATCTTCGCCGCCAAGATTCCGGAAGGCTCGACCGGCCTGTCGGAGGGCGCCGAAGGTACCACGCTGCAGATGCTGGCGATGGCGAAGGCGCCGGGCACGATCCCCGGCCACGTCAATCCGCCCAAGCCGAATCTCGATGTGGCAGCAAGCGGGCCGCAGGAAGAGCCGGTCACAGCTAGCAGCGCGCCCGCGACCAACACGCGCGTCGCCACGGCTGCTCCGGCCGAGAAATCGCAAGAGAAATCTCAAGGCGGCGGCTTCTTCTCCAACCTCGGCCGCAAGATGGGCCTCGGCACCGCCGACACCACGGCGACCACGCCTTCGCCGCAAGCCACGGCGTCCGTCGCGCCGGCCACGACGCCCACGACGCCGCCCACGGCAGCGTCGAAGCTGAAGGCCGCAGTGACCCGCTTCGTGCCGGGGCATGACAAATCCAAGGATGCGGCGAAGGACGCGACGAAGCCCGCCGTCGCCGCCAAGCCCGCCGAGCCGGCGAAGCCAGACACGCGCCTCGCCGCAACGCGCCCGGCGCTAAAGCCGTCGGTGTCGGATGGCGCGGGTGACAGCGGGCAGCTCGCCGGCGCCGCGCCGGTGGTGCAGTCAAACTCGTTCGACAGCCGGTTTGGGGCGATGAAGTAGGGGACCCGACTTTAGTTCTCGCCTCACGCTCGACTGTCATCGCCCGACTTGATCGGGCGATCCAGTATTCCAGAGACAGCAGTGATTGAACCGAGAGGCCGCGGCGTACTGGATGCCCCGCTTTCGCGGAGCATGACAGCTGAGGTCGGTGTGAAAGCGGCGCGCTACACGCGCATGTCCTAGGGCGCCAGATACCGCATCAGCTCCGGATTGCTCCGCACCTCGCCTGCCTCGCCTTGCAGCGCGACCCTGCCGCGGTCGAGCACGTAGGCGTAGTCGGCGACGCGCAGCGCGAGGTCGAGGTGCTGCTCGACGATGATGACGGCGATGGTCTTCGCGAGTTCGATCAGGCGCTCGGTGATCTCCTCGATCACGCCGATCCAGACGCCTTCGGTCGGCTCGTCCAGCAGCAACAGTTTTGGATCGCCCAGCATGGCGCGGCCGATCGCGAGCATCTTGCGCTCGCCGCCGGAAAGCGTGCCGGCGGGCTGGTCGAGGCGCTGGCCGAGTTTCGGGAAGATGGTCAGCACGCGATCGACGGCAGACGCATCCTTGCTCGCGAGCGAGCCGACGGCGAGATTGTCGCGCACCGACAGGCGCGCGAACACCGAATGCTCCTGCGGGACGTAGCCGATGCCGGCGCGCACGCGCTCCTGGGTGGCGCGGCGGCTGATGTCGCGGCCGTCGAAGGCGACCTCGCCCTTCCAGGCCGGCAGTTCGCCGACGATGGTCTTCATCAGCGTGGTCTTGCCGGCGCCATTGCGGCCGAGAACGGCGACGCCGCCGCGCCAGGGAATGCCAAGGCTGACGTCGAACAGCACCTGGCTGCGGCCATAGCCGGCGTCGAGATGCTTGATGTCCAAAAATTCAGGCACGGCGCAGATAAATCTCCTGGACACTCTTGTTGGACTGGATCTCGGCCACCGTGCCTGACGCCAGCACCTTGCCCTGGTCGAGCACGGTGAGGCGATCGCAGATGTCGCGGATGAAATCGAGGTCGTGCTCGACGATGACGAGCGAGCAATGCTGCTTGATCGGCTGGAGCAGTTCGCCGGTGACGCGGCGCTCTTCCAGGCTCATGCCGCCGGTCGGCTCGTCCAGCAGCAGCAGTTTGGGCTTGCCCGCCAGCGCCATCGCGATCTCCAGCCATTGCTGCTGGCCGTGCGACAGCGCGGCGGCCGCGTCGAAGGCGCGGTCGGCGAGGCGAAACTGCCTCAGCATGGTCATGACCTGGTCGTGCAGCAGCCTGCGCGTGCGCGAGAGCACCAGGTCGAACAGCGAGCACTGCGCCTGCAGCGCGAGCAGGATGTTGTCGTACAGCGTCAGCGACGGCAGCACAGACGTGATCTGGAATTTCAGGCTCATGCCGGCGCGGGCGCGCTCGGTCGGCGTGAACGCGGTGATGTCGGTGTTGACGAATGACACCTTGCCCTCCGTCGGCACTTCGGCCCCGGCGATGCACTTCATCAGCGTGCTCTTGCCGGAGCCGTTCGGACCGATCAGTCCGTGAAACTCGTTCTCGCCGACGGTGAGCGCCGCGCCATCGAGCGCGGTGAGCTTGCCGAAGACTTTCCTGATGCCGGCGGCTTCAAGGAGCGGCATTGCGCTTCTCCTTAGGCTTCGCACCAAAGCTGCCGACCCGCTCGCGCTCACCCAGCACGAAGCTGATGAGACCGAGCGGCCGGAACAGAATCACGAGCAACAGCAAGAGGCCGAGAATGATCGGCCAGACGTCGCGATAATTGTCCGACAGCCAGAAGCTGACACCCTCGACGATGACCGTGCCGATGACGGCGCCGATCAGCGTGCCGGAGCCGCCGAACAGCACATAGAGCACCACCTGCGTCGAGACCACGACGCCGACCATGTTGGGCCAGACGAAGCCTTCGTGGAACGCGTAGAGGCTGCCGGCAAGGCCTGCGATGGCGCCGCCGACAGTGAAGATGATCGCTTTCAGATGCTGCGCCTTGTAGCCGAAGAAGGCGATGCGCTGCTCGTTCTCGCGCAGGCCTGCGAGCGCGAGCCCGAACTGCGAGCGGACCAGGAAGCGGCAGAGCAGGTAGACGACGACGAGGATGCCGAGCACGAGATAGTAGAACGCCGGCCCTTCCGAGAATTCGTATGAACCAAGCGACATCGGCGCGATCGAGGGGATGCCGTTCTGACCGCCGAGATAATACCAGCCGCGCGCCAGGCGGTCGGCAGCGTAGGAGCCGGTCAACGTGCCCAGCGAGACGAAGATCACGCTGGAGGGATGCCGTCCCAGCAGCAGGAAGCCGCCGAGCAGCAGCGCAAAGGTGAGACCGATGAGCGTACCCGCCGGCAGCACCAGAAAGATGTTGGTGATGTCGAGGTCGCGCGCGAGCAGCGCGACGCCGTAGCCGGCCGAGCCGAAGAACAGAGCCTGGCCGAAGCTCATGATCCCGGCATAACCCCAGACGAGGTCAAACGACAGTGCGAACAGCGCCAGAATGATCACGCGCGTTGCGAACACCGTGAGGTAGTCCTGCAGCACCAGCGGCGCGAGCAGGGCCGCGACGAGCACGACCGCCTCCACGATCGGCAGGGCTTTTCGCGCCGACGATCGCTCGGCTGGCACGCCTTCGGCCACCGAAACGTCCATGTCGTCCCCGACCGCGGCGTGGACCACCTGCTTAGCTACACCCATCGATTTCAGCATTCCGAGTTAAAGCCCTCCATGGTGGCCGATCGACCTCTCCCCAGCGGGGAGAGGTCGGATTGCACCTGGCGATGCGAAGCATCGTCCAGTGCAATCCGGGTGAGGGGCCGCGGCGCCCCAGTGAGACCAGATCCCCTCACCCGGATCGCATCTTGCGATGCGATCCGACCTCTCCCTACGGGAGGTGAAGATTCAGCATTCCTTGGGATCGACGAGGCCGCTGCTGCGGGCGACGATCTCGTAGTTTCCGCCCTTGGCGACCGCGGTGTACATCTTCATCTTGCAGTGCCGCTTGCCTGGCACCATTTCGGCAGGTCCGCCGGGACCTTCGGCGATCTTGGCGTGGTCGAGCGCGGCGGCTACCGACTCGCGGTCGATCTTGCCGGCCTCCTTGACCGCGGCTTCCCACAGCTTCAGGCCGCGATACGTGCCGGTCGCAGCGCTGCCGGCGGCGAACAGGAAGTTGCCCGGGAAATCCTTCTCGTACGCCGCCTGGATTTTTGCGTCGAACGGGTTCTCTTTGGTCAGCACCTTGAAATAGTCGAGACAGCTGGCGAGGCCCTCGATCTCGGCGGCCTGGTTGATGTTGAGCGTGTTCTCGTCATAGTAGACGCAGGCGAGCCGTCCGCCGTTCTTGAGGAAGCCGGCTTCATAAAGCTGCTTGAAGAACGGTCCGACGCCCGGCGGGATGACAGTGTTGAAGACGACGTCGACCTTGTTGGAGATGATGCGGTTGACGGTTGCGGAGAAGTCGATCTGGTCGAGCGGGTAATATTCCTCGAACACGACCTCGCCGCCATTCGCCTCGATCACCTTGCGGGCATAGATGTTGAGCGTGTGCGGCCAGACATAGTTGGCGCTCGGCAGCGCGAATTTCTTGCCGCCGTTCTTGATCAGCCAGGGGATGAACTCGTCGCATTGCTGCGCCGGCGTCGGGCCGGTGCAGAACAGGTAGGGCGTGCACTCCTTGCCCTCGTAGAGCTGCGGATAGATGTAGAGCGTCTTGCCGCGCGCCACGATCGGATCCTTGATCGCGTTGCGCATCGAGGAGGTGATGCCGCCCAGCACCATGTCGACCTTGTCGCGCTGGATCAGTTTTCGCACGTTGCCGACCGCGACGGATTCGTTCGAGGCGGTGTCCTCGATATAGAGCTCGAGCGGCCGGCCGAGCAGGCCGCCGGCGGCGTTGATCTCCTTGATCACCATCTTGGCGACGTTGGCGTCGGCATTGCCGGCATAGGCGATCGGACCGGTGAGGTCGGTGGCGATGCCGACCTTGATCGGGGCTTCGGCCGCATTGGCCCAGGGCGCCGGGATCACCCAGCTGCCGACGCCGGTTGCGACCGCACCGGACGCAAAGGCGAAATTGGAGAGGAAGCGGCGCCGTGAGAGCTGAGTGCGATCGAACATGTGACTAAACCCCTTTTCCAGCGATGAGGCCCTGCGGGCGGAATTTGATGAAGACGATGGCGAGCACGAAGACGAGCACGTCGGCGACGACGGGCGCCATCACCCAGGGCAACGCGGCGCTGAGCGTGCCGATGACGCCGGCGCCTGCGACCGGTCCGATGAAGGAGCCGACGCCGCCGACCATGACCGCGACAAAACCCTGGATCAGGAAGCGCAGGCCGAGATCGGCAAACAGGCTGAACACCGGCACGATCAGCGCACCGGCAAGGCCGGCCAGCGCTGCGCCAAACGCAAAGGTGGCGCCGTAGATCAGCGGCGTGGAGATGCCCGACGCACGCGCCAGCGACGGATTCTCCAGCGTCGCCCTCACGCGCAGGCCAAAGCTCGTGCGCGACAGCAGCAGATAGCAGCCGCCCATGACCAAGAGCGTGATGACGATGATGGTGAAGCGCCAGGCCGAGATGTGCATGGCGCCGATGTCGATCGAGCCGCCGATCGGTTCGGGCACGGTGAGATAGAAGCCGCCGATCAGGCCGCGCACGGATTCGCGGATGATGAGGCCGAGCGCATAGGTGCCGAGCATGGCGACGATGGGCGCGGCGTAGAAGCGGCGGATGATCAGCGCCTCCAGCACGAAGCCGAGCGCGCCGACCACAAAGGGCGCCGCAACCATGCCGACCCAGATCGGCAGTCCCTTGGCGTAGGCGAGATAGGTGATGTAGGCCCCGAGCAGGACGAACTCGCCCTGCGCGAAGTTGAAGATACCCATCATGCTGGCGATGATCCCGAGCCCCAGCACGATCAGGACGATGATCGCGCCAAAGCTCAGGATCTCGAACGCCGCGACGAACGCGTTAGCCATGCGCCGGAGCCTTTCCCGCTCCGATGGAATCGGAACGGGGCTCTGGATTCTTGTTTTGACGCGCTTTCTTGACGCGAACCGGTATCCGCTTCGCTCGAAAACGCCCTGGCGCTCCGTTCGGCTGCATCGAAGCCTCGCTCACATCTTCTTCCAGTCGCCGATCTGCTCGAAGGCATGAGCGGCGCGATAGATCGTGGCTTCCTCGAACATGCGGCCGACCAGCATCAGGCCGACCGGCAGGCCGTCGACCATGCCGCAGGGCAGCGACATCGCGGGATGATGGGTGATGTCGAATGGCGCGGTGTTGGAGATCATCTCGAGCGCGCGGGCAACGTAATCCTCGCGGCTGGCATTGGGGGCCGGCAGCGGCGTCGCCTTCATCGGCGTGGTCGGCATCAGCAGCAGATCGTAATCCCCGAACGCCTTGTCGTAGGCCGCGGTCAGCCGTCGCGAGATGTTGAGCGCCTTGCCGTAGAAGCGTGGACCGAAATTGTTGTTGATGTAGGTGCCGAGCATCATGAACAATTTCGTGGTCTCGGACAGCGAATCGGCCTGCCGGCGCCAGCCGCGATGAAAGTCCATCAGCGAGGTCGAATAGAGATCGCCGCGGCTGAGGCCGTAGCCGTCGCCGAACATCATGGTCTGGGTCAGGCCTTCGGTGCCGATCGGGGTCCAGATCGCGCCGCCCAGGAGGTGCATCGGGATCGACACCGTCTCGATGCTGGCGCCGAGATCCCTGAAGCGTTTCGCCGCCTCGCGCACGCTCTCATTCACCGCGGCCTCTGCACCCGGCTGCTCAAAGCCCTCCTTGACGATGCCGATCTTCATGCCCTTGACGCCCTGGCCGAGCGCTTTGGTATATTCCTCGACCTTCGGAGCCTTGATGCGGGAATCGTAGCCGTCGTCGCCGGCGAGCACTTCGAGCAGCAGCGCATTGTCGGCAACCGTCGCGGTCATCGGGCCGGTATGATCGACGTAGATCTCGATCGGCATGATTCCGGTATAGGGCACGAGGCCCCAGGTCGGCTTCATTCCGTAGATGCCGCAGAACGAGGACGGCATGCGGATCGAGCCGCCCTGATCGCCGCCGATCGCCATGTCGACCTCGCCGAGCGCAATCACGACGCCCGAGCCTGACGACGAGCCACCGGCCGAGTAACCCATCTTGTGCGGATTGTGCACCGGCCCGTAGGAGCCGGTGTGGCTGCCGCCCGACAGGCAGAAGTGCTCGCAATGGGTTTTACCGACGATCTCGGCGCCGGCATCGAGCATGCGCGTGACGATGGTGGCGTCGAAATCGGGCACATAGCCTTCCAGCGTCGACGAGCCGTTGGTCATGGGAACGCCGGCGAGCATGATGTTGTCCTTCAGCGCGACGGTCTTGCCCTTGAGCTTGCCGCTGGCGGCGCCCTTCACGGTCGATTTGCGATACCAGGCATTGCGCGGGTTCTCTTCGGCCGAGGGCCGATAGCCCGGCGTGCGGGGATACTTCACCTCCGGCACCTCGTCCGGCATTGTGGCCACGAGATTGTAGGCCTCGATCGAGCCCTGCATCAGGCCGCGGAACGAGGCGACGTCGTCGTCGGTCAGCGAAAGGCCGCACTGCTCGGCGACGCTGCGAAGTTGGGCTGGCGTGGGAAGGACAACTGTCACGGCGCTCTCCTCAAAGGCTTCTTGATCCCTGGCGTGGACGGAAGCCGCTTGGGCACCGCGCCTGCACAGCGCGGAGCCGACCGGCTTCACCTCGATATTACAGACGGAAATATTTTCCTTTTCAAGTATTATTTCGAAGATCCGCCCGCAACCGATGGACAATCTCGCTCAGACCGGCTTGATCAGCTTGAAGTCGAGACCGTCGGCCTCGGCGAGATACATCTGCATGCGGGCGTGACCGTTGCGAACGGTGACCGGGCCGCGCGCGCCGCCATAAACGACGTTGCGCCCCGCCGCGAGCATGGGAGCCATGGACAGCGAACCTGCCTTGTTCGCGACGGCTTCGAGGAAACGCAGGCCTTCGTAAGTGGACTGGCCGAGCGAGCCGATCGGCGGAGCGTTCGGTCCGAACATCGTGCGATAGCGGCTTTGGAAGTCATCGTTGGCCCGCGAGCCGATGCCGGGGAAATAGCCGGAGGCGCAGAACATATTCTCGCTGTTGTCGGCGCCGATGCCGAGCAGCACGGTCTCGTCCATCGCGCCCGCGAGCCGCAGCGTCGTCGCGGCAAGCCCGCATTCGCCGAAGGCACGGTTAAAGGTGATGCTGTCGGTGCCGATCAGCGAAATCAGCACGACATCGGGCTTCGTGGCGCGGATGCGCGCCAGATGTGGCTCGTGATTATCCTCGCCGAGGGGGACGAACTCCTCACCGACGACCTGCCCGCCGGTCTCCTTGATGTAGTTCTTCACGGCGCGATGCGACTGCCAGGGCCAGACATAGTCGCTGCCGATCAGGTACCAGCGCGACGCCTTCTTGACGTCAGCGAGCCAGTGGATCGAGGGCCGGCTCTGCCAGCGCGGCGTCTCGCCGATCGCCATCACGCCCGGCGTGCGCTCGCCACCCTCGTAGACCGGCGTGTAGATGTAGGGGATGCGATGACGCGTGGTGACGTCGCGCAAGCCGACACGGATCGCACTGGTGTGCAGCCCGACGATGAGATCGACCTCGTCGAATGCGATCGCCTGCTCAGCGCGGTTCAGCACCTCGTCGAGCGGCCCGCCCGCGTCGTAAATGGAAAGCTCGATTTCGCGCCCGAGGATGCCGCCGCGCTTGTTGATCTCGGCGACGGCGAGCTTGGCACTGTTGGTCGCACAGGGGCCCCAGACCCCGGGCGAGCCGGTGCAGCAGATGAAGCCGCCGATCCGCAGCTTGTTCGCGCCGCGCCGCCGGAAGAAGGCGTGATCCCTGGGCGACAAGACACCATCAGCCGCCGATGACGACGACAGATTCCTGAACAGCAAGGACGGCGGCAACGCCGGGCCGCCGTGAGCCGGGAAGTTTACCGTCGCGCGCACGCCAACTCCTGTCTGGGACCAGACCTGAAAGCACATTGAGCAGGCGGCCGCGGCTTCCGCCCTTTTGTTGGGCAATGATCCTATTTTGAAAATATTGAATATTCAACAATTGAAGTGCATATAGATGCAGCATTGATTGCAAGACATTCACTCATTTGGGTCAAGACGAAGTCTTAGCCGTGGCAAAACCGTCGAAAGAAAACTCCCCGATCACCGAACACCTCGCCTACCTGCTCGCGCAAGCTAACCGCGAAATCAACCGGCAGCTCGAACTGCGGTTGAGCAAGGAGGGCGTGCCGGTCGAGCAATGGCGCATCTTGAAAGTGCTGTCGGATGGCAACGGCCATTCGATGGGCGAGCTTGCCGATGCCGTGCTGCTCAACCATCCGACATTGACCAAGATGATCGACCGTATGGTCTCGGACACGTTGGTCTACCGCGTGCAGGACCCCAACGACCGCCGCAAGGTGCTGATGTTCATCTCCGACCACGGCAAGGTGCTGAGCAAGAAGCTCAACTCGCTCGCGGTGGACCAGGAGGAGCACATCCTGGAGAGCTACGGCGACAAGTCGACCAGCGAATTGAAGCGGCTGCTGGAGAGCTTGATCGACAGCTCGAATTGAGGGGTGAGTAAGTTCGGCTTCTCAAAGCACGTCGTCCTGGACAAGCGAGCAGAGCCGAGCGCTGATCCAGGACCCATTACCACCGCATTTGGTTTGGCGAAGACTCGCGGTTGCCGGCGTCGCGCCGCGACTTCCCCCTGTGGTAATGGGTCCTGGCTTTCGCCAGGACGACGGTGGGGTGAGAGCTGAGCGCGACACACTCAACTGTCATCGCCCGATTTAATCGGGCGATCCAGTATTCCAGAGAATGCTGTGATTGAGCCGAGAGGCGGCGGACTCGGTCGCCCGGTCAAGCCGGGCGACGACAGCGGGGAACGAGGCGCTGACGTCGCGCCTCACAAATACATTCAAGCCTTACGCATACTTGCCGTGGCAGTGCTTGTACTTCCAGCGCAATACAACCGTTACGGGATATTGTCGAGCGTTTTCAAAGGCGTATTTTACTTCGGATTCTGCAAAGAACTGCCCTGTCAATTTTTTGTCGAGAACCCTGCCTTTTCTCCTGTGCATCTTGGACTGCTGATGGACTCCCAGCTCTCCCAGAGTCGCTGATGCATTTGGGCTGGCCCCAGTGTCTCGGAGCCCGCAGCTAGCCCGAACGCATCATCGAGCTTCGTCTTGGGCTGCGGGGTAGCTGTAGCGTTTTAGGGTGCTGATAGCGACCGAGAGTTTCACCGGGGAAATTTGGACTGAGGCTTGCTGCGCTGCAAGATAGTAGGTGCC
>NZ_FNCU01000046.1:0-71012 GCF_900099855.1 Bradyrhizobium sp. Rc2d | reverse complement strand
ACCAGATCAGCTCAAGATTGCGGCCGGCCTCGCGTTCAAGAGCGCGCGAGGATCGTATCCGGTTGGTGTAGCCATAAAGATAGAGCTTCAGCAGATCGGCAGGATCGTAAGGCGGTTGTCCCGCCCCGCCACCCGACCCGGCATGACCGAAGCCAAGCCGCTCAAGGTCCAGCGCTGCGACAAACGCCTCGATCGCCCGAACCGGGTTCTCTCGACCCACATAATCTTCCACCCGCGCGGGCAGAAGGCTGACCTGATCCCGGCTCACCCCGGTCTTGAACATGCGATTCGTCATACCGAATCGTACACTCGTTCACCCAAACGGCTAGGATTCTTGCCCAACCTCTGCGCTCCATCCGGGCTACGAAGAGCCCGCGCCGGGAGCAGGGGAGCCCTGTCCGGACCAAGTTCCCGTTGCACCTCGCCAGCCCGTGCGCTATCCGGCCGGAAAGGCCTGAGGCGGCTTCCATTTTTCCGCCCGGCCCAAGCCAGCCCGAGGACGGAAACCGCCATGCCAGCCTATCGCTCCCGCACCACCACCCACGGCCGCAACATGGCGGGTGCCCGCGGCCTCTGGCGCGCGACGGGCATGAAGGACGCCGATTTCGGCAAGCCGATCATCGCGGTCGTCAACTCCTTCACCCAGTTCGTGCCCGGCCACGTCCACCTCAAGGATCTCGGCCAGCTCGTGGCCCGCGAGATCGAGCAGGCCGGCGGCGTCGCCAAGGAGTTCAACACCATCGCGGTCGATGACGGCATCGCCATGGGCCATGACGGCATGCTCTACAGCCTGCCGTCGCGCGAGCTGATCGCCGACAGCGTCGAGTACATGGCCAACGCGCACTGCGCCGACGGGCTCGTCTGCATCTCCAACTGCGACAAGATCACGCCCGGCATGCTGATGGCGGCGTTGCGGCTCAACATCCCCGCCGTGTTCGTCTCGGGCGGACCGATGGAGGCCGGCAAGGTCAAGCTCGAGGGCAAGACCAAGGCCGTCGACCTCATCGACGCCATGGTGGCGGCGGCCGACTCCAAGGTCAGCGACGACGACGTCAAGGTGATCGAGCGCTCGGCGTGCCCGACCTGCGGCTCCTGCTCGGGCATGTTCACCGCCAACTCCATGAACTGCCTCACCGAGGCGCTGGGCCTCGCGCTGCCCGGCAACGGCTCGGTGGTCGCCACCCATGCCGACCGCAAGCGCCTGTTCGTCGAGGCCGGCCACACCATCGTCGATCTCGTCCGCCGCTATTACGAGCAGGACGATGCCAGCGTGCTGCCGCGCAACATCGCCAACTTCAAGGCGTTCGAGAACGCCATGACCCTCGACATCGCCATGGGCGGCTCGACCAACACCGTGCTGCATCTGCTCGCCGCCGCCCATGAAGGGCAGGCCGAGTTCACCATGCGCGATATCGACCGGCTCTCGCGCCGCGTGCCCGTGCTCTGCAAGGTCGCGCCATCCGTCGCCGACGTGCATGTCGAGGACGTGCACCGCGCCGGCGGCATCATGGGCATTTTGGGCGAGCTCGACCGCGCCGGCCTGATCGACACCTCGGTCTCGACCGTGCATGCACCGACCATGAACGATGCGCTGGAGCGCTGGGACATCAAGCGCTCCAAGAGCGAGACGGTGCGCACCTTCTATCGCGCCTCGCCCGGCGGCATCCCGACCCAGGTCGCCTTCAGCCAGGAGCGCCGTTATGACGAGCTCGATGCCGATCGCGAGAAAGGCGTCGTGCGCGATCTCGAACATGCCTTCAGCAAGGACGGCGGTCTCGCCGTGCTCTACGGCAACCTCGCGCAGGACGGCTGCATCGTGAAGACCGCGGGCGTCGATGCTTCGATCCTGAAATTCTCGGGCCCCGCGCACGTGTTCGAAAGCCAGGACGCGGCGGTGGAAGGCATTCTGGGCGGCAAGGTCGTCGCCGGCGAGATCGTGGTCATCATCTACGAAGGTCCGCGCGGCGGCCCCGGCATGCAGGAGATGCTGTATCCGACCAGCTACCTGAAATCGATGGGCCTCGGCAAAGCCTGCGCGCTCGTCACCGACGGCCGTTTCTCTGGCGGCTCGTCCGGCCTGTCGATCGGCCATCTGTCGCCGGAAGCGGCCGAAGGCGGCAACATCGGTCTGGTGCGCACCGGCGACCGCATCGCCATCGACATCCCGAACCGCAGCATCAGCCTCGAGGTGTCCGACGAGGAGCTCGCCAAGCGCCGCGCGGCGGAGGAGGCGAAAGGCGATGCCGCCTGGCAGCCGCAGAACCGCAAGCGCAACGTCTCGACCGCGCTGCAGGCTTACGCCGCGCTCACCACCAGCGCGGCGCGCGGCGCGGTGCGCGAGGTGAAGCGTCGCCCGAGATAGGCACCTGATCGGCGCGCCGCTGGCTAAATCGATCCCTCTGGGACGACTCGCGGTCTCCGTGCGAGCGCGCCGTTGCATGACAGAACCGTGGAGCCCGGGCAGACGCCCGTAAAGAAACGGCCCCCGCGTCCTGGGGTGTGGGCTATTGGGGGTGGACGCGGGAGCCGTTTGCGAGGTGGTTGCCCGACGTGCGGGCTCGCCCGCCAGGCGCAATCAACTTAGTGGATTTCACCGCGCTTTGCTATTTAATTTTATTTATTTCTGTTTTTTTGTGATTTAATCAGAAGATGGTCCTAGGAAAAATACCTGGAATCCATTTTTCCGAATCCGGTCAGGGGCAAATCGCCTTATCCCGATCTGTCCGCAACTGTTCGGATTGCCAGTAGCGGAGTAAGCCATGAGTCCTTCTCCATCGCTCGTGCCGCACATTACGACCGACCGGGACGTTTATCTCGTGCTCGATGACTTCGGCCGGCGACTGGGCCGCGCCTGGTGTGAGACGGCCGAGGAGGACGCCAATCGCGCGACCCTGCTCAGACATCTCGTCGAAGGGCAATATCTCCATCCCGCACGTATCGTGGCCTTCAATACCGCGGAGGGATGGTCGCGGGATGCCACCGCGGAAATCGCCGACGAGCTGCGCCGCCGCTTTGTCGAATTCGAGGAGACCGATCCCTCGCTGCTGGAGTTTTTGGAAAGAGCAGTGAGGCGCTAAAGCTCGACCCGTCGGAGGCGGATGAACGCTTTCGGAACGGCGCTCGAACGGAGCACCCGCGGCTGTGTCCTATCGCCGGCGCAGCGATCACGCTCTCGCATGTCATGCGGACTCCGGGGCCAGTGCGCATCGCGCGTTAATGCGCGTGGTCAATGAGTTCTTACCGCTCGGCCGTGATCGGCCGTTCGCATTAAGGATGCCCCGACGAAGTTCGGCACCCCAGGATTTTGCCGCGTATACTGCGTTCGACCTTTGCAAAATCTATTTCGGGCAACTGGGGCAACCACCGCAATGTCTCGTACTCTCGCCGTCGTTTTCTCCACCGCCGTCGCCGCGATTGCCATGACGGGCGCAGCCTCCGCCGGCTGCTACAATTGCTACGCGCCGCCGCCGTGCACGACCTGCTATCAGCAGCAATACGTCGCGCCGCAATACCGCACCGTCGACGAGACCGTGATGGTGTCTCCCGGCTCCGTGGTCGCGCACCGCACGCCGGCGCAGTACCGCACCGTGATGGTGCCGCAGACCGTGATGGTGGCCCCGCCCAGTGTCCAGTACGAGCGCATCCCCCCGCAATACGCCACGCGCCAGCGTGTCGAGATGGTCTCGCCGGGCTATTCCTATTACGCGCCGGTGCAGATGGGCTGCGCCTCCTGCGGGTATTGACGTCCGACGCAGTTACGAAGATCTGGCGCGGCGCTCCTTACGGGGCGCCGCTTTCTTTTGCGCACCAGCAAACGAGGCCCGGACATGGAGACGAATCCAACCGGGCCTCGCAACCAGCGACGCCCTGGGAGATGTCGCCAGTATTCGGGATTGCTGAGGGTTCGGCGGCTATCGGCGGCCGAGCGTATTGGTCAAGCTAGAGGAACAGGCTGACGCTCGCCTGACAGATCGGGACAGCAGAAGAGTGTGGGGCACCCCACCAACTTCGCGTTGCCTTGCGCGGTCGACTGCGTTAAGCGACAGCCATTCCAACGCTTGGAAGGGTGGCCGAGTGGTTTAAGGCACCGGTCTTGAAATGTTATTCCGGGCATAGCGGGTAGGGGCGTCTCGTACCGAAACGTCCCATTTTGTAGGCACTTAGGCGAGAGCCGATACCTCCGCATCCCTCGCTATACCAGCCCGTATTTTAGCGTTGGGTGCCAATTCGGGTGCCAACTAGCGCAGCTTGGCCACCACCTGACCGGCGATCGCCTGCGCCTCCATCAGCGTCACGCGGACCATACCTCCCGGGCTCTGGTCCGATTTGCCAAATTCCAGCGCATGGGCGTAGTCGGCATTGTTCGCGATGAAGATCGTATCGCCGACCTTGGCCGTAGCGATCACGGCCGCGATCCGGGCAAGCGTGGCCGCGCCGTCGGTATCGTCCGGCGGGTCGCCAGCCGTGGGCATTCCGTTGACCGCCGCGACCCAGGCGCCGCGCGCATTGCCAGATTCAACCGGCGTCCGCTCGATGATCCGCCGGGCCACCTCCAGCGCCAGGCCGCGGAACGCTTCGTCCATGTCGACTTTGACCCGGGACACCCAATTGGCAATTTCCAACCTGAACGTCATCGATCAATTTCCTCGCATATGCCCGCACACGCTCCGGATTGAGTTCCGCCAGGGCGCAAACGGCCGCGAAGTCCGTATCGTCCTCCAGTAGCCAGCGCCGCGCCTCTGCTTTGTCCGCCGCCTTCGTGCGCAGCTCCGCCCGGCGGGTAGTGCTGTGGTGCGGCTGGATCTCCGCAACCACCATCACCGCATCGGCGAGCGCTTGGCTGACCACGGCGCAATAGAGCCGCTCCAGCCGCTCCGCATGGCCACCCGACGGCATTTCCTCCGCCGAGTTCTCCAACCGCTTGCCAGGGCCGTCCAGGCGCATGGCACCTACTCCGCCGCGGTCCAGTCGAGCATGGCCAGTGCGCCCTTTGCGTCGATCCCGGCTTCCTTGGCGGCCGCCAGGCCAGCAACGAGCATCTGGAACGAACGGGCGGCCGCGCCAGTGTCGAACGCCTGCGTCCCGGTCAGGGCGTCGAGTGTGACGGTGCCGCCCAGCTTCTCCGACGCTTCCTCGGCGATCAGGTCCGAGACGGGCTGCAACGTGAACTGCACCAGATGGCGCTGCGCCTCGCGCACAAGCTGGCCAGTGGTGGCCGGATCGAATAGAGCGGGCAGGATGCCATAGGCCGCTAGGACCGAACTGCGCGCGCTGGCGAGTGTCTCAATCGGAACGGCGCCCTGAAGGTTTGGCGTAAGGTCGGAAGGTTTCCAGTCCTGCTGCGGTGCCGGGCCGCCCGCCGCCTGAACGACCACGCTTTCGCGCAATAGCACGCGGCCACGCTGGCCACGGAAGCTGCTTGCCATGTTGCTGTTGTCGACGTCGGGGCTTTCCGGCATCGGGACCACCTGACTGCCGAACGGCATGTCCTGATAGGCTTCCGAGAGCGCCGTCTCGACGCTGTGGAGCATCCCGGCCGAAAGGCTCGCGGTGCGGAGCGGCGAAACGCCCAGCCAGGGCGCGGCCGGGTCGACGTTGATTCGGAAGTGAACTACCTCGCCAGCAAGCGCCGTGACGCTGCGACCGCCGCCAGCCTCGGGAATGGTCAGCCGGTACGCGACCGGCTTGCTGTTACGGGTCCGGGTGTCCCAGTCGCTCGCAGGGACCAATTCGTCACCATCGATCAACGCAACGAATTCGCCACGGAGCGCCAGGCTGCGGCCGATCAGGGCCAGCGTGCAAGGGTCGAGCAGATCGGTCCCCGCCGGCTTGGCCAGGGCAAGCGAATTTTGCCAAAGGGCCACGCAACTGGAAACGCTGCCGGTCAGTTCTCCAAGGCCGGTCCTGCCGGAAATGTAGGCCTCGCGCATCCGCATGACCTCGGCAGTGAAGCCCGATCCGGCGCTGCGTTGCTCAACGGCCGGCGCCGAGCGGCGGAAATAATCCAGAAACCCCATCACACTCTCCGATAATTGCGCAGCAGGTCAGCAGCGCCGCTGTTTTGAATCGCCGCAGCCATCCAGCTTTCAGAGCGCGTGCGCTGAATGGAAATTGAACCGGCTTCGATGCGCTCCGATCGCGCGCCGGGAGTGCCGGGCTTTGCCGCCATGTAGGCGGACAAGCGTTGCGCGGCCTCGGCGACGATCGCGGGCAGCGTCATTCCATCGCCAACCGAGGCGGTGAATTTGTAGGGACCGCACCCCGGCAAGCAGTAGCCACCCAGCGGCGAGGCATCGGGAGCGTTGGCCGTAATGTCTGACCACGCTCCGTCCGACCAAATTTCGATTTTGGAAATCACCGCCGGAGCCAAGGGCGGATGCCATTCGCCCGGTCCCTCAACCGTCCACACCACGGCGCGCGGCGTGAAGCGATAAGCGATGTAGGATTCGAGCCGCTGCCACACCGCGGCAGAAACGGTCGGGGTGGTCGTCGGATAGGACGCGGGCACGCCCTCGACCTGATCAATCGTCGTGCTCATCGGTACCTCAAAATGGTTTGCGGGCGCGGCACAGCGAGACCGGAGTCGGTCACTTGCCAATTGCGCGCCTCAACTTGCGCTTCGTCGTAGGCCGGCCGCGTCACGATCGAGAGTTCGAACAGGATGGCTTGCAGGATCGTGCGCAAGATTGCGTTGAAGGCGCCCTTGGAAGGGTTGTATCCTTCGTTCTCGATTAACTCGGCTTCGCCGGCCGGAACGGCGCGCTCGGGCGGAATGCGGAAGCCAGGCGAAAGGCCGATGCTCAGACCAGCTTCGATTAGGCGGAGCAAGTCCTGCACCCACGTAATGCTCACGACTTCGGGCGTCAGAATCGCCTCGAAAAGCAATTCCGTATCCGTATCGGTGAGCGTCAGCGTTTTGTTTGCCGTGCTCGCCAAGGGCCGGTCATAGGAATGGCCAGCGAGCAGATGAATTGGCGAGTCGTCGACGTGCTCAAGGCTGTACGTGAAGGCGCCGGGCGCGAAGCGCTCTTTCTTCGGCCGTCCGGTTTTGCCGCCGTCCGAGAGCACCGCCCATTTGTTGTAGGGGAAGCGGCCGGCGAGCTTCCGTGCGCCGTTTTGCGACGCACGGAGTTCGAGGCTGCCAAGATCAGCAGCGTGCAGCATCGGCTTATGCCAACTGCAAGCCGGTCAGGATCTGTAACTGCTGCGAACGAGCAGCCGACACATCCATGGTCGCCAGCGCGGTGAGACGCAGACCGCCCGACGCAGCGTCCGAGTACGGATCGCGGATCAGGTCGATACCGCCCCACAGACCGACGAAGAAAGGCGGAACGCCGCCGGCCGACGCAGTGAGCAGCGCTTTGGTCGCCAGCGGCGTACCAGTCGGCGCGGCCAGTGCGTTGGACGACATCACGATGTTGTCCGCACCGACGCCGATCGCGAAACGATAGTATTCGGAGGTCGCCGTGTTGGTCAGCAGTTCGTTGTCCATAAAGTCGTAGACTTCCGGACGGATCAGAACTTTGACGCCGCTGTTGAAACTCTGATTTGTAGTCGACTGCGCCGGAATTGCATTCGCGACCAGGAAATTGACGATCGCGGTGCGGAACGCAGACCACTTCACGGATGCGTTGACCGCCGTCGAAGTGATGCTGTAGCTGCCCACAAGCAGGCCGGCCGGCTCACCGCTCGCGCCAGCGCCGAGAAACACAGCCTTGTCCATGGCCTGCGCCATACACCCGTTCATGTCACGGCGAACGGCCTGTTCGAGACCATCGCCGGACTGCTTCAGCGTCTTGCGCGTGATCTTCATCTGAATGCCGAGCGTGTTGTTCGGCGCGATCGTGCGGCTTGCGGTCGTGTACTGCGTCGGTCCACCAACCGAGCCGGTTTCCGAAGTCTGCCAGGCTGCGGAAACAGCACTGGAAACGATCGGATATTCGTTGGTGCCTTGCGCGATCGAAACGAGCTGACCGCCCATGATCGAAGCGACCGACTGGGGAAACAGACGATCAATAATCGGCGCGGTCATTTTCGGCGAAGGCGTACCGCTCGCGACGGTCTCGCCAGCACGTTTTTCCAGCGACAGCGCCTCATACGGAATCGGAACGCCGCGATAGCCGCCCTTGCTGCGCAGTTCCTGCACGATTTCGGCAGTCGGACCGGTGATCACATGGCCTTCATCGAGATGGAGCGCGACCTGGCGCATCTCGAATTTGTCGACCAGGGCCGAATATTCGCGATCGGAGCGCGTCTCCAGATCGTCCTTGGCTTCGCGCCGCTCGGTATCTTCGGTGATCAGCGCGGCACGGTAGCGCGATTCGTTGCTGCGATATTCCGCATCCATGGTTTCCATGCTGCGGGTTTCGTCCTCGGTCAAATCGGTTTTGCCGACGAGACCGGCCAGGGCCTGACGGATTTCCGACTGACGGCGCTGGATTTTCACACTGGTAAGCATTGCAGTTCCTTTTGTTTGAGGAGGTCGCGCCACGCTTGGCGCTTTGGATCGAGTGGCGCGATGCCCACTTCGATTGCGGTAATGCGGCTGTGACACACGCCGCATAAGGTCTTGAGGTTTTCGAGGTCGTAAGCGAGTTCTGGAAAATCCTTCACCCGCTTGATGTGATGCACTTCGAGGCGACCACGCGCCGAACAATCGCGGCATTTCCAGCCGTCACGGCGCTTCGCTTCCAGCCGGACAACTGCCCATCGCGGGTCTTTGTAAATCGACGATGGCGCGCGGTTCACACCCACTTCGGCGCCCTCGCTTTGCGTACGGGAGCGGCGAGCATGCGCGCGCCTTGCGCGACGGCTAGGACGCTGGCACAGGCCGCGTCGATACGGCCCAACGATCGGGCCTTGGCCAATTTGATGTTGTTCGCCGGGTCGCGCAGACAAACGGTGTCGGCCATGGCACTGCGCAGCAACAACGACGGAGCGGCCTTCACCAGTCCATCGAAGCACGCGCGCCGGAAGCGGTCGCAATCCTCATTGCCGTCCTTGAAGCCCATGCCGCGCCACACGAGCGGGACGCGAATGCCGGCGGCGTCGATAGCCTGTGCAAGCTCTGCCTGTTTGAATCTGTCCATGACCAGGGCGGCAATCGTCTCGCCTTCCACATGGCGCATGACTTCCGAGAGCCACGGTGCAACGGGAACGGTCATCGCGCCCAAGGTCGACAACTCGTTACGGCTGGACATTTGCGAATAGCGATCGCCAACGCCGTCACGCTGGCCACGATCAAGCAAGCTTGGCTGCGACGGAAACCAACCGAGAGCCTCAAGGCGCCCCGTCTCAGGCCAGAAAAACGCCGCGGCCGTCATCGAGGCAGAGCCGCCAAGGTCAATTCCGACGATGCATTGACCACCGCGAGCCGGTACATCCGCGGTCTCGCAGGCCAACCACTCATCCGTGGTCAAGAGCACGTCCCGGTTTTCACCGGACACGCGCTGATTCAAATTGAACAGCCGGAAATTCGAGAGCGTGCTACCGCCGCGCTGCATCGCGCGCCGTGCCTCGCCCTGTAACCAATCCAGCGAGCTACCGATGCCGCTCGCGGCGCCAGGATTTGCGATCTTGAGCGCCTCGATGTCGTCCGGTGCGCAGCCCTCCGGCGCCCGGTGCTCCTGCACGTACATGCGCTCGCCCGGCTCATCGAGCATCTTGGAAAAGCTATGGGTGTTGTCCGGCGCGCTCGTGCTGATGACCAGTGCCCGGCCGGACCTCTTTCCGAGGGCCGAGAAAATGGCGGCTTCCAGTGAATCGCCCTTGTCGCGGTCCCAAAAGCCGCGCTCATCAAGCAGCGAAAAGACCGGCGCCAGGCCGAGCGCATTCTTCGCGTCACTGGCGAGCACGCGCAGCACATGGCCACCGCCGTCGCCCTCGTACCGCACTTCCAGCCGCGGCGACCGAACGAACGTCAGTTGCTTCCGGACCTTGGTAGGTAGGCTGGTCGCCAACCCCTCGATGAACGCCCACGCGATGCGCCCCTGATCCCGGGTCTTGGCCGCAACGATCACTTCCCGGCGGGGTTGCTTGTCGATCTTGCCGAGCAGCGCGGCCAGGGCGAGCCCCGATCCCAGCATGGTCTTACCTGCGCCGCGGCCAACACTGAGCCCCGCGATGGAAACCCCGTCGGCCAGGGCACCCCGAATGAAGCGCTTCTGAAAATCCGCAAGACGAATCGGTTTTCCCGCAAGAGGTCCTTCGGGAATCTTCAATGATTCTAAGAACTTAATGGCGTTTTCTGAGGTCATTTTTCTCTGGGAGCGATAAAAAGTACTCCCGCTCCGCGTAGAGCCGGTCCTCCCGAGCGCCTGCGGGTCCCATACCTCATGCGCGCGCCTGGATGACCCACGCAGCGCCCGCGGGATCGCGCTGCACGTTGACGATGACGTAGCTCACGCCGCCGCTCTTGAACTGGTCTGCTGTGGTCGGAGTGATGTCGAGCGATGAGCACAAGACAAACGCCTTGCGGTCGTTGATCTGCACTGCGCTATCGACGTGATCGAGCTGGGTGTAATTGTCGATCCAGCCCATGCACGCATGGTCGACAGGTGTGATGACCGGATCGAACGGCGGACCCGACTCTTCCATGCGCGTGATCGTGCACGCCATCGGGATATCGAACGCGCTGAGCGCGTCGGTCAGGGTAGTGGCAAGGCTGCCGTCGTCGAGAATGCTCAATGGGCCTGCAACGCAAAAAACCGGCGGATGCTTGTCAGGGCATCCCGCCGGGTGATCAATGTGCGCGGATTATGCCACGCTTTTTCCGAATGTCAATTACCCTTCGATATCCGTCGAAGTGTCAGCGCTTGCTACGCTGCTTGACCAGGGCGTCGTACATCACGCGCATGTTGCGCACTGCCTGCTCGGCCTGCTCCAGCTCGTTCGCCATCGCTGCCAGAGCGCGTTCGTCAAAGGTCAGTTTCTTCGCCATTTTCATTTCTCCACTTCAAATTGAAGTTGACAGCCAATCAACGCGCAAAGTTGAACACGATTTCCATGACCAATCAAGAAAATGATATTCTAAATATTTGATTTTGTTGACAAATTACATAAGCGTCACACCGTCACGTCACCGTCACATCGCGTCACATGTGACGGTCCATGCCCGTCCGTCACGTCACACCACCCTATAGGGTGTGACGGACGTGACGCGGACTAGCGAATTGGAATTGGTGGAGGCACTGGACATGGAGAAATAATCCCCGCCGCTGCTCGTGTGGTCATGGGAATGGCGTTCGTGCTCGTGAACCGCACCATGCCGTTATCCTCCTCGATGCGCTGCGTCTTGATCAGCGAAGCCTTCAACCGCCTGAACGGCTCGCGCGGGTTCGGCGCATCCCGATCGAGCACGCCGCGCCGGAACAACTCCTCTTTCCAGGCATGGACCGCGACCGCTCCCTTCTGGCCGTGGTCCTTGATGGTCGTCTTGAGGGTGTCCAGCGCGTTCACCTGATTGTCGCTCAGCCGTGATGCTTGTTCGGGCGCTGCCTGCACGGCCATGGGCGAGACGATGAACGCGGTCAGATCGTCGCCGTCGGCGTCCGTGCCTACCGTCACTTCCTGCCCCACAAACGACGTCAGCACGCCTTCGGGCTGATCGTTCGCTTTCGTGATCGTCGCGGTCTTCACCTTGTCGCCGGAGATCTGCACTCCGAGATCGATGTGACCAGTCTTGGCGCTGCTGCCGCGCTCGCCCTTGGTCTCGTCTTTGCCAGTATGACCGATCGTCGCTAGGTGGATGGGCTGGCCGAGCTGGTCGTGGATGCGCTTCAAATTCGCGGCGACGAGATTGACGTGCTGCGCCTTGTCCTCATCGCCGCCGCCGGCTGCGACGGCCTTGGCGTAAGTGTCGAATATGGCCAACCCCACCGGAACGCCAAACCGTTCCTGTGCCGTCGTGATCGTTGCGATAACAATCCGCACGCTGGCCTCGTCCGTCAAATCGACGATCTGGTCGACGACCGCAATCGGCAAGCCAGCGTGACCATCTCGCTTCGCGTACGCGGCCAGGCGCCGCCGTTGAAGCCCGGCGCGCTCCAGCGCAAAGTAAACCGTGCCGAACTTCTGTTTCGTCTTGAAGCCGCGCCAATCCCGACCTGCCGCACCATGTACAGCGATGTCGGTCAGCAGCGACGACTTCAATCCGCCCGCCGGTCCATACCATGACGAATCCTCATCGAGCGCGAGCACACCCTTAATCAGCCACGGCTTGGCGGGCTCGTTCGTGCATTCATCGAAAAACTTCATCGGCAGTGCGGTCACTTACGAATTCCCTTTCCGAAACGCTTCATTCCCAAGCTGGGTTTGAGTTTGGGCTTCACGCCGAGTCCGAGTTGCAACCGCTCGTACTGTTTGTATCTCTCGTGCAGTCGCTCATATTTCTGGTAGAAATAGACGACGTTCTGGGCGCTGGTGTTGAACAGGGTTTTCAGTTCCGGATTGCAATGAATCAGCCACATCAATTCGCTGCGCTCCTCCGGCGTCCACTTGTCGACCGTTTGCCAGCCATTTTCCCAAGCGTGCCTGAGCAGGGCGACCGCAGCGATTAGCGCTTCTTTCCGTGCCGAACGCTCCGGCTCCGTTGCAGCGGCGTCAGCTTCGGCAGCGTCGAGGAACGCGCGTGCGGTGGCCATGTGCCGAGCGGCGTACAATTCGTCGCGCTCGTTGAGATCATCGAGCCGCTCTCGGAGTTCGGCCGGCGGTTTCCAGCCCACGCGGTGAACATCGCGCAGCGCGTCCATGCGCTCGCGGATCTCGGTTAGGTCCTCGATCCAGAGCAGATATTTGACGTGCAGATGGTCATAGATTTGATCGGTGACGGGCGTCCAATGGATACTCATTTTCGGAACTCCAGAAAATCTGATGGAGCCCGACGATTTCACTTTACGACGGTGATCGAAGTATGCTAGTCAAAAGGCCTTCCGAGCCACCGCATACGCATACAACGATCCGCCGTCCGATGTGCCACCGTCGGACGGCTTTTCGTTAGCGATTGGCGAGATCGCTCAGGCGCCTGCAAGCGTGGCGCATGGTGCTGCTGTGAGCGTTGAACTCGCGCGCTTCATCGTCGCGCATCTGGAATTTGTGGCCGATCGCCTCCATCCGCTTTCGAGCGTGCTCGATCGTCGTCGCGATGTCAGCGATATCCTCGGCGCGGCTCATGCCGGCACCGCCAGTCCAAGCTTTTCGCGCAGCATCGCCGTCGGCACCTTTTTAAGCTTGCCGATCTGGATCGTCGGAATGTCGCCGCGGTTGGCCGCGTCATAGCTCGCGTTGCGGCTCAGACCGTAGATGATGCGTCCCACATCGGGCACGGACGCGGTCGGCTTGGAAAGCAGCTTCAGTAATTCCTCGTTCATAGTGCAAACCCTTTAGTGGTCATGGGGTCAATAATGGCCCTACATAACACAAGCAGTTGCGTAGTGTCAAATTTGGCCCTACTATCGTGACTTCAAATGCGGAGATTCGAATGGCGCGGAAACCAATGGATCCTGTGAAGCTGAATTTGCGCTTCACCGAGGCGCTGCGTGCGCGACTGGAAAAGGCGGCAGCGCAGAACAATCGGTCAATGAATGAAGAGATCGTTCGAAGGCTGGAGGACTCCTTCAAACCCGATGACTTCTTGGACGCCCTCGATCGTCTGTCGGAAAGGGGGACTGTCAGGATAGGCAACAAGGTTCGCAAAGGCGGCCGCTGGGTGCATGACGATGAGGAGCGGTCATGAAAGGCCACATCCAGCAGCGCGGCAAAAATAGTTGGCGCCTCAAATTCGATGCCGGCCGCGACGAAAAGACGGGCAAGCGGAAAACCCAATTCGTCACCCACCGCGGCAACAAGCGCTCGGCGCAAATCAAGCTTGCCGAACTGATCGCGTCGGTCGCACAAGCTAAGTATGTCGAGCCGCACAAGATCACCGTCGCTGAATGGGTGCGCGCTCGCGTCGACCATTGGGAAGGCTCCGGCGATATCAGCGCCAGGACGGCCGAGCGCTATCGGGAGTTGGTCGAAAATCAGATCGCGCCGCACATTGGCGCGAAGCTCCTGCAAAAATTGCGGACGCTCGACATCGAGGAATGGCACACGACGTTGCGGAACGGCGGCCGCGCCGACGGGAAGGGCGGTCTCGCACCCCGGACCATTGGCCACGCCCACCGCGTGCTCGGGAAAGCACTGCGCGACGCCGTAAAGAACGAGCTGGTCATCAAGAACGTCGTCGCCGCCGAATCTGCGCCGAAGGTCGACGACGAGGAAATGGTGATTGTGAAGGACATTCCGGCCTTCATCGAATCGCTGCGCGGCCACCGGTTGTTCGTTCCCGCGATGGTTTCGCTGTTCACCGGAATGCGCATTGGCGAAGTGCTGGCGCTGCGATGGGGCAGGGTAGACCTCGACGGGAAGGTGATTCAGGTCCGCGAGGCGATCGAGGAAACTAAGGCGCACGGGATCCGGCTCAAGGCGCCGAAAACCAAGGCCGGCCGCCGCGACATTACGCTGCCGGATTTGTTGGTTGAGGCACTGCGCGAGTTCCGGCGGGAGCAGTTGGAATTGCGGCTCAAGCTCGGCGCCGGCAAGCTTCCGGACGATGCCTTGTTGTTCGCGGCGCCCGACGGCGCGCTACCATCGCAGAAGCGCTACAGCAAAGCTTGGAGCGATTTCCAGCCGGACATGGGCTTCCACAACCTGCGCCACACCCATGCCTCGCAGCTTATCGACGCGGGCGTGGATATCGTCACGATTTCCAAACGTCTGGGGCACGCTAAGCCCGATATCACGTTGCGCATCTACGCCCACCTGTTTAGGAAAGACGACGGCAAGGCGGCAGCGGCGATCAATGCGGCGCTGAATCGCTAGGGTGCCAATCGGGTGCCAATTTCGCACTTTGTTCTATTCAGAACATGCGCTAAGCACTTGAAATTGTTGAGCTGGAAGGGTGGCCGAGTGGTTTAAGGCACCGGTCTTGAAAACCGGCGTGCCCGCAAGGGTACCGTGGGTTCGAATCCCACCCCTTCCGCCAGTATATTGTTCGCCACTGTTCGCGAGCGTTCGGAATTCACAGTAAAATCAAAGGATTGCGTCGAAAAAGCTGGGAGGCGCTGGTGCAGCATTATCAGACGCTACCGCCAAACAGCCTTGTCGCGAACAGCTCAAGCCAAACCAATCCCAGCCACGCGCTCAGCTTCTCCGAACTGGAGAAAATTCTTAACCTCTGCAGCCTGACCAAGGTTGGCAGTACCGACTACACGATGGGTAGTAAGGATCGCGTCGTTGGCGTTCAGGAAGTGCGAACCCGATGTTCGCGGTGAACCTGGCCGGCACGGCCTACGATCCTGCCACCGTAGAAGTCGCATGTTTCGGCACGCAGTGATCTGGACCTGCGCGGCGACGGCTACCGCTCAATAGTCGTCGCGGTAATAGCGGTATCGCCACCGTGGGCGGTACTCTTCCCTGTAGTATCGGCGCGGCTCGTAGTAGGCGCGGGGTTGGCGTGCGGCTTGATACTCCGGCGGAATGACGCCGTTCGGATAACATCGTCCGTAGATGTCGGTATCGTACCCGTAGCTGCATGGCCCTTCACGGACCGGAATCAGGTTGGGCGTGTCGCTCTGCAGTGCTACGGCGGGCGTTGCGAGCTGGAGAGCAATGGCCGCAGCTGCTCCGATGATCATGGAATCCTCCCGAAACGTTTCTGGGAACCAAACGTGCTAGTGCGTCCAAGGTTTCCAGATGTGGGCCTGCTTTGTTGATAGGCTCTTGATCTACAACAGCGCCTGAAGGGGGCATTCACCGAGCATTCACATGACTATGCATATCGATTTCCCCAGCCTGCGGCAGTCTTCCGCAACCTTATGGCGAGCGCAAGCTAAACGCGCTGCGACGACTAGTAGATTGACGCCTCGAAGCCTTTTGACCCGCAGCGACTCAGGAGCCGCTTCGCCGGCTTTGGGGCCGCAGCCGGCTTCTGCATGGCTACTCACTAGCGTCATTTGAAATCACGGCGCCGGCGGCGGGCCGCTGCTCGATGCCTTGCGGAAATGAGCGCCCTGATGGCATAGCCAGCGATGACGCCGATGATGAATGCGGCGGCCACTATCAAAGGTACAGAGAACCGCTCCATACCAGCCGAATGCGGCACCAGGCTGCAGCGTTCCTACCTGGGGCACGAGAAGTAAAGGCTTAGTGCAGCACGCGGGCGGCCTCGGCGAGCCGGATCTTTTCTCGCAGCTCCTCGAGCTCCTGAAGCATTTTCAGAAGATCGGGCAGGACGTTTGCCCGCTTCAAAACTCGGGTCTTTTGCCCCATTGTACACGCCTCCATGGCTCGCTAACGCCGAGCCACATCAAGGCGCACACACGCAAATTTTCCCCTGCACGGCGAATTGCTTTTTTAACCAAATCAGCTGAGCATGTCCGTTGGGTGTGACAACCCGGACCTGAGATAGACCGCATTCCCTGGCTGGGCGTAATGTCGACGCCGTCCGGCAATATCATCAGATTTCCATGCGCCCCAGCACCGCGGCTGGACAATCCGTCGTTCGACCACGGCCGAGCCGAACGCCGCGTGACAGCCCGGCAGCGCGCCAGCCGTAGCCGCAATCCGCTGCGGCATCCTTGCAATAGCGTTTCCTCAGCCGTGACAGTCGCGGGGAAACTCCAGAAGGGCGAACCGCTCCGGGTCGATCCCTTTCTCGACGAGGGCGCCATACTCTGGAAAGGCGTTGCGGCCGCACGCCTCCTCCTTGCGGAGTTGTTCGAGCTTGCCGTGCAGCACAGCGGGAGGCCGCAGCAATGAGCAACGTCGTTGAGCTACAGCTGCCCGATCGCTTCGAGAACGAGGCTGACATCCAAAACATCGTTCTGCTGATTGATATGCTCGTCGTGTTGTTGGCTCAGCCCGATGCGGAGACGGCCATCGATGGGATGCACCGCGTCACGCAGATCATCTCGGATCATGCGCACGCGCTCCGGGACCGCCTACAGCAGGGCGGCTTGGCATGAACCGGCGGCGCCGAGCCCACAGAAAGCGCGAACGGCAGCGGCTGGCTGCCCACGCCCGCCGGTTGAAGCGATGAATACGAGGCCGCCGGATCTCCTTTCGGCGGCCTTCTCACTATTGCGGCAGCTTCCCGCGATCATTTTAATGGCGCGGTCATAGGGAGAAGTCGCAATGCAAAAATTGATTGCCGCTGCTGCATTAACCGCCGCACTCGCGCTAGCGGGCTGCGGAAGAGAGCCCGGGCCAAAGGGCGATCCCGGCCCTCAAGGGCCGGCCGGTCCCCAGGGTGCCCAAGGTATTCAGGGCGTCCCCGGTCCTCAGGGGCCAGCCGGCGCACAAGGGCCTCAGGGGCCGCAAGGGCCAAAAGGCGACAAGGGAGACAAGGGAGATCCGGCGTCCGTAAATATCCGCGCGGTACAAGCGGATGGCGCCGTCAATTGCGACACCAGCGAAACGCTCGTGTCCGTGTTCTGCCCGAGCGGAGGGGCAGCGGACGGTATGAAGTGCGGGGCCTCGCCGACGATCGGTCTGTGCCTGAAGAAGTGAGGACCGAGAGCCCGCCGGTTCCACGCTGGCGGGCCGCACGCGCGAAACCGGCGCTGTCCGGAAGAGTACTGACAATGTTCGGAAACGAACAGAACGAAGCTCGAGCTGTGAGTAAGCTCGCAGTCGCTTGAACTTCCCCAAGGTCCAAGCACCCCAACGGCCCCGGCCTCCCACGCCCACCCCATGGCCGGGGCCATTTTCGTCAGAGCTCGCGTGCCATCGCGGGATGGCTCCGGTTCTTCACCTTGATCCAGTGCTTCTGCCGACCGCCTCGGTACTGCCGATCGCGATGCGGGGTGGCCGTTTCAGTCAGGATTCCGGTCACGACACGACATCCAGCGGGACGCTGCAAACGGCGGCACCATCCTCGTCGATAACGAAGATTGCATACTTTTTGCCGATCAGTTGCGGTCTCGTTTCGCGCAGCGATCGAGCGAGCTTGATAGCTTCTGTCCGCGCCTCCGCCTCGCCCGGCAGGTCATGTACGCCGAAATCCGAGACCAACTGGGAATCGATGAGCTTGAAGGAAAAGAGAGGCATCGAATATTGCCTGGGTTCGTGCCAAGCGAAGCCCCCGCCAGCGTTAGGAAGGCGGGGACTCGCGGATGGATGGTTCGAGGCTAGGGAAAACCTAGGTGTCGCACCAAGGACCCGCAGTTATCAGAACGCCATCATGACGCCTCGTGTACCGCGCAAATGTTGGGCAGGTCGCGCAAATAAGAGGCCGTTGCGCAAGAGCAGGCGCACACTCTTGTCCTCCCGGATGACCAGCATCCGGGTAGCGTCGTGTTTCACCTCACGAATCCAGTCCGGCCCGATTTCGGATGTGGTATGCGCCCAATTCAGCCACAATGCGGCTTCGTTGCCGTGGTCAGCTGAGCTCGATATTGAGGGCACAATCGCCGACCGGCTGAAGTGACTGTTGACCCGTCGAGGGCGCCGCGACGCTCGAGATCGGTGGCAATTCCAATCGAGGCGGCTTGGTGTGCCTTAGCTGCGTTCCGCGGACGATTGATCATCCCAGAGCAGTTCACCGCACCGGCATTTGTACACCCGGATGAAGCGGGCTGTCTTCATGTCCCATAGCTTTTCCGCCAGACTGAGTGGTTCGCCGCATTTGGGGCAGCGGAATAGGGTGGGGCTCGGGGGCGTGGCTGGAAGCATAGGCACGTCTCTTCTTTCAGAAGACGCGAAAGCCCAGCGAGCGTTGCACCAACGTCGCGGTCGACCGGGCTGCTTGATCCGCATCAATCAATCGACCGCTCCAGCTTCTGAGCTGCCCGGAAGTCATCCAGATGCTGCAGGTTCGGGCCGTACGCGGCCTCCTTGGTGAGCAGATGGTAGATCCGGGCCGCCACCAATTGGAGATGCTTCATTCGTCCGCGGGGCATCGCCCGGGCCTTGCAAAGGGCTCGGACCGCGTGCGCTCGGAAATAGTCAAAAGCGTCGGACATCGGAGATTCAACGTCTCGTCCAGAGATTGGTTCTTACCCCTTGTTTCCAGGAACACCAGTCAACCAAGCTGTCTGTAGAGGCAGACCGCTCGACGGTCAGGACAAACGAGAGCGCATCCGGAACGCTATCGAATTTGAAAAATTAGCCCGGCAGGAAGCTTCACGGCGAGCACGCATGTTCTTCTTTTTCTCGAACCGGGTGGGGTGTCTCGGCTCGCTGCTGATTTCCGGCTTGGTCACCGTGGCGCTGCTCTTCCTGCTCGGGATACTCCGGTTCTGAACCCAGGCGCGTGGACCAACAGATCACCTGCGGCTTTTGCGCGATTGTGCCGAGAAGGCCCTTAGCAGTCGCACACGCTGAACGGTAACCCTGTGCCCAGGACGTGGAACCCCCTAAGCATTCAGGACGTTGAGCCGCGAATGCGACTTGCGAGGTCCAACTGCTTCAGAGTTCATCGACCCTGATCCCCGGAGACACCGTCTGGAGGCGGTGCGAAGCGCGGCGCGTGACGGTTCTGAACGATGCTGCCGCGTTTTTCGCGGCCCTGCGGCAAGCGCTGCTGGAGGCGCAAGAACAGGTCTACATCATCGGATGGGACATCCACAGTGCAACCAGGCTGGTCGGAGCTTCCGGACGAGCGGATGATGGTTTGCCGGAACAGCTTGGCCCATTGCTGCGCGCGCTCGTTCAACGCCGCCCGACCTTGCGGATCGACATCCTTGTCTGGGACTTTGTCTCCTTTTACGCCTCCGAAAGAGAACGGAATTCCGCGGCAAAATTTACTGCCGAAACATCTGGCCGCGTCCGGTTTTGTCTCGATTGCACACTTCCGTTTGGTTCGGCCCAACACCAGAAGATGGTCTGTATCGACGGTTCACTGGCGTTCGTTGGCGGACTCGATCTGACAATCAGGCGCTGGGACACCAGCGATCATCGGGCCGAGCATCCATTGCGCTGCGACCCTGAGGGCAAGCCATACCCACCCTTTCATGATGTTCAATGCATGGTCGATGGGGATGCAGCAGCGTGGCTGTTCGACCTCGCGGAGGAACGCTGGCGTGCTTCAGGTCAACAGACCCATCATCGGCGCCGGCTAGGGAACATGCGGTGGCCGGCCAATGTGCCGGTGGAGGCCGAGCACTTGCCGGTTGGTATCGCCAGGACCGAGGTGGTCTGTCCTGCAGGTTCGACCATCAAGGAAGTCGAGCGCTCATTGACTGCAGCGATCCGGTCGGCGACCAGCTTCGTTTACATCGAAAATCAGTTTACCAGCGCGACCAAGATCGCGCGTGAATTGGCCCAGCAGATGCTTCGCGTGCCTTCGCTTCGGGTCCTGGTCGTCACTCCCAAACTGCATTCATCGTGGTTGGAATCCCAAGCCATGCAAAATGGCCGTGGTGCCTTCATCGACTGCTTCAGTGAGGCTGGAGTCGCGGATCGCATCCGCTTCGTCTACCCGATCTCACGCAGCGAGGATGCCGAAGCTGCCGTGATGGTGCACAGCAAGCTCATGATCGTGGATGATCGGATCTTGAGGGTCGGCTCGGCTAACCTGAACAATCGCTCGATGGGCGCCGATAGCGAATGTGACCTGATCTTTGAAGCGTCATCCGACCAGCATCGGAATTTCATCGCTTCGGTCCGCCGTCGCCTGATCGCGCATTTCTGCGCTCTCGACGAACTGACCATAACGGAAAACGAGGATCGTCTGTTTGCGCTCCTGGACGACGTGGCGAGAGCTGATGAGGTGAAATCGCTGCGGGAAGTGGAGTCCTCGGTCCTGACCAGTGCGCTGGCCACAATGGTTCAGCCGGTGGCAGACCCGGAGCGGCCGCTTCATCTGGAGCGGGCCGCATCTCGCATGTGGAGTACGAAGACACTAATGGGGATCGCGTCGATAACGCTGGCGCTATTTGGACTGACGATGGCTTGGTCGTACACGCCTTTGAGCGATTTTACCGACGCGCCTCATATTTCGGCGTTACTGTCTGCCTACTCGCAGTCCATATGGGGGCCACTATTCGCTATCGCAGCTTTCGTCGTTGGCGGGCTGGTCGTGTTTCCGGTTCTCGTGCTCATTGCAGCAACTGCTGCCGCACTTGGGCCCTGGCTAGGCTTCATTACCGCAATGGCGGGCGTCTTGCTCAGCGCCTTCATCCTTTTTGCGATCGGGCGGGGACTCGGCCGACAACGCCTCCAGCAGTTGCTCGGCCGACGTGCAGCGCGCATCCAGGAACGCGTTGTGGGCAAGGGGATTCTAGCCGTCGTCGTCATCCGGATGATTCCGATAGCACCGTTCTCGGTGGTGAATGTCGTGGCTGGTGCGAGCACGCTGCCTCTACGTGACTTCATGGTTGGAACTCTGCTGGGCATGATGCCCGGTATTCTCGCCATGGCAGTTCTGGGGGCTCAGATCGCAGACTTCGCCAGGAATGCGTCCTGGAGCAACATATTGCTGTTGGCTCTGGCGTTCTTGGGCTGGCTGGGGATCTGCGCGGGAGCACAATTCGTCGCGACTTGGCTCGCCGGGAGGCGCTGATGGCGGCGATGCGCTTCATGACATGGAATGTGCATGGCACGTTCAATCTCAATCCGAAGTTCGATTTGGAGGGTGTTTGCTCGATCGTTCGCAAGTGGGCCCCTGATGTCGTCGCACTTCAGGAGGTGGATTCGCGATCGCGGTCAGACGATCCATTTGCGAAGTTGGCGAGTGTTGTCGGCGATCACCGCGTTCACGCTAAGTCAATTGTCACTGAGGATGGCGATTACGGTCAGATGCTCCTGAGCCGCTTTCCGTTCTCTGGCGTGCCCGAGATCCTCGATGTGTCGTATCGAGAGCGGGAGCCACGCAGAGCGATTGCCACGGGACTGCTGACACCAGTCGGCGATGTGCGCGTGGTGGCCACTCATCTCGGCCTAAGTATCCACGAGCGCCATGCGCAAGCCCAGGCCCTGGTCAGCTTGGTGCGACCTGGGAGGACCGTCGTCCTCGGCGATTTCAATGACTGGTTTTGGGTGAAATCGGTGCGGCGTGTGCTCGCGCAGGTCTGCCCCAACCGAACACGCTTGCGGACTTTCCCGGCGCGTTTGCCCGTTCTCCGCCTTGATAGGATCTATGCGACGCCCGATAGCCGGTTTGGGAGAATTTGGACCGACGGAGAGGCAACGGCCTATTCAGACCATTTGCCCGTGATTGCGGACATCGAGATCTAGGATTGTCTGCCGACGGGAGACGATCTTCGTGGAGGCCCATCAGCCTATCTAACGATTTCCCGAAGATGGCAGAGTGCCACTGTTTTGCCCGACGGGTCAACCCGCTTGTACGCGGAATGCAAAAGGCGTTGTGCCAACAAGACTTAGCTACTGTGCATGGGGTTGTTTTCGCAAACTTTGGTGGTCAGCGGCTACGCTTCGGCTCGAACATGCGGAACTTTTTCCTCGCCGCCACGTTGTGTCGCCATGACTGAAGACCTTTCCTTCCGACGCAAACCCCTGACCCCCGAGCAGCGCCAGGCGCGCGATGCGGCGCGCCGGATCGAGGCCGAAAAGGCCATGCGCGATCATGAAGAGGCGCAGAAGGCGTTTTACGCCAACAAGGAGCGGCTGAAAGCCGAACGCCTCGCGCGTGAGGCCGCCGCGGCGAAGGGCTGACCAAACGCGGTCGGCGCTGACAATCTCTTAGACCGATCTTTCGACCGACGCCGGCATGTCATGCCGATTGGGTGTTCCAGTCGCGCTCAAGACCAGCTTGAGCGCGCCCGGTCGCACCCATCGGCGGGCTTGACGGCGTTTGCCCTTCGGGAGGAAGCTTCGAATGATCCTCAATTGACGTGAATGACGGAGACGTTCGCTCCCAGCCAGTCCGACCCCTTCAGCGAAAGCGAGAATGGAGCTGACC
Source organism: Bradyrhizobium sp. Rc2d (assembly GCF_900099855.1). Classification (NCBI taxonomy): domain Bacteria; kingdom Pseudomonadati; phylum Pseudomonadota; class Alphaproteobacteria; order Hyphomicrobiales; family Nitrobacteraceae; genus Bradyrhizobium; species Bradyrhizobium sp. Rc2d. The sequence goes on along the minus strand of NZ_FNCU01000046.1, from coordinate 48,112 downwards.
ATGACCACGTTCGACAAGCGCGAGCAGGGCTTTGAAGCAAAGTTCGTCCACGACGAGGAGCTGATGTTCAAGGCCACGGCCCGGTCCAACAGGCTGCTCGGGCTCTGGGCCGCAAGCCAGCTCGGCCTCAGCGCCGACGAGGCGGCAAGCTACGCAACGGCGCTGGTCACGGACAATCTGGAGAGGCAGACGATCGACGACATCGTGAGCAAGGTGTCGGGCGATCTCGCCGCCAAGGGCGTGGCGCGCGAGCAGGTCGCGCAGAAGCTTCTGGAGTACCTGCGCCAGGTCATGCAGCAGCTCGAAGCCGGCAAATAGCAAGGCCGGTCGTTATACGTCATTCGGCGTGCTTGCGCGCGCCGGAATCGCTGAGCCTGTCGACATAGGCGATGCCGAGCGCCGAGACAATGAAGGTGATGTGGATCAGCACCTGCCACATCACGCCGTTCTCGGTGTAGGTGGCCCGGTTCGAGCCGAGATTGCCGGCCTCGATGAAGGTGCGCAGCAGCGCGATCGAGGAGATGCCGATGATGGCCATGGCGAGCTTGATCTTCAGCACACTGGCATTGACGTGGCCGAGCCATTCCGGCTCGTCGGGATGACCCTGGAGGTCGAGCCGCGAGACGAAGGTCTCGTAGCCGCCGACGATCACCATCACCAGCAGGTTGGAGATCATCACGACGTCGATCAGGGCCAGCACGCTCATCATGATCTGCTGCTCGGTGAGGTCGAGCGCGTGCCAGGACAGATGCCAGAGCTCCTTGAGGAACAGCGCGATGTAGACGCACTGCGCCACGATCAGTCCGAGATAGAGCGGCAGCTGCAGCCAGCGCGAGCCGAAGATGATCATCGGCAGCAGGCCCAGACGCGGCGAGGGCGGACGGGCTTCGGTGCGGAGTTCGGATTGGAATCCAGTCTCAACCGACATTCAGGCCGCATCCTCGCATCGAGATGATCTCGCTGCGATGTAACCCGGCAAGATGGCCGGCGGAAGACGCGGCGAACTGGTCGCTTTCCAGGGATCGCGCCATTTTCGTGCTATCGTGCCGGTCGGCCGTCGCGCGGGCGGCTACGACCGGAATCAAGATGGGGAGGCGGGGCGTGTTTCGCAGCAGGAAATGGGCGGGCGGGATCGCGCTCGTTGCCGCGATCATGGCCGGCTCCGGCGGCACGGAAGTCTCGGCAACGCCGCTGACCCCGTTCCGCTACGAAGCGCAGGCGCAGCGCCATTGTCCGCACGATCAGGTGGTCTGGCTCGATTTCAGGAAGGGCGTCTACTACACCAGGGGTCAGAAGCGATATCGCCAGGGCTTTGACGGCAGCTTCGTCTGTCTGAGCGAGGCTCGCGACGGCCGCTATCGCCGCTCGCTGTTGGGTCTGCGCTGAGCGGCGCGTCACCGGGCTCGACGGCGAGCCGGCTATTTCCGGCTCGGCAGCTTCACCGGCACGTGCGGGGAGGTGCTGATGACCCGGGGACTTCCGTCGGGATAGGTGCGATCGCCGCGGATCAGGGATTCAAGGACCAGGAAAAACTTCTCGGCAAGCATGTGAGTCACCCTCGTCGGTGATGGCCTCTTGAAAATAAGTCGAGGCGCCGAACGCAGAAATTCAATCAACTAAACGGGAGCGGGACAATCCGGGCAAACACCTGTTTGCAGCACGGCATGGTCGTCGTCGGGAAAGCGCGAAGATCTCGTCCGAGATCAGCCGAAGGCCAGGGCCACAAGGCCCGAGCAGAGCAGGACCAAGCCGCCTGCGGTCAATGCCAGGAAGCCATCGGATACGAGGTCATGGTTGCGCATGGGACACCTGCCGCTCTCGTCCTCGATGCTCGATCGGATCGATTAAAATTGTCCGAACGTGCCGCCTTGAAAGAGGTGATGCTTGCCGCCCCGCGCGAGTGCCTTCAGGCCCTCGTGCGGTAACCTTCAAACGCATGGGCCAGGAAGATCCCCGCGCTTACCAGACCCATCAGTGCCGAAACCGTCTCGATCATCGTTAAATTCCACATCCCGCCCTTGCATTCGAGAGAACGCGTGCGGCCTTGCACAGTCAAAAGAATTTCGGTGAGCGGCGTGACAATGGGGGTGGAGTGAGGATTTGGCGCAACAGAATGTCCAGCCTTGGCACAGAGCAGGGCGCCCGCGCTCCGTAGATCAACGGAGGCGAGCGAACGTCCCGTTTACCATCCCGGCGTGATCGCTGTGGGCTCCCCATTTCCGCCGTGTTCGGGTTGCGTTATCGTTACCACTTCCGATGCGGTGGTGGGCCGCCTCGGACTACAAGGACCGGACGGCGCTCCCCGCGGCTAAAGCGGGATGGGTACGCGCCCGGCGAAATGGTATTTGGGGCGAATGGGGATCCGACGGTCAGATTCGGTTTTGCGGGCCGCGCGCGGTGTTGCGGCGGTCGCGACCTGCCTTGCGCTCGCCAATTGCGCCTCCTCGAACAAGTTCGCCAGCCGCGTCGATCCGAAATACGGCGTGTCCTCGAGCCCCCGGGTCGTGGCCTGGGGCGACCCGGTCCCGAAGGGTGGCGGCACCTACCGCGTCGGCAAGCCCTACGTCGTGGCGGGCCGGACCTACGTGCCGGAGGAGGATGTCAACTATCGCGCCGAGGGCATGGCGTCCTGGTACGGCGATGATTTCCACGGCCGCCTGACCGCCAACGGCGAAGTGTTCGACATGGCCTCGCTGACCGCGGCGCATCCGACCCTGCCGATGCCGTCCTACGCGCGGGTGACCAATATGTCGAACGGCAAGTCGCTGATCGTCCGCGTCAATGACCGCGGGCCCTATCACGGCAACCGGCTCATCGACGTTTCGAACAAGGCCGCCGAACTCCTTGAATTCAAAGGCAATGGCGTCGCCAAGGTCCGGGTCGAATATGTCGGCCGGGCGCCGCTCGAAGGCTCAGACGACCGCCAGCTGATGGCGACCTTGCGTACCGGCATTCCGGCGCCGACGCCCTCGATGGTCCGGGTCGCTTCGGCCAAGCCCTTCGTGCCGGAATTGCCCGCATCGAGCCGCGGTGCCATTCGCGGCGAGGTTCCGATGCCGGAGGGGCGGCCCTACAATCTCGGCAACAGCTCGGCTGATATGGCCTCGCTCAACGCGACCTCGGAAATGTCGGCCTCGAGCCGCAGCCGGGGCCGGGCGCTCCAGAACGCACGTGCCGTGTCCTATGACGAGGACGGCCGCTACGCGACCGAGAGCGCTCCGTCTGCCGCCTACACCTCGGACGGCGCGGCCGAGGCCCGCAGCATCCTGAGCGGCCGCGGCCTCTACTGAGCCGTGCTTTCCTTCAAGAACGTCATCAGCGCCGCGTTCACCTCCTCGGGCCGCTCCTGCTGGACCCAGTGGCCGGCGCCTTCGAGGATCAGCTTGCGCTTCAGATTGGGCAGCACGCGCTCGAGCTCGTTGACGCGCTTGGCCCCGATCAGGCCGGTGATGACGGCGTCTTTGGAGCCGGCGATGAACAGCGAGGGCTGGTGGATCTGCGCATCCTGCCAGGGGGCCGTCAGCTCCCAATTGCGGTCGATGTTGCGGTACCAGTTCAGCCCGCCGCGGAAGCCGGACTTGCGGAAGCACTCGGTGAAATAGGCGAGATCAGCCTCGTTCAGCCAGCCGGGCAGCGGCCCCTCGGCGCCTGCATGGCCGAGAAAGCCCTTGCCCTCCTGCACGAACATGGCTGCCGAGGGATCGGCGAGGCCGCGGCCGCCGAGCACGATGCGCATGGTGCGGGCGACGTCGCGCTCGAACTCGGCTTCGGCGACGCCGGGCGTCTGGAAATACTGCCAGTAGAAATTGGTGATGCCGCCCTGGCGCAGCAAATCGAGCGGCTTGCCGCGGCCGCGGAACGGCGGCGGCACGCTCAGGCCCGCGACCGCCGTGAAGATATCGGGGCGGAACAGTGCCGCGTGCCAAGCCACCGGCGCACCCCAGTCGTGGCCGACCACCATCGCCTTGCTCTCGCCCAGCGCCTGCACGAGGCCGACGACATCGCCGACCGTGTCGAAGATGGAGTAGGCGGCAACATCAGCCGGCGCCGCGCTCTGGCCATAGCCGCGCATGTCGGGGGCGACGACGTGAAACCCGGCCTCTGCCAACGCCGGGATCTGGTGACGCCAGGAATAGGACAGTTCCGGCCAGCCATGGCACAGCACCACCAGCGGCCCCTGGCCGGCCTCGCGGATGAAGAGCTCGACCCCGTTGGCCTTGATCATCCGGGTTGAGGACATTCGCTTTTCCGCCTTGTTTCAGGGGTTTGGTCGGGAAATATAAGATGCCACGATAGGGGCGCGAGGAGAATCGTGCAATCTCAGGGACAAGCGTCCAGCTCCGTGTTGTTCGCATCTGTTCCAACTGCTAGAACGCCGCTCTCAGGGCTTGGCCATGGCATTTCGTCCTTCTTTGCTTCGTCGCTCCCGGTTCACCGCCGGTGCGCTGGCGCGCGGGCTGATCGCGGCGGTTCTGGTCGCGGCTATCGGCTGGGGCGGGGCGCTCTACGCCGCCAACCAGAGCGTGCAGGGCGCCAAGAAGGCGGAAGACACGGGCTTCGACGGCGACGCCCCGACCGCGATCCTGATCGAGGCCTCCTCAGGCAGCGTGCTGTTCGAGAAGAACGCCGACGAGCTGCGCGCGCCCTCCAGCATGATGAAGCTGATGACCGCGGAGGTCGTCTTCAACGCCGTCAAGAAGGGCGACATCAAGCTGACCGATGAGTACCGGATCAGCGAGAACGCCTGGCGCAGGGGCGGCGCACCCTCGGGCGGCTCGACCATGTTCGCCGCCATCAACAGCAAGGTCTCGGTCGACGATCTCCTGCACGGGGCGATCATCCAGAGCGGCAACGATGCCTGCATCGCGCTCGCTGAAGCCATGGCGGGCAACGAGCGGATTTTCGCGGCCGACTTCATGACCAAGCGAGCGCGTGAGCTCGGCCTCACCCGATCGACCTTCGCCAACTCCAACGGCTTGCCCGATCCCGGCAACAAGATGACGGTGCGCGAGCTCGGCATCCTCGCCCGCCACATCATCCTGGACTTCCCCGAGTTCTACAAACTGTTCGGCGAAAAGGAGTTTACCTGGAATAAGATTCGCCAGCCCAACCGCAATCCGCTGCTCAATTCGATGGAAGGCGCTGACGGTCTCAAAACCGGCTACACCAAGGAAGGCGGCTACGGCATGGTGGGCTCGGCCGTGCAAAACGGCACGCGCCTGATCGTCGTGGTCAACGGGCTCGACGATCCCGAAGACCGCGCCACGGAAGCCAAGAAGATGCTGGAATGGGGCTTCCGCAATTTCGAGACCCGCGTGCTGATCGCGGCCGAGCAACCCGTCGGCTACGCCAAGGTGTTCGGCGGCGAGAGCCGCTCGGTCAAGCTCGTGGCCAAGACGCCCGTGAAGGTGATGGTGCACAAGAACGGCAGCGACAAGCTGATCGCCCGCATCGTCTATAGCGGCCCGGTGCGCGCGCCGGTCGAGGCCGGCCAGAGGGTCGGCGTGGTCAAGGTCTGGCGCAGCGGCGCCATCGCGGTGGAAACGCCGGTCTATGCTGCCGAAGCGATCGGCACCGGCTCGACCATGCGCCGCGCGATCGACGGCGCCAGCGAGCTCGTGATCGGCATGTTCCGCGCGGGCGCCGAGAAGCTCTGACCATGAGTAAAAGCCCGGTACGGTGGCCGTCTGGACGCGGACGCTTCATCACCTTTGAAGGTGGCGAGGGGGCCGGCAAGTCGACCCAGATCAAGAAGCTGGCCGACCGTCTCAAGGCGGCAAGGATGCGCATCCTCGTCACGCGCGAGCCAGGCGGCTCGCCGGGCGCCGAGATCATGCGTCATCTGGTGCTGTCGGGCATGGGCAAGCTGCTCGGACCCGAAGCCGAGACGCTGCTGTTCGCCGCTGCCCGCGACGATCACGTCCGCACCGTGATCCAGCCCGCGCTCAGCCAAGGCATCTGGGTGCTGTGCGACCGCTTCGCCGACTCGACGCGGGCCTATCAGGGGAGCCTCGGCCGCGTGCCAGATGGCCTGATCAATGCGATGCAGCGGGTCACGATCGGCGATCTCAAGCCGGATCTCACCATCATACTCGACCTGCCGGTCGAGATCGGCCTGCAGCGTGCCGCCGCGCGCCGCGGCAGCGCCACGCCGGACAGGTTCGAGGGCGAGGATCTCAAGTTCCATCAGGGCCTGCGCGACGCCTATCGTAAGATCGCCGCGGAAGATCCCGCGCGTTGCGCGCTGATCGACGCCAATTCCGATCCCGATACGGTTGCTGGGCGTGTCTGGACGGCGCTGCGCGAACGTCTTCTTCCCACGCCCTCTTCGGTGATTTCCGCATGAGCCGGCGTCAGATTGAGCGCGAAACCGCCATTGCGCATCCGCGTGAGACGTCGAGGCTGTTCGGGCATCGCGACGCCGAGACGGCGCTGCTGACGGCCTACCGCAGCGGGCGCATCCCGCATGCCTGGCTGATCGGCGGGCCGCAAGGGATCGGCAAGGCAACGCTGGCCTACCGCATGGCGCGCTTCGTGCTCGCCCATGGCCAGCCGTTGGCGCCGTCCGTGCAACACGCCCCAGACCTTGCGATCGATCCCGATGACGCCGTGGCGCGGCAGGTTGCGGCGAGCTCGCATGGCGGCCTGTTGACGCTGGAGCGCACCGCGAACGACCGCGGCGTGATGCGCACCGTGATCACCGTCGACGAGACGCGCGAGACGATCGGCTTCTTCGGCTCGACGGCCGCGGCCGAAGGCTGGCGCGTCTGCATCGTCGATACCGTCGACGAGCTCAATCCAAACGCGGCCAACGCGCTGCTGAAAATCCTCGAAGAGCCGCCGCAGCAATCGCTGTTCCTGCTCGTGAGCTACGCGCCCGCACGCGTGCTCGCCACGATCCAGTCGCGCTGCCGCAAGCTGCGCCTGCGCCCGCTCGCCACGGACGACGTGATCGGTGCTGCGGCTGCGGCGGCCGACCTCGATCCGAACGATCCCGCGCTGCGCGAGGCGGCGGAGGCCTCCGAGGGCAGTGTCGCGCGGGCGTTGACGCTGCTCGGCGGTGATGCGCTCAAGCTCCAGCAGCGCACGGCAGCACTGCTCGCGCGTTTGCCGCAGGTCGATCCGCGCGAACTGCACACGCTCGGCGATTCGCTCGGCACCAGCGACCGCGTCGCACTTGCCGCCTTCATCGACGGCATCGACCGCTGGATCGCCGAGCGCCTGCATGCGGATGAAGCCAATGCCAACCAGAACCTGCCGCGCCTTGCGCGGCTAGCTGAGGTATGGGAAAAGATCGTCCGCGCCGCGCGCGACACCGAAACCTACAATCTGGAGCGCAAGCCCTTGGTTTTCTCGGTGTTCGGCTGGCTGGCGGACGCAACGCGCTAGAGCATGATCCGGAAAAGCGCGGAGCGGTTTTCCGAAAAGATCATGCGCAAAACAACAACCTGACGCAGGTTCGTTTCCAAATTTTTGAGAAGCCGGTAAAGGAATTCGTCGTGGCAACGCGAGCTAAGAAAACCGCCAAGGGCAAGAGCAGCAAGAAGAAGGCTGCAAAGGTGCTTGCGCGCAAAGCTGCCAAAAAGACCAAGAAGGCAGCCGCTAAGAAGAGCGTGAAGAAGAGCGCTGCGAAGACGGCAAAACGGGCTGGCAAGAAGGCTACCAAGAAGCAGGTCGTCGCCAAGAAGGCGGTGAAGAAAGCGGCCAAAAAGCCAGCCAAGGTTCCAGCGAAGAAGGTGGCCAAGAAGGCGAAGGTGACTGCGCCTGCCGCGATCGCAGCGCCGGCTCCTGTCGTTGCGCCACCGAAGGCTGCGAAGCCCAAGGTATCGAAGCCCAAGGAATCGAAAAAGGCGCCGCGTGCGTCGAAGCCCGCCGCAGTCGCAGCTCCGCAGGCCACTGCTCCCGTTGCCGCCCCCGCGCGCGACAATGTCTTCTACATCACGACGGCGATCGCTTATCCCAATGGCAGCCCGCACATCGGCCACGCCTATGAAGCGATTGCGACCGACGTGCTGGCGCGCTTCGCGCGGCTCGACGGCAAGGACGTGTTCTTCCTGACCGGCACCGACGAGCACGGTCAAAAAATGGTTCAGACGGCCGCTGGCGAAAACATGTCCGTTTCCGCGCTCGCGACCCGCAATGCCGGCCGCTTCAAGGAGATGGACGAGCGCCTGAACGTGTCGTTCGACCGCTTCATCCGCACCACCGAAGAGCAGCATCATCGCTCCAGCCAGGAGATCTGGCGACGCATGGAAGCGAACGGCGACATCTATGCCGACATCTATTCGGGCTGGTACTCGGTCCGTGACGAGGCGTATTACGCCGAGGACGAGACGCGCCTGAACGATGACGGCGTGCGGCTCGGGCCGCAGGGCACGCCGGTCGAGTGGGTCGAGGAAAAGAGCTATTTCTTCCGGCTGTCGGCGTACCAGGACAAGCTGCTCAAGCTTTATGCGGACCATCCCGATTTCATCGGGCCGGACTCCCGCAAGAACGAGGTGGTGAGCTTCGTCAGAGGGGGCCTGCGCGATCTCTCGATCTCGCGCACCACTTTCGATTGGGGCGTGAAGGTGCCCGGCGACGAAGAGCACGTGATGTATGTCTGGGTCGACGCGCTGACCAACTACATCACGGGCGTCGGCTTCCCCGACGAGAGCGATAACAGCTGGCGCTATTGGCCGGCCGACGTGCACATCATCGGCAAGGACATCATCCGTTTCCATGCGGTGTATTGGCCGGCGTTCCTGATGTCGGCAGGCATTCCGCTGCCAAAGCGGGTCTATGCCCATGGCTTTCTGTTCAACAGGGGCGAGAAGATGTCGAAGTCGGTCGGCAACGTCGTCGATCCCTTCAATCTCGCCGACCAGTATGGCGTCGACCAGATGCGCTATTTCTTCCTGCGCGAGGTGCCGTTCGGCCTGGACGGCAACTACAACCACGAGGCCATTGTCGCGCGCATCAACGCCGATCTCGCCAACGATCTCGGCAACCTTGCGCAACGCTCGTTGTCGATGATCGCCAAGCAGCTCGGCGGCATGCTGCCGGAGCCCGGCGAGTTCAGCGACAACGACAAGGCGATCCTTGCGATGGCCGACGGCATGATCGCCACGTCGCGCGAAGCAATGGCGACGCAGCAGATCCATCACTGGCTCAACGCCGTGTGGGCCGTGGTTGCGGAGGCCAACCGCTATTTCGCGGGCGAGGCGCCGTGGGCGCTCGCCAAGACCGATCCTGTCAGGCAGAAGACGGTGCTCTATGTCACCGCCGAAGTCGTGCGCCAGATCGCGATCCTGGCCCAGCCGGCGATGCCGACCGCCTCGGGATTGCTGCTCGACAGCCTCGGCATCCCCGCAGCCGAGCGCAACTTCGCGGCGCTCGGTGGCACCTCGCGCATCGCTCCGGGCTCGACGCTGCCTGCGCCGAAACCGGCGTTCCCGCGCTACATCGAGCCGGCGGCCTGAAGGCGGTCGCGCGATGTTGGTCGACAGTCACTGCCACCTGGATTTTCCGGACTTCGCGGAAGATCTCGACGGGATCGTGTCGCGTGCGCGTGCGGCCGGCGTCAAGCGCATGGTCACGATCTCGACGCGGGTGCGGAAGCTGCAAGATCTCGTCAACATCGCCGAGCGCTATGACGATGTCTATTGTTCGGTAGGCACTCATCCGCACAACGCGGATGAGGAGGACGGCATCGCGCCGGATGAGTTGATCGCGCTGACGCAGCATCCCAAGGTCGTCGCGCTCGGCGAAGCCGGGCTCGATTATTTCTACGACAACGGCTCGCCGGAGGCGCAGGCGAGGGGCTTTCGCGCCCACATCGCCGCCGCCCGTGCCACCGGCCTGCCGCTGGTGATCCACACCCGCGAAGCGGACGAGGATTGTGCCCGTATCCTGGAAGAGGAGGTCGGACGCGGATCGTTTCGCGCGGTGCTGCATTGTTACACCGGCGGGCGCGAGCTGGCGCTGAAGGCGGTCTCGCTCGGGCTCTATATCGGCTTCACGGGCATCCTGACCTTCAAGAAGTCGGAGTCCCTGCGCGCGCTTGCGGCCGAACTGCCGTCGGACCGTATTCTGGTTGAAACAGACTCGCCCTATCTTGCACCCGGAAAATTCCGCGGCAAACGCAACGAGCCGGCCTATGTGGTCGAGGTCGCAAAGGTGCTCGCTGAGGCGCGCGGCGTGTCGTTGGATGAGATCTCGCGCCAGACCACCGAAAACTTCTTCCGTCTATTCTCAAAGGTGAAGGCTTCAGGAGACGCATGACGCTGACGCTGACGATCCTGGGCTGCGGCTCCTCCGCCGGCGTGCCGCGCCCGGCGCTCGGCTGGGGCGCCTGCGATCCCAACAATCCCAAGAACCGCCGTCGCCGCTGCTCCCTGCTGGTCGAACGAAAGTCCGAGCACGGCAGCACACGCATCGTGATCGACACGTCGCCGGACCTGCGCGAGCAGTTGCTTTCGACCAATGTCGACCACATCGACGCGGTGTTCCTGACCCACGAGCACGCCGATCAGACCCATGGCATGGATGACCTGCGCTCGGTCGTCATGCATATGCGACGCCGCATCCCGACCTACTTCAACCTGTCGACCGCCAAGGACATCATGGCGCGGTTCTCCTACTGCTTCATCTCGCCGGAGGGCAGCGACTATCCGCCGATCCTGACGCGGCATTCGATCGAGGCGGGCGAAAGCCAGACCATCCTGGGGAAGGGCGGCGCGGTGACGATGACCGCCTTCCTGGTGCAGCACGGCAACATTCCCGCGCTCGGCTACCGCATCGGGGATGCCGCCTACACACCCGACCTCAACGACATCCCGCGCGAGAGCTGGGGCGCATTGGAAAATCTGGACCTCTGGATCGTCGACGGCCTGCGCTACACCAGTCATGTCAGCCATTTCAGCATCAACGATGCGTTGTCGTGGATCGAACGTTTCAGGCCGAAGCGTGCGGTCATCACCAACATGACCGCCGACGTCGACTACGAGGTCATCAGGCAGTCGCTGCCCGCGGGCGTCGTGCCGGCCTATGACGGGCTGCGGCTGGAGACGCACTAAACCCGCGGTGGAAATTCTCCTGCCAGGCGGCATACGCCTTGCTTGCGCCGGCCCCATCATGTTGATCTAACGTCTGAAAGACAGGCGTTTGACAGGGCGATATTCAAGCAGGACCGGGACCGGATGTGCAGTCGCCGGATCGGTTGAATCGCCTCTTGTGAGGATGGGGATTGCGTTGGCAGGCGACGATGTAGCGGCTCGGAGACTGGTGCGACGCGCTCTGGATCTCCTTTATCTCGGCGCGGGCTACGCCGCGGGCGTCTTCCTTGTTGCGATCTTTGCAATCATGATGGTCATGTCGGTCGGGCGTCAGTTTGCGATCAACATTCCCGCAGGCGACGATTTCGCGTCCTGGTGCATGGCTGCAATGGCTTTCCTCGGCCTCGCGCACACCTTCAAGCGCGGAGAGATGATCCGCGTCGGCCTGCTGCTGGAGCATCTGCACGGGCGGACCAAGCAGGTCGCGGAGATCGTCGCGCTGGGCATCGCCACCGCATTCATCCTCTACTTCACCCGGCATGCCGTGCAGATGACCTACGATTCCTGGCGCTTCAACGACGTGGCGCAGGGCGTCGTCGCACTTCCGCTCTGGATTCCGCAGCTCGGCTTTGCCGGCGGCCTTGCGATCCTGTCGATCGCGCTGGTCGATGAAATGGTCAATGTCGTCGGCGGCAACCGGCCGAGCTACGAGAAGGGCTCGCCGGACGAGACGCCCGACGAGTTCATCGAGCGCATCTCGCAGGGCGGCGGAGGTTGACCATGGCCAATCTCGGCATGATCGAGCTGTCGTTCATCCTGCTCGGCGTCATGATCCTGCTGCTAGGCAGCGGCGTCTGGATCGCGGTCTCGCTCGGGCTGGTCGGCTTCGTGGCGATGGCGTTGACCACGAGCCTGCCACTCGGCTCGGTGCTTGCGACCACCACGTGGAGCGCAAGCTCGTCCTGGACGCTGGCCGCGCTGCCGTTGTTCATCTGGATGGGAGAGATTCTTTTTCGCACCAAATTGTCGGAGGAAATGTTCCGCGGTCTATCGCCCTGGGTGCAGTGGCTGCCGGGGCGGTTGACGCATGTGAATGTGATCGGCTGCGGCATCTTTGCGGCGGTGTCGGGCTCGTCGGCCGCGACTTGTGCGACCATCGGCAAGATCGCGCTGCCGGAACTCGACAAGCGTGGCTACGACAAGGGCCTGAGCCTCGGCTCGCTCGCGGGCTCCGGCACGCTCGGCCTCTTGATTCCGCCCTCGATCCCGATGGTGGTCTATGCGGTCACGGCGAATGTCTCCGTGCTTCAAGTGTTTCTCGGCGGCTTCCTGCCGGGCGTGCTCGTGATTGTGCTCTATTCCGGCTACATCATCATCTGGTCGCTGCTCAACCCGAAGAAGATTCCGCCGCGCGATCCGCCGATGCCATTCCGGCAGAAGCTCCGCGAGTCGGGCAAGCTCGCGCCCTGCCTGCTATTGATCCTGGCGGTCTTTCTTTCGCTCGTTCTCGGCTTTGCGACAGCGACCGAATGCGCCGCATGGGGTGTCTCGGGCGCGCTGCTGCTGGCGTGGTGGAGCGGCACGCTCACGCGCAAGAACTTCCTCGAGAGCATCATGAGCGCGACGCGCCTGACCTGCATGATCATGCTGATCCTGGCAGGCGCGGCCTACACCACGGCTGCGATGGCCTATACGGGTATTCCGGCGGCGCTCGCCACCTGGGTCCAGGGGCAGCAGCTCACACCAAGCATGCTCGCCCTCTATCTCAGCATCATGTACATCATCCTGGGATGCCTGATCGACGGCATCTCGATGATCGTCCTGACCGCCGTCATCGTGCTGCCCATGGTCAAGCAGGCCGGCCTCGATCTGGTCTGGTTCGGCGTCTATCTCATCATCCACGTCGAGATGGCGCAGATCACGCCGCCGGTCGGTTTCAACCTGTTCGTGCTCCAGAACATGAGCGGCCGCGATACGTTCACCGTCGCGCGGGCGGCACTCCCATTCTTCATTCTGCTGCTAGCCGCCGTGTTCATCATCACGGAGTATCCGCAAATCGTGATGTTCTTGCCCAAGCTTGCTTTCCCAGACTGACATACCGCTTTTCAAATTGACTGTGAGGAGAAGCCCGATGATCTCTCGTTTAGTCCGCGCATCCTTGATCGCCGGCGTCGTGATGGCCGCGACACCTGCTTTGGCCCAGACCAAATGGAATTTGCCGGCAGCGTATCCTGCCGACAATCCGCACTCCGAAAATCTGGTCGCCTTCGCCAAGGACGTCGAGGCCGCCACGTCCGGTAAGCTCCAGATCACGGTTCATCCGGGCGCCTCGCTGTTCAAGGCGCCCGACATCAAGCGCGCGGTGGTGACCGGGCAGGCGCAGATGGGCGAGGTGCTGCTGTCGATCCACGAGAACGAGGACCCGCTCTTCGGCGTCGACGTCGTGCCGTTCCTCGCGACCAGCTTCCCCGACGCGATGAAGCTGTATCAGGCCTCCAAGCCTGCGATCGCCAAGAAGCTCGATGCGCAGGGTCTCAAGCTGCTGTTCGTCGTGCCCTGGGCGCCGCAGGGCGTCTACGTCAACAAGCCGCTGACGACGATCGAGGACATGAAGGGCTTGAAGTGGCGCGCCTACAATGTCGGTACCGCGCGCATCGGCGAACTGGTCGGCGCGCAATCGGTCACGATCCAGGCTGCCGAACTGCCGCAGGCGCTTGCGACCGGCGTCGTGAACTCCTTCATGTCGTCGGGCGGCACGGGCTATGACGCGAAGGCCTGGGAGTCGCTCAAATACTTCTATGACGTGCAGGCCTGGATTCCGAAGGACTACACCTTCGTCAACAAGGCCGCGTTCGAGGCACTCGACAAGCCGACCCAGGAAGCCATCCTCAAGGCAGCCGCGACCGCGGAAACCCGCGGCTGGAAGGCCTGGCAGGACAAGAGCACCTGGTACATCGATCAGCTCAAGGCCAAGGGCATGACGGTGGAGCCGCCGAGCCCCGCGCTGAAGGCCGGCTTCCAGAAGATCGGTGAGCAGCTCACCGCCGACTGGCTCAAGAAGGCCGGGCCCGACGGCCAGGCGCTGATCGACGCCTACAAGAAGATGTGAGACTGGCGAGGCCTTCCGCTCACCGCTTTCCGGCGCGTGGGCGGAAGTCTTCTCCTCGATCTCGCGGCAGCCTCACCATGCGTGACGCAGCATGGCTTTGCCGGTATAGGACTGCACGAGGCTCGACACCTCGCTGTCGAAGTTCGCCGTGGCGGACCAGCCGTTGAGGTCGCGCAGCTCGATCGCAACGCCCGTGAGCGCCGCGTTCGGCGCCAAAGCCGTACCGCCGACGATGACGCCTTGGCCGGGCAGGGACTGGAACGCAGCTGGGATCGATTGTCCCGCGCTGAAATCATGCGCCCAGGCGAGCCGACCGCGCAGGTTCAGCACACTTCCCAACAAGACAAAGGACGTGCTCGTGCGCAGGCCGAGCTCGGTGCGGCTGTCCGTGAAGCCGTCGCTGCCGGACGTGCTCTGCAACGCATTGGCCGTGGAGGGCGGCTGCGCGATATTGGATGGGAGGCGGAAGGTGGTGATTTGCGCCGCCGCATAGGGCGTGATGCCGAGCCAGGGCGTGGCAAAACGATAGCCGCCTTCGAGGCGGCCGGAATAGGTGTTGGCGTTGATCGCGGCATTGAGCTGCCCCGTGCCGGCCGGCGTCACCTGATAGTCGCCGGTGATGGCCTGCCAGCCATAGGCGAGTGCGGTCGCGACATAAGCCGAACCGGTGGTGTGTCTGACGAAGGCGCCGGCCTGGAACAGATCGGAGCGGCCGCTGGAAAAATTGTTGGCAAAGCCGGTGCCGCCGCCGGCGAGCGCAAAGCCCATCCGTGTCTGCGGCGAGAGAGAGTAGTCGGCACCGGCTACGGTGCCGAAACTGCGGCTGGCCGAGCCGCTGCCGCCGGTCGAGACCTGCGAGCCACCGAAGCTGGCAGCCCAGACGCTCCATTGCGGGGCGGCGAGCGAAGGCCTGCCGTAGATCGCCCCATAGGCCTCTCGTCCGATGCCGCCATGCGTCAGGTCGTTTCCGATCTCGGCGTAGGCTGCAAGCTCTGCATCGAACTCAGCCGGGCCGATACCGCGGCCCTCGACGGCAGGATTGAGCAGGGTCTGCGTGAACTGCGTCATCGCGAGGAACGTGGCCTGTGCCGTCTCGGGCTGCACGGCGCGATCGGCGCCGCCGCCGAAGACCCGCCGCATGCCGAACCGCGCCGGATCGGTCAGGCCCGGCGGTTCGGCGTTCCAGCCATAGGCTGGCGGAAGGCCGCCGCCATTGCCAAATCCGGCCCCCGAGAAACCCGGCGGCTGCGAGCCGCCAAATGCAACGCCTGCGGGATTATTGAAGCCACCCGGAGCATTCGGCCCGCCAGGCCCAGGTCCCAGCGCGCCCGCGAAGGCGCCGAACTCGCGCATGGCCTGCGCGGCGGCCGCGTTGGGCAGCAACAGTCCAGCCGTCAATAGCAGCAGCGTCAGACGCGCAGGCGCGTCCGCACTCACGACACCAACCGCATGAAGCGCCCCAACCGCACCGGTCGCCGGCCGCGCAGCCCGCGCGGCGAATCATCTGGAAGCGGCGAATCCGACGACGCGGAATCGTAAATGCGTCTCTAACGTTTTCCAATCTTTTCCTGTCGTGTCTCGATGTCGTCGAGGCTGCGCGCTCGGTTTCCGACAACGCACAATCGCCGCGCAGACGCAGCTTATGTTTCCCGATATTTCTGAAGCCTCGATCGGCTCAGGCCGAGATCGCCTTCGCTGATCCGACTTCGCTGCGCAGCAGGAATTTCTGGATCTTGCCGGTCGAGGTCTTCGGGATCGGCCCGAACACGACCGCCTTGGGCGTCTTGAAGCCGCTCATCTGCGATCGGCAGAACGCGATGATCTCGGCTTCGCTCGCGCTGGCGCCGTCCTTCAGCTCGACGAAGGCGCAGGGCACCTCGCCCCATTTCGGATCGGGCTTGGCGACCACGGCGGCGAACAGCACGGCCGGATGCTTGTAGAGGATGTCCTCGACCTCGACGGAGGAGATGTTCTCGCCGCCGGAAATGATGATGTCCTTGGAGCGGTCCTTGATGATGACGTAGCCGTGCTCGTCGAGCACGCCGAGGTCACCGGTGTGAAACCAGCCGCCCTCGAAGGCTTCCTTGGTCGCCTTCTCGTTTCTGAGATAGCCCTTCATCACGATGTTGCCGCGGAACATGACCTCGCCGATGGTCTCGCCGTCGCGCGGCACCTCTTGCATCGTCTGCGGATTGATGACGGTGACGTCTTCCTCGAGCGGGTAGGGCACGCCCTGCCGGCGCTTCATGCGCGCGCGTTCGGCGGGCGGAAGCTCGTCCCAGCCGGGTTGCTCGGCGCAGACGGAGGCGGGGCCGTAGACCTCGGTCAGCCCGTAGACATGCGTCAGCTTGATGCCGATGCTTTCGGCGCCTTCGAGCACGGCGACCGGCGGCGCGGCGCCTGCGATCAGGCCGACGACGCGACGGGCAGCGTTGCCTTTGGGCGCATCGGGCGCGTTGATCAGCGTGTTGTAGACGATCGGAGCGCCGCACATGTGGGTGACGCCGTGCTGTCTGATCAGCTCGAAGATTTTGGTCGGCTCGACCTTGCGCAGACAGACATTGACGCCGGCGGCCGCCGCAACGGTCCAGGGGAAGCACCAGCCGTTGCAGTGGAACATCGGCAGCGTCCAGAGATAGACCGGATGCTGACCGAGATTGCCGGCGAGGATGTTGCTGACGGCATTGAGATAGGCGCCGCGATGATGAGTGACGACGCCCTTGGGGTTTCCCGTGGTGCCCGAGGTGTAGCTCAGCGCGATCGCGTCCCATTCGTCGGTCGGCAGGACCGCGATGAAACTCGGGTCTCCGAGCGCGAGCGCCGCCTCATATTCGATCTCGCCGATGCGCTTGCCGCCCTTGAAGGCGGCATCGTCGACGTCGATCACGAACGGCTTTGGCCCGGTCATCTGTGCGAGTGCGTCGGTGATGACGCCGGAGAATTCCGGGTCGACCAGGATGATCTTGGCTCCGCCATGGTCGAGCTGGAACGCGATCGAGGGCGCATCGAGACGGATGTTGAGCGCGTTGAGCACGGCGCCCGTCATGGGGACGGCGAAATGCGCCTCGTTCATCGCCGGGATGTTCGGCAGCATCGCCGCCACGGTGTCACCGACGCCGATGCCCTTGCTCGCCAGATAAGAGGCAAAGCGGCGGCAGCGCTCGTGAGTCTGCGCCCAGGTGAAGCTGCGGCCCTCATAGACCGTGCTGACAAGATCGGGATAGACGGCGGCGCTGCGCGCGAGGAAGCTCAGCGGGCTCAGGGGCACATAGTTGGCGGGGGTCTTGTCGAGGCCGATATTGTACTGGTTCTGCCGCTCACTCATCGACATCCTCCTGAAAACGCCTCAAAGGAATCCGATCGAAATCCAGGGGAAGATCGCGACGATGATCAATCCCACCAGCAGCGCCAGCAGATAGCCCCAGATCGGCCTGATGCCCTCGGCCGGGTCGACGCGTCCGATGGCGCAGGCGGCATAATAGCCGACGCCGAAGGGTGGGGCGAATAGCCCGATACCCATGGCCAGAATGATCACCATGGCGTAGTGCACCTCGTGCACGCCGACGGCGCGGGCGATCGGGAACAGCAGCGGCCCGAACAGCACGATCGCCGGGATGCCCTCGAGCACGCTGCCGAGAATGGTGAAGGCCAGGATCGAGACGGCGATGAAGGTTGCGGCTCCCCCGGGTAATCCCGTCATGGCCGCCGCCAGCGAGCGCGAGAAGCCTGATTGGGTCAGGCCCCAGGCCATGCCGGTGGCGGTGCCGATAATAAGCAGAATAGCGCCCGACAGCGCTGCGGTCTCGACCAGCATCGGAAACAGCCGCCGCCAGTCGAAGCGGCGGTACACCAGAAGGCCGACCAGGGCGCCGTAGACGATACCGATGGTGGAGACTTCGGTGGCGGTCGCGATGCCCTCGACCACGGCGTAGCGGATCACGAAGGGCAGCGCGAGCGCGGGCAGGGCGACGATGAAGGTCTTGCCGATCTCGGATGCCGTGGCGCGGCGGACGTGGCTCATGTCCTCGTGGCGGTAGCGCCACCACACCAGCATGCAGAGCGTGATTGCGAGCACGACGCCGGGCAATAGGCCGCCGGTGAAGAGGGCGGCGATCGACACGCCCGTGACCGAGCCGATCGTGATCAGCACGAGGCTCGGCGGAATGGTCTCGGTTTGAGCGCCCGTCGCGGCAAGAAGCGCGACGAGATCGCCGGGCTTGGCACCGCGCTGCTTCATCTCTGGGAACAGCACGGGCGCGACCGCCGCCATGTCGGCCGCCTTGGCGCCGGAGATGCCGGACACCAGGTACATCGCGCCGACCAGCACGTAATGCAGCCCGCCGCGGACATGCCCGAGCAGGCTCGCCAGGAACGCCACCATGGCCCGCGCCATGCCGGTCATCTCGATCAGGAGCCCCAGGAACACGAACAGCGGCACCGAGAGCAGGATGAGGTGGCTCATGCCCTCGTCCATCCGGCCGACCAGCACCATCACGGGCGTTCGCGTGGTCAGCGCCAGATAGCCGAAGATCGCGAGGCCAAAACCGAACGCAATGGGAACGCCGGCAAACACGCAGAAGCCGGCGACGCCGACGAAGAAGATGACGAGGTTGAGATTGCCGAGCGGCCGCAGCGACGGCTCCGCCAGCCAGAATGCGCCGATCAGGACCGCAACCGACAGCACCGCGGCCGCGACCATCCGGTAATCGGCGGCGCGCAGCAGCCGCAGCAAGGCGAACGCCGCCATCAGGCTGATGCCGGCCGGCAGTGCGGCAGCGCGCCACATATTCGAGATCTGCAGCGCCGGCGTGGTGATGTAGCTCTCTTCGTAAGCATAGTCGCAGGACGGCCAGACGATCAGCGCCAGGAATGCCAGCGCTGCGCCGGTTGCGACCAGATCGAGATAGGCCCGCATCGCCGGCCTGGCGCTGGCCACGACCGCGGTCATGCGCATGTGCTCGGAGCGGCGGAACGCGACCGCCGCACCCAGCATGGCGAGCCACAGGAACAGGATCGAGGCGAGTTCGTCCGACCAGATCAGCGGCCGGTGCAAGCCGTAGCGCGCAACCACGCCGGCAAACAGGATCACGATCTCGGCGACGACCAGGATCGCCGCCGGGAGCTCCACGAGAAGGCCGAGTGCGCGCTCCGTTGAGGCCAGCAACGAAGGTCGGCGAGGGGACTGAACAGTCGCCTCACCCGCCACTTCGATCACCTCGACCTCGACATGAGCCATGACGCGGCCTGCGCGTTACGACAGCTTGCCCACCGCCTTTTCCAGGAGGTCCCAGGCCTGATCGCCGTATTTGCCCTTCCACTCGGCATAGAAGCCGGCGGACCGCAGCTTGTCGCGGAACGGCGCCACGGCCGGCTGGTTGAAGGTCAGGCCCTTGGTCGCGAGCTCCTGCTGGAGGTTGGCGTTGAGCTTGGCGGTGTCCGCGCGCTCGTTGACCGCGGCGGCGTTGATGTTCTTGGCGACGATGGTGCGCACGTCCTGCGGCAGCTTTTCCCACGCTCTGCGGTTGGCCAGGAACCAGAAACCGTCCCACATGTGGTTTGTCAGCGAGCAGTACTTCTGCACCTCGTAGAGCTTTGCGGTCGAGATGATCGCAAGCGGGTTCTCCTGGCCCTCGACGATCTTGGTCTGGAGCGCTGAATAGACCTCGCTGAAATTGATCGAGGCGGGCGCCGCATCGAACGCCTTGAACATCGAGGTCCACAGCGGCGACACCGGCACGCGAATCTTGAAGCCCTTGAGATCGTCCGGACCGGTGATCGGCTTGGTCGACGATGTGGTCTGGCGGAAGCCATTGTCCCAGATCTTGTCCATGACCTCGAGGCCGGCCTTCTTGATCTCGCCGCGGACATGGGCGCCGAGATCGCCGTCCATGGCCTTCCAGACCGTGTCGTAGTCCGGGAACGCAAAGCCGATACCGTTGATCGACGCCGCCGGCACCAGGGTCGACAGGATCAGGCCTGACAGCGTGAAGAACTCGACGCCGCCGGAGCGGATCTGGCTCAGCATGTCGGTGTCGGACCCGAGCTGGTTGTTCGGGAAGATCTGGAGGTCGAACTTGCCGTTGGTCTCGCTCTTGATCGCGGCCGCCATCTCCTTGGCGCGCACGTTCAGCGGATGAGTGTCCGGCAGGTTGTTGGCGTATTTGTAAGTGAACTCGGCGCTCTGGGCGCGGGCCACATGGGGCGCACCGAGGCCGCCCAGAACCGCGGTCGCGGCGGAGGCCTTGAGAAGCGTGCGTCGGGAAAAGCTCATGGGTCTGCTTCCTCGGAAGGTTTGTTGTTGTTCTGAGATGCAAACCTATACGGACGTCAGGTCAGAAGGTCATCTGCGATCTCGCGAGGCCTCGCTTATTGCAGCCGGACAAGGTCACGGCAATATCGGCTTTCGGAGAGATGGGCCGACAAAAAATACGAAAACAACCCCATGCACAGTAGCCGCCAAAGAGCTGGGAGAGCGACCCAGCGCCAGCCCGCAAATGGCCTGGAGCGAAGGTGCGGTGACAGGATTTCCGTCTAAATATCTGATCTAATTGTATATAAAAATATTCCATAATATACCTTATGCGAATTACGGATATGGACGTGGCAGGCAGTTCCCCAAGCTGGTGCGAACCCTACTTCCGGGCCTAGCATCGGGAGCCAACTGACCATCCGGCTGTTAGTCGGATGGTCGCGGACAGGAATTGCAGGAGATCAAATCGCCGCAGCCATGGGAGAGTCGTCATGCAGGAGACCGCTGCCCGCGCCACTGCCTCGCGTGTCATTCCGTTCGATGCTGCCAAGCTCGACCGTCTCATGGAGGACGCCGGCCTCGACGTGTTGGTCGCGACCTCCAAGCACAATGTGCAGTACCTGTTAGGCGCTGAGCGGGCGATCTTCTTCGACTACATGGATGCGCTCGGCGTCAGCCGCTATTTGCCGGTCCTGGTCTATCCCAAGGGCGCACCCGAGAAAGCGATCTATGTCGGCCACCGGCTGGAGGCCCATCAGCGCACGGTCGCGCCGCCATGGGTTCCGCAGCTCCGGGCCGAATCCAATGGGTCAGTCGATGCGATCACGCGGGCCGCAGATCTGATCCGGGATGCTGGCGTGTCCTTGCGGCGCGTCGGAGTCGAGATGGCGTTCCTGCCGATGGATGCTGGCCGGGCACTGGCCGACGCCCTGCCCGGTGCCGAGTTCAAGGACGCTCTCGTGGTGCTGGAGCGGCTGCGGGCAGTCAAATCGGCGGAGGAATTGGCGAAGCTCAAGACCGCGTCCGAGCTCGTCATCGCATCCATGCTGGCGGTGATCGCCGGGCACGGTCGGGGCACGACCAAGCAGCAATTGGCGGATGCGTTGCGCCTCGCGGAAGCCAACCGCGGACTGACCTTCGAATATTGCCTACTCGCCTGCGGCAGCAGCCACAACCGGGCGCCATCGTCGCAGCACTGGGAGCAAGGCGAGGTGCTGTCGTTGGACTCCGGCGGCAATTATCACGGCTATATCGGCGATCTCGCGCGCATGGCCGTATTGGGCAAGCCGGATGCCGAGTTGAAGGACTATTTGGCCGAAATCGAGGCGGTCCAGCGCGCCGCCTTCGCCGCGGTCCGGCCGGGCGCCATGGGCGGCGACATCTACGTCGCGGCCGAGCGGCAGCTCGCCCAGATCACCCAGCGCGACTGCACCGATTTCCTGGCCCACGGCATGGGCCTCGTCAGCCACGAGGCCCCTCGCCTGACCGCCAAGGGTCCGGTTCCCTATGACGACACCGACGCCCGCCAACCGCTCCAAGCCGGCATGGTGGTGTCGATCGAGACCACGATGAAGCATCCGACGCGTGGCTTCATCAAGCTCGAGGACACGGTCGCGGTGACGCCGACGGGATACGAGATTTTTGGCGAAGGCGGGCGCGGGTGGAATCTCGGCGGCAACGCGCTTTAGCGTAGCGGCAGCAGATCGAGCCGGCTCTGCGCCTTCTTGACGACTGCTGCGAACCAGCTCTGGCTCGGCGCTTCCTTGGCGAAGCAGGCTGTGAAGGCGATCATCGCGTTGTCTTCACGGGTCATGTCGCCGCGGGTCCTTCTTGTCGACCGGCTTGGCCATCATTTGTTTCCACCTTCTCACAGGCCGGGATCGGGGCCGTCTTTACGGCGTCCGATGTCGCGATGAAGAACACCTTGTCCCCCTGGATCGCGACGACGTCGATCTCATGCGGCGGCGCCTTGAGACCGCCATTGCCGCGCACGCCGAGCATGGCGACCGCGGCACTCGCCGCTGCAGGCTTGGTGATCGGCAGCTCCGCATAGATGGCGAAGGCGGCGTCCTGGATCGCGTAGTAATAGAAGCGGTCGGATTTCAACGCAGCGCCGCTCTCCTGCGGCATGCCATCCTCGCGATGCTCGCCCAGCCAATGCTTGAGCAGCGTGGTCGTGGTCACCACCGCTTGCGTCTTGTAACCTTCCGAGGCGAAGCTGAGTCCGTCGAGATGGCCGAAGCCGATGTCGTTCTTGAACAGCGTATCGACGTTCGACTTGCCCTCGGCCGGTAGCCCCTTGATCGTGACTGGTCCAACCAGGCCGCCCAGCACGCCTGCCAGCTCCTTGAGTGCGGCATCGTGCTGCTTATAGATCTCGTCGCTCTCCTTAGTCGCCGAGAACTTTGCGATGTAGCGATCGCGCAGGTCGAGATAATGCTCCTCGGGCGCGGCGGCACAGGCGGGCGTTGCCAAGGCGAGCAGGCAGAGCAAGGCGGGTAATCTCATGGCAATGTCCGCAACTGGGAGCTATCTCCGTCTTTGTGCCGGTGCCGGGCGAGGAGGTTCATCCGCGATGCTGCGCTGTGCTCTTCGCGCGCGGCGCACGGCAAGCGATGCAGTCTCCCTCAATAGCTTCGGCCCGGGCCAGACGAGCCGCGCGAACCTCGCGCGCCGCGGAAGTAACGGCACCACCCGTCCGGGCTGATAGGTCCGGCAACGATCTCGCAGCTGCCGGGGGGCCGGAAATGCGCACAAACCCCGCAGCGCTGGGCTCCGTTTGGTTGATACTGGTACTGCGCGACCTCTTTCGGGATGGGCTTGCGTGCGCGGGCATAGGCACCCGTGGCAGATCCTGCGGTGCCATGGGCCCATGCCGGAGCCGCAGCCGTGCCCGCCAGCGCTGCGCCGCAGAGCGATTTTGCGATGAAGCCGCGGCGAGAAAGACCTTTATCGGGCTTGTTGCTGGAGGAAGAGCTTGCACCTACCGGCTTGGATTGATCACTCATCAGTCGCCTCCTGGCGGTACCGCCTTGGGCAAGTGGGATTTCCCTGCAACTCACAAACCGTGCCGGAATATTCTTGGTTCCTAAGTATCCTCAGGTGACCGTAATCGCAGCGCTGCGCGTCACCACGGATATGCGCTACGGATTCGCACCGAGGCTCGGTTTCGCGGCAACGCTCATCCGAAGACCGGACGAGCGCCCTACTCTGCCGGCGTGAGCTGCTGCCGGTCGAGGCGCATCGCCGCGGTCTCGCGCACGCGGACACGGGCACGGCGCTTGCGCCACCAGATCACGACGCCGGTGACCGAGAGAGCCGCCACGACGAGGCCCATGATCGAGATCAGGATGCGGCCGAACAGCCCGACGATGCGGCCCGAATGCAGCGGGAATTGCGCCTGCACGAAGATGTCGGCGGCGGTGCCGACCCAGGGCAGGCGCTCGCCGATGGGACGGCCGTCCTCGCTGTCGTAATAGAGCTGCGCCGGGCCGACGCCGCCGGCGCCGTGGTCGTCGCCGGGATGAAAGAGGGCGGCGGCATAGACGCCATGGGCCGGGCCGTAGCTGATCGCGCCAACCGGGGTGGTCAACCCTCGCCCCTTGCCGTCGGCCGCCGCGCGTGCCGCGATGTCGGCAAAGGTGACCTTGGGCTCGATGGGATTGTCGAGATCGCGATAGGGCCGCTGCTCATAGGGCGTCGGGGTGTAGTTCGAGACCATCTTCATCAGCGGCGAGAACACCTCGAAATAGAGGTTCAGCGAGAACGCCGTGAAGGCGATGACGAGCAGCACGCCCCAGGTCCACAGGCTGAAGGCCCGGTGGATATCGAAATTGATGCGGTAGGCGCTGCCCGAGGTCTTGATGGTCCAGGCCGGCGCCCACCGCGCCCAGAAGCCGCGCTGGAGCTGGCGCGTGACTTCAGGCGCCCGCGCCGCCTTGGCGCGCCTCCGCGATGGCAGCGTCAGATAGAAGCCGACGAAGCAATCGATGGTCCAGATGATGGCGATCACGCCGAGCACGCGCATGCCCCAGCGGTCGCTGCCCCAGAACTCCGGAATGTGCATGGTGTAGTGCAGCTTGTAGAGGAACGAGACGAAGTTTTCTCTCGTCACCGGCCACACCGCGCCCCAATAGCGCCGGCCGAGCTCCGCGCCGGTGTTGGGATCGAGGAAGACTTGATTGTAGTCGAGCGGGTAACGCTTGCCGGTTGCGGCATCGATCCGCGGCATGACGAAGAACCACAACGAGTGGCCTTCCTCCGGCGTCATGAAGAGATAGACCACGCGCGCGCGGGGATCGCGCTGCTCGATCATCTTCGCGAGCTCGATCGAGGGAATCGCCGGACCCTTGGTGCTGACGTCGAACAAATGGCTGTTCAGGACGTCGTCGATCTCGTGATCCCAAGAGATGATCGCCCCGGTGATGCCGGAGAAGAACAGGAAGCCGGCCGTCAGCAGTCCCGCCCAGCGATGCAGCCGTCCGAATATCGCTCTCATGGTCTTCCACTCTCATCCCGCAGACCCGGCCGCGATTGCCGAGCCGTCTTGAAGTGAACTCACCAGCGGTAGGTCAGCTTGCCGATCGCCTTGCGCCCCTCGGCATACATGCACCCAGACAGGCCGTAGCAGGCGGCGACGTAGCGTGTATCGGCGAGGTTGGTGACGTTCAGCGACAGGCGCCAATTGTCCCTGGTGTAGGCCAAAAGCGCATCCAGCGCGGTCGCGGATCCCACCTTGAACGTGTTGGCATCATCACCCCAGGTCGCGCCGACATAACGGATGCCGCCGCCGAACTGCAAGCCTGCGAGCGGTCCGTTCTGGAGCGTGTAGTCGCTCCACAGCGAGGCGCGGTTGAGCGGCACGGTGACCGGCGCCTTGCCGACATTCACCGGATCCTGCGTGACCATGGCATCGACATAGGCATAGGCTGCGCGCAGATTCCAGCCGTCGGCGAGCGACATCGTGCCTTCGAGCTCGATGCCGCGCGACTTCACCTGACCGGTCTGTTCGGCGAAGGTGGTTGCAGGCACGTAGACGACGACGTTGTCGCGCGTCAGGTCGAAGGCGGCGAAGGTGAACAGCGCATTCCAGCCGAGCGGCTGGTACTTGACGCCGACCTCGTATTGGACGCCGGTTTCGGGATTGAGCATCTGGCCGCCCGGCCCCGTGAAGAGCACCGGCAGGAATGACTCCGAGTAGCTGAAATACGGCGCGATGCCGTTGTCGAAGTTGTACATCAAGGCAGCTCGGCCGGTGAAGGCCGAAGCATCCTTCGAGACCGAGGTATTGGAGATGCCGCTGTCGAGCTGCGTCGTCACAAAATCCTGGCGGCCGCCGAGTTGGAACGACAGCCGACCGAGCTTGATCTGGTCCTGCGCGTACAGGCCGACCTGCGACTGCTTGACGCCGGTGTTGTCGTACATGCTGCCGATGGTCCAGTCGTAGCTGTAGACCGGGTTGAACACGTTGATCTCCGGCGACGACGTCGTCACGCTAAAAGCGGTGTCGCGAAACGCGGTGTTGCGATAGTCGATCCCGACCAGGGTGGTGTGGTTGAAGATGCCCGTGGTGAACTTGCCCTGGAGCTGGTTGTCCACTGCGAAGGAGTTGATGTAGGAGTTGCTGTAGCTGCCGAAACGGCCCAGCTGCCCGGCCGCCTCGTCGGTATAGCCCGTGCCGTAGAAGGTCTTTTCCTCGTTGTGCTGATAGGCGTAACGCAGGTTCTGCCGGAACGTGATGTTGTCGGTGAAATCGTGCGAGAGCTGGTAGCCGGCGGTCGCGATCTCGGTGTTGAACGCGTTGAAGCTGGGCACGCCCGCGAAGAACGAGACCGGGATGGTGCGGCCGTTGTTCGGCCACACCGTGCCCGAGGCCGGCAAGAACTGGAGGCCCCACCCTGCCCGGTCGCGCTGGTAGTTGGCGAGCAAGGTGATGGTGGTGTCCTCGTTCGGCTTGAAGGTGACGGCGGGCGCGATGAAGACGCGGTTGTCCTTGGTGAAGTCGACCTGAGTCTCGCCGTCGCGCACCACGCCGGTGAGGCGCCACAGCACGGTGCCTTCCTTGTTGGCGGGCCCGCCCATGTCGAACTGGCCCTGATAGCGGTTGAAGCTGCCGCCGGAGATCGAGACCTCGCCGAACTGCTGCGCGGTCGGCAGTTTTGTCACGTAGTTGAGGATGCCGCCGGTGCCGCTGCCGCCATACATCGCCGAGGATGGGCCCTTGAGAATCTCGATACGCTCGGCGCCATAGGGATCGAGGCCGTTGAAATGCACGTAAACGCTGGACGGAATCCGCAAACCGTCGATGTAGAGCCCGGACATGGTCGTGTCGAAGCCGCGGATCTGAAGGGCGCCGAAGCGGGTGTCCGAGCCGCCATTGACGTCGCCGCTGACGCCGGCCGTGTAGCGCAGCGCCTCGCCGATCGAGACCGCGCCCTGGTTCCTGACCTGGTCGGTGGTGACCACGGATACCGACTGCGGCGTTTCGATCAGCGGTGTATCCGTCTTGGTGGCGGTGCCGCTCCTCGTGGCGACGAAACCGCGCACTGGACCATTGGCGCGTTCGCCCGTTGCGCCGTTCGATGCCGACTGGGCTGGCGCAGTCTGCTGCGCCGGAGCGCGACGATTGGCGCGTGCGGTGCGTGTCGCCGCCGACCTTCGTGACGATGCAATCGCCGCGGGGCGAGCGCGTTGGGCTGGCGCATCGACTGTGACAGCAGGAATCTGTGTCTGCGCTTGCACGTCACCGAGCGGCACGGAGAGAGCAAATGTGCTGACCGCACCGAAGAAGAGAAGA
Source organism: Bradyrhizobium sp. Rc2d (assembly GCF_900099855.1). Classification (NCBI taxonomy): domain Bacteria; kingdom Pseudomonadati; phylum Pseudomonadota; class Alphaproteobacteria; order Hyphomicrobiales; family Nitrobacteraceae; genus Bradyrhizobium; species Bradyrhizobium sp. Rc2d. The sequence continues at coordinate 20,921 of NZ_FNCU01000046.1, read as the reverse complement.
TGAATCTGCCGGCGACGCGTGTCATCACGCGAAGAAAGTTGGAAGTCGGTCACGTCCTGGAAGCCCCACGCACTGCCGGCTTTGCCGGTATCATTTTTGATGCCCCGCCCTAACTCAGGCGGTTTCGGAGTGCGATAGGAACAGCGTTAGAATTTCTCCAGACGTGTGCGCAGCAAGTGCGGCGAAAGCGCCCAGTCACGTTTCGATTTTGGAATGTTTCCAGACGGACGAGAATCTGCCCGTCCGCAACATCTGGAAACGATATCAGCGATGCCGCAGCCGGCGGTTGACGCGACGCGCCAGATAATCGCCCGCGCTCTGCACGAGCTGCACCAGCGCGATCAGCACGACGACGACGGCCAGCATCATCTCCGGCATGAAGCGCTGATAGCCGTAGCGGATGCCGAGATCACCGAGGCCTCCGCCGCCGACGGCGCCGACCATGGCGGAATAGCCGAGCAGGCTGACCACCGCGAGCGTCAGTGCCAGCACCAGGCCCGGCAGCGCCTCGGGGATCAGCACCTTGAGCACGATCTGGATCGGCGAGGCTCCGAACGAGGACGCCGTCTCGATCAGGCCACCATCGACCTCGCGGATCGCAGCTTCGACGAGGCGTGCGATAAACGGCGTCGAAGCGATGGTCAGCGGCACGATCGCCGCCGTCGATCCGATCGAGGTGCCGGCGACGAGGCGCGTGAACGGGATGATGGCGACGACCAGGATGATGAAGGGCGTGGACCGCGTCGCGTTGACGATGACGCCGAGCACGCCGTTGATGGCAGGTGCGGCGAACAGCTCCCCCTTCCGGCTGGTCGCAAGAAAGACGCCGAGCGGCAGACCGAAGACGGTGCCGAGCAGCGCTGCGATGCCGACCATGAACAGGGTTTCGCCCGTGGCCCGGGCGATCAGGTTGATGAGTTCAGGCGACATGGCCGAGACGCTCCGCCGGGAATTGATATTGAGACAACCAGGCGAGCGTCCGCGTCACCGCGTCATCTCCGCCAGAAATGCCAAAAGGAATGCCGATAACGAGCGAGCCGACGTGCTGGCCACTGATCTCGTCGATGCGCGCCGAGAGCAGTGCAACGTCGAGGCCGAGCTCACGGGCAAGCCGCGCCACCAGCGTATCGCCGGCGCCGCGGACCTGAACGCGGATCACGGCCTGTCCACCCGCGACCGGCTCCGGAACAATGCGGCTCGCCAGCGACACCGGCAGGCTGTCGCCGATCACCTCCGCCAGGAAGGACTGCGTGATCGGGTGCCTGGGATGGGTGAAGATGTCAGCGACGTGGCCGCTCTCGACCACGCGGCCGGCATCGAGCACCACGACCTCCTTCGCGAGCTGACGCACCACCGACATTTCGTGGGTGATCAGCACGATGGTCACCCCGAGCTCGCGGTTGATGCTCGCAAGCAGATCGAGGATCGCGCGCGTGGTCTGTGGATCGAGCGCCGAGGTCGCCTCGTCCGACAGCAGCACGCTCGGCCGCGTGGCGAGGGCCCGCGCGATGCCGACGCGCTGCTTCTGGCCGCCGGAGAGTTCGGAAGGATAGCGGTCGTGCTTGTCGGCGATGCCGACCAGCGCGAGCAGCTCGGCGACACGGGCCTTGATGTCGGCCTTGGCCCAGCCGGCGATCTCGAGCGGCAGCGCGATGTTGTCGGCCGCCGTGCGCGACGACAGCAGGTTGAAGTGCTGGAAGATCATGCCGATCGAGCGCTGCGCCAGCCGCAATTCGCGCCCTGCGAGCGCCGAGATGTCTCTGTTGTCGACGATGACGCGGCCCGTGGTCGGCTTCTCCAGCCCGTTGATCAGCCGGACCAGGCTCGACTTGCCGGCACCGGAGCGGCCGATCACGCCGGTGATGGAACCGCGTGGAATCGCGAAGTCGATGTCTTGCAGCGCCTTGACGCCGGGCTTGCCGCGATAGGCCGGATAGGTCTTTGAGATGCCGGCGAAACGGACCATCGCGTCCGGCTCGGTCGCGGCGGGCGAAATCGCTTCAGGCGTCTGGATCGGCTGTCCGATCGCAAGCGATTGGTGGGCGTTCATCGTGGTGGCCTTCATGCACAATGGTTCGCTTGCCCGCAAAACGCGCGGGAAGCCTAGTCGCATCCTGCGACGGGATTGGAACCGCGATGAGGGCTCGGGTAAGCGCGCTGCACCGCAGCACGCACCATCGCCCTTTCAGGTCCGTCTTGCAATGTCAGATATCTGCGGGAGTTGGACGAAGTTTTCCAAATCCCGCCCCGGGGGAGAAAATTCATCTGCCAGGCTATCCGCCTCGAGCGAAGGCTCAGTGGACCTGCAACCAGGGCAGCACGATCAGCAGGAGGCCGGCGAAATAGAGCAGTCCAAAGATCAGGCCAAAGCCCCAGAACTGGCCTTTGCCGATGTAACCGCTGCCGAAATACATCGGCGCAGGTCCCGTCGCGTAAGGCGAGATCACGCCCATCAGGCCGAGCGAATACATGCAGAGCATGGCGAGCGTCGTAACCGGCAGATCAGCAATGCCGGATCCGACCGCCAGCACCACCGGCAGCACGGCGGCCGCATGCGAGGTGATGCTCGAGAAGAAATAGTGGATCCAGAAGAACAGCCCGACCAGCAGCAGCATCGCGGTCGATGGCGACAGCCCGGCGAGCGGCTTAGCGTATTCGGCCGCGAACCATTTGATGAAGCCGATTTCGTTGAGGCCCGAGGCCAGCGTCAGCAGCGAGGTGAAGTAGAAGAACACTTCCCAGGCGCTCTTCTCGCCGACGATGTCGGCAAACTCGATCACGCCGGTCACCAGCATCAAGGAGATCACGATGAACACGACGGTGGTGGCGTTGACGAAGTTCGAGCCGAGCACGGGCACGTGGATGTCCGGGCTCGAGCCCGCGATCCACAGGAACATCGCGAGCACGATCAGGCCGAGCATGATCCATTCGTTGCGCGACATCGGGCCCATCGCGTTGAGCTCCTTCGCAGCCCATTCTGAGATTTCCGGGCTGCGCTTCACCTCGGGGCGGCACACCAGATAGCTGAGCAGCGGAACGAGCACCATCAGAAGGATTCCGAGCGGCGCGAAGCCGACGAACCACTGGCCCCAGCTCACCTCGATTCCGACCGTCTTCTTGGCGATCGCAAGCGCCGCCGCGTTGGGTGCGAGCGCGGTGAAGAACAGCGAGCTCGTGATCGCGGTCGCCGCAAAGGCGGTCCACATCACATAGGTGCCGATCCTGCCGGCGGTCGGTCCCGGCTCGGAGCCATAGATGCGCGGGATGTTGCTGATGATGGGATAGACGATGCCGCCGCTGCGCGCGGTGTTCGAGGGAGTCGCCGGCGCGAGCAGGAAGTCCGACATCGCGACCGCATAGCCGAGGCCGAGCGTGTTGCGGCCGAGCCGCTGCACCAGCACCAGCGCAATGCGCCGGCCGAGCTGGCTCTTGCGATAGCCGATCGAGAACACGAAGGCGCCGACGATCAGCCACACCGTGCTCTCGGCAAATCCCGCCAGCATCCAGCGCAGCGATTTCGTGGGATCGGCATCGATATAGCCGGCGACGCCCGCGACCGTGAGACCGATGAACCCGACTGCACCGACCGGCATCGATTCCAGGATGAGCCCGGTGATGACCGCCGCGAACACGGCAAAATAGTGCCACTGATTGACATTGAGCCCCGACGGCACCGGCCACAGATAGATCGCCAGCCACACCACGAGGGGCGCGATCAGCTTCCAGCGAAACCCGTTCGCCTCAGACGCCTGCGAGCTAGCGGTCATGGGCCTTCCCCCTCGATTGTCGTCGCGCCGTGCGGCCCGTTGACCGGACCCGCTTTTGTCCCAGCGCGGCGTATACGGACTGTCCACGACGATATCAATGGCTGTCCAGGGCCGGACTGAAAGCGGTTTTCGTCATGTCACCGGCGATGCCAGCGCGCCAACGGCGTCACGAACACGTGGCCGGATTGCACTGCAACGAACGCTCGACAGAAACGGACCATTGCGCCTATCCTTTGTCCCATGAGCCACGATCATGACCACCACCACGACGACCATTCCGAGCTGTCGGAGACCGAGCTGCGCGTGCGCGCGCTCGAGACCATCCTGACCGAAAAAGGCTATGTCGAGCCGGCTGCGCTCGATGCCATCATTCAGGCCTATGAGACCAAGATCGGCCCGCATAATGGCGCGCGCGTCGTCGCCAAGGCCTGGACCGATCCGGCGTTCAAGAAGGCGCTGCTGGAGGACGGCAGCAAGGCCATCGGTACGCTCGGCCATGTCAGCCGCGTCGGCGATCATCTCGTCGTGGTCGAGAACACGCCTGAGCGCCACAACATGGTCGTGTGCACGCTATGCTCCTGCTACCCTTGGGAGATGCTCGGGCTGCCGCCGGTCTGGTACAAGGCCGCGCCCTACCGCTCGCGTGCGGTCAAGGATCCACGTGGCGTGCTCGCCGATTTCGGCGTCACGCTGCCCAAGGACTTGGAAATAAGAGTGTGGGATTCCACCGCGGAGACGCGCTTTCTGGTGCTGCCGATGCGACCCGGAGGCACGGAGGGCTGGAGCGAGGACCAGCTCGCCGAGCTCGTCACCCGCGACTCCATGATCGGCACCGGCTTTCCCAAAGCGCCGGGAGCGCCGTCGTGAACGGCGTGCACGACATGGGCGGCATGGACGGGTTCGGCAAGGTCGAGCCCGAGCCGAACGAACCGATGTTCCATGCTGATTGGGAAGCGCGTGTCCTCGCCATGGTGCGTGCGATGGGTGCGGCTGGCGCCTTCAACATCGACACTTCCCGCTTCTATCGCGAGACGATCCCGCCGCACGTCTATCTCGCGAGTTCCTATTACAAGAAATGGTTCCTCGGTCTCGAGGAGTTGCTGATCGAGAAGGGCTATCTCACACGGGAGGAGGTCGCCGCCGGCCACGCGATGCAGCCCGCAAAGGCGCTCAAGCACGGCAAGTTCGACCTCGCCAATGTCGAGCGCGTGATGGTGCGCGGCAAGTTCGCCCGCCCTGCCCCGGCCCCTGCGAAATTTGCGATCGGCGACCGTGTACGCGCCAAGAACATTCATCCGGCGACGCATACGCGGCTGCCACGCTACGTGCGCGGCCATGTCGGCGTCGTCGAGCTCAACCATGGCTGCCACGTGTTTCCTGACACGGCGGCGATGGAGCAAGGCGAAAATCCGCAATGGCTCTATACGGTCGTGTTCGAGGGGCGCGATCTCTGGGGCGCAGATGGCGATCCGACCTCGAAGGTCTCCATCGACGCGTTCGAGCCCTATCTGGACCCGGCGTGATGAGCAGCCCGCTTGCGGCCGCCGCCACTGCGGCGATTCCGAGCATTCCCCGTGACGACGACGGCCCGGTGTTCCGCGCGCCCTGGGAGGCCCACGCGTTTGCGATGGCGTTGAGCCTGCACGAACGCGGCGTGTTCACCTGGCCGGAATGGGCCGCAGCGCTCGCCGACGAGATCAAGCGTGCGCAGGCGGCCGGCGATCCTGACACGGGCGAGACCTACTATCTGCATTGGCTCGCCACGCTTGAAGGCCTCGTCGCACGCAAGGGCGTCGCTTCGACGCAGACACTCCACCGCTACCGCGACGCCTGGGACCACGCCGCCGACCGTACGCCGCATGGCAAGCCGATCGAGCTCAGGCCTGAGGATTTTCGGTAGGTCTCGCCACGCCCGTCATTGCGAGCGCAGCGAAGCAATCCAGAGTCTTTCCGCGGAGGGATCCTGGATTGCTTCGTCGCAAGAGCTCCTCGCAATGACGGCGGAGAGAGCGCGGGTTCTCTCCACCTGTCGTCGCCCGGCTTGACCGGACGCCCAGTACGCCGCGGCCTCTCGGCTCAAGCACGGCCTCTGGGACACTGGATCACCCGCTTTCGCGGGTGATGACCGAATTTGTAGTCTCAGCGCCCCGCTACGAACTCCCGCCACCCCTTTGCCCGCAGGCTGCACGCCGGGCACTCGCCGCAGCCGTATCCCCACTCGTGCTGCGCGCCGCGTTCGCCGAGATAGCAGGTGTGCGACTGCTCGCGGATGAGATCGACAAGCCCGTCGCCGCCAAGGTCGTGCGCGAGTTGCCACGTCGCGGCTTTATCGATCCACATCAGCGGCGTATGCAGCTCGAACGCTCTCGCCATGCCGAGCGAGAGCGCGGCCTGCATGGCGCGGATGGTCTCGTCGCGGCAATCGGGATAGCCGGAATAGTCGGTCTCGCACATGCCGCCGACGATATGGGTGATGCCGCGCCGGTAGGCCAGCGCCGCGGCGAAGGTCAGAAACACCAGATTACGACCGGGCACGAAGGTGTTGGGCAGGCCGTCGGCGCCCATCGCGATCGCGACATCGCGCGTCAGCGCCGTCTCGGACACGGCCGCCAGCGTCGGGATCGACAGCGTGTGGCTCTCGCCGAGCTTTGCGGCCCAATCCGCGCGCAGGCCCTTGATGCCCTCGAACAGGCGGTCGCGACAGGCGAGCTCAATGGCATGGCGCTGGCCGTAGTCGAACCCCAGCGTCTCCACGCGGGCGAAACGGCTGAGCGCCCAGGCAAGGCAGGTGGTGGAATCCTGGCCGCCGGAAAACAGCACCAAGGCGGTCTGTGATGAAAATGCGTCACTCATGGCCCGCGCTTTAGCACTGCGCAGACCGCCCGCCAATCGGTGGAAATCGGCCTGTTCCGCCGCGCCCCGCTGGGAACGGCAGCCCGCTTTTGGCATAAGGCTTTGGAGCCAGGAGACCGCCCCGCAATGACCTCTTCCCGCGACATTTCCCGCCTGATCGAGATCATGGCGGCGCTGCGCACGCCGGTGACCGGCTGCCCCTGGGACCTCGAGCAGAATTTTGCGACCATCGCGCCCTACACGATCGAGGAAGCCTATGAGGTGGTCGATGCGATCACACGCGGCGATCTCGACGATCTGCGCGAGGAGCTCGGCGACCTCCTGTTGCAGGTCGTGTTCCATGCCCAGATGGCTTCGGAGCAGAACGCGTTCGCTTTTGGCGACGTCGTCGAGGCCATCACCCGCAAGATGATCCGGCGTCATCCCCACGTCTTCGCCGACAAGGACGGCAATCTCGCCTCCTCTCACGTCAAGGAAGTCTGGGACCGCATCAAGGCCGAGGAGAAAGCCGAGCGCGCCGCGCGCCGGCCGCCGGAGCAAGTGCCGGCGCACAAGTCGCTGCTGTCGGGCGTGAAGGCCGGCCAGCCCGCTCTGACGCGCGCGATGGAGCTCCAGCGCAAGGCCTCCACCGTCGGCTTCGACTGGAACGACCCGCGCGCAGTGCTGCAAAAGATCCGCGAGGAAGCCGACGAGATCGAAGCCGCGCTGGATCGAAATGACAAGCAGGAGCTGGCAGAAGAAACCGGGGACCTGATTTTCGCCCTCGTCAACCTCGCCCGCCATGTCGACGCTGACCCGGAGGCCGCGCTGCGTGCGACGAATGCAAAATTCGAGCGGCGCTTTGCCTATATCGAGCGGACGCTGGAGGCGCAGGGCCGCACCCTGGAGCAGGCCTCGCTGGCGGAGATGGATGCGCTATGGAATGCGGCTAAGGGCGAGGAGAAGCCGGCGTCGGAGGGACGCAAGGAAGCCCGCCGGTAACTCAGTGTCGTCCTGGCGAAAGCCAGGACCCATTACCCCAAATGCAAGTTGTTGAGGCCCGCTGGAGCAAGCAGGGTGCCAATTGCATTGGCCTGTGGTTATGGGTCCTGGCTTTCGCCAGGACGACGGCTGCTATGTGGCGGACAGATGCGGCACGGCATCGAACCTCGACACCACGATATCCCGCTTGGTCTCGTCGACCCGCACGGTCATGTCGAAGCGGCCGTCGTGCAGCTCCTTGGCCAGCACCTCTGAATTCCGGTGCAGCCAGCTGATGCCGGCCCCGTCGGCGGCGTCGATGGAGAGGTCCAGCGTGGTGCGTTTTGCTGCGAGCCGCTGCTCGATCGCGGCGAGCAATGCGTCGACGCCCTCGCCCGACACGGCGGAGACCAGCATCGCCGGATGATCTTCCGGCCGGCGCGCGGCGATGTTCAAAAGCTCTTCGCGCTGCTCGGCATCGTAACGGTCGATCTTGTTCCAGACCTCGATGATGCGGCCGGAATCGTCGGGGTTGATGCCGAGCTGGCGCAGCACCGCGTCGACGTCGCTCTGCTGCGCTTCGGCATCGTCATGCGAGATGTCGCGGACGTGCAGGATGACGTCGGCCTCCAGCACCTCCTCCAGCGTGGCGCGGAAGGCGGCGACGAGCTGTGTCGGCAGATTGGAGATGAATCCGACCGTGTCGGACAGCATCGCCTTGCCGCCATGCGGCAGGTTGAGCGCGCGCAAGGTCGGATCCAGCGTTGCGAACAACATGTCGGCGGCCTGCACGTCGGCGCGGGTCAGGCGGTTGAACAGCGTCGACTTGCCGGCATTGGTGTAGCCGACCAGCGCGACGACGCGGTACGGCACGCGCTGGCGGCCGGCGCGATGCAATCGTCGCGTCGCCTGCACCTTCTTCAGCTCGCCCTCGAGCTTGGAGATGCGCTCCTGGATCAGGCGGCGGTCGGCTTCGATCTGCGTCTCGCCGGGACCGCCCATGAATCCGAAACCGCCGCGCTGACGCTCGAGGTGAGTCCAGGAGCGCACCAGGCGCGAGCGCTGGTAATTGAGATGCGCGAGCTCGACCTGGAGCGAGCCTTCCCTGGTCTTGGCGCGGCGGCCGAAGATTTCCAGAATGAGCCCGGTGCGGTCGAGCACCTTGGCGTGCAACTGCTTCTCGAGATTGCGCTGCTGGATCGGCGCCAGCGCGCAATCCATCACCACCAGCTCGACGTCGAGGCTCTTGGCCAGCGCGGCGATCTCCTCGACCTTGCCCTTGCCGATGTAAGTGGCAGGGCGGATCTGGCTGACCGGCGCGATGATGGCATCGGCAATGACGAGATCGATCGCGCGCGCGAGGCCCACGGCTTCATCGAGCCGGGCCTCGGCGTCGCGCTGGACTTGGTTGGACAAGCCATGGCCTTCCGATTGCGCGTCGGCACTGCCCGCACGCACTCGCAAGTAGGGGCCGATGACCAGCACCCGCCCCGTCTGCTTAGCCCCTGCCGACCGCGGACGGTCGGCGTCCCCGTCGAAATTCCGGGGTTCCAATCAGAGCACTCTCAAGCCGGCTGATCCTCGCCGCCTTCGAACAACTGGATCGGAGCGCCCGGCATGATGGTCGAGATCGCATGCTTGTAGACGAGCTGCGAATGACCGTCGCGCCGAAGCAGCAGACAGAAATTGTCGAACCAGGTCACGATGCCCTGGAGCTTCACTCCGTTGACCAGAAAGATCGTTAGTGGCGTCTTGGTTTTGCGAACGTGATTAAGGAAGGTGTCCTGTAGGTTTTGTGCGCGGTCTGCCGCCATTTTTTTTCTCGCTTTGAGTTTCTTTTTATTGCGCCGGTTGCGCCCCTGTTTTGGTTGATGCGGGGCCTTTCCCGGTTGCCGTCCCTCATGAGATCCCCCTCGGAAGGAACAGCTGTGCGATTAGAGGACAGGTGGAGTTATTAGGCAAGCCGCTTCAGGCGCCAGCCCTCGCCGTCTTGCCCCGAAAAACTACGGAAATCGATGATTTTCCTCGCTTATCCCTGATGTCTCACTGCAACGTCGCGGCGCGACATCTTGTTTTGACACGTTTTCTTTACGCGAACCGGTACCCACTTCGCTCGAAAACGCTTTAGCCGACACCGAGCGCCTTCAGCTTCCGATGCAGCGCCGAACGTTCCATGCCAACAAACTCGGCCGTGCGAGAAATATTTCCTGAGAAACGGCTGATCTGTGCAATCAAATAGTCGCGCTCGAATACTTCGCGCGCTTCGCGCAGCGGCAGGCCCATGATGTGCTCGCCATTGTTGCTGGTCGGCATCGCCGGCACCATGGAGCCGACGTCCTGCGGCAACATGTCGGCCGTGATGATGACCTCGGGCCCGCCCGCAGCCAGAATCATGACTCTCTCAACGTTGTTGCGGAGCTGGCGCACATTGCCCGGCCAGACGTGCGATTGCAGCACCGCCATCGCGTCCTGCCCGATCTGCCGCTTGGGCAGGCCGCTGCCGGCCGAGATCTGCTCCATGAAGTAGTCGATCAATTCCGGAATGTCCTCGCGCCGCTCCGACAGCGCAGGCACGCGGATCGGCACCACCGAGAGCCGATGATAGAGGTCCTCGCGGAAATGCCCGGCCGCGATCTCCTCTTCGAGATTGCGCGCGGTGGAGGAGATGATGCGGACGTCGACCTGCACCTTGGCGGTGCCGCCGACGCGCTGGAACGACTGCTCGACCAGCACGCGCAGAATCTTGTTCTGGGTCTCGCGCGGCATGTCCGCGATCTCGTCGATGAACAGCGTGCCGCCATGGGCTTCCTCGAGCGCACCGGGCTTGCGCGGCTGTTCGCCGTTGGACTGCTCGACGCCGAACAGCTCATGCTCCATCCGCTCGGGCGTGATGGCGGCTGCGTTGATGACGACGAAGGGTCCGTCGGCGCGGCCCGAGGCCGTGTGCAGCGTGCGCGCCGTCAGCTCCTTGCCGGCGCCGGCGGGGCCGACGATCAGGATGCGGCTGTTGGCTTTGGCCGCGCGCTCGATGGTCTGGCGCAGCTGGTTCATGCTCGGCGAGCGGCCGACGAGCTGGCTGGCGCTCGGCGCGAGCTGCTTCAGCTCCTTGACTTCGCGCTTGAGCCGCGAGTTCTCCAGCGCTCGGGTCGCGACCAGGATCAGGCGGTCGGCCTTGAACGGCTTCTCGATGAAGTCGTAGGCGCCGCGCTTGATTGCGGCGACCGCGGTCTCGATGTTGCCGTGGCCCGAGATCATCACGACCGGCAGGTCGGCATTGTCCTTCTTGACCTGCTCCAGGAGCTGCAAGCCGTCGAGCTTGGAGCCCTGGAGCCAGATGTCGAGGAACACCAGATGCGGCCTGCGATTGGCAATCTCGGCCAGGGCCGTATCGCTGTCGCGTGCCGTCCTTGTGACGAACCCCTCGTCTTCGAGAATGCCCGCAACGAGATCCCGAATATCGGCCTCATCATCGACAATCAGAATTTCACTAGCCATGGGTCGCGCCTGCCTTGTCAGCTACCTGTTGAGGCTTCGATTTTCGTTGAATCATTGGTCTTTTCAGTCGGCTCTTTGGTTTCGGCGGCCGGCTCTTTTGTTTCCGAGTCCGGCCTGGATTCCTTGACGGAATCCGCAACCGTTTCCTTGTTGTCCGGCTTGGTTGCTCCCGGGGGCGCCGGCTCGGCTCCCTCGGACTTGGCGGGTTGCCCGGAGATCGCAAAGCGCATCCGCATCCAGGCGCCGCGCTGGCCTTCGCGGAAGTCCGAGGCGTCCTTCAGCTCGATGCGTCCGCCATGGTCTTCCAGCACGCGGCCGACGATCGCCAGCCCCAAGCCGGTGCCCTTGGCGCGCGTTGTGACGTAGGGCTCGAGCAGCCGCGAGCGCGCGACCTTGGGCAGGCCGATGCCGTTGTCGACCACGTCGATCAGCACGTCCTCACCTTCGCGCGACACCACGACGTCGATGCGGCCTTTTCCGTTTTCCTGGCCGAGCTCCTCCGGCGGGACCTGCTCGATCGCCTCGGTGGCGTTCTTGACGATGTTGGTGACGGCCTGGGAGATCAGTCGCCGGTCGAACTGGGCGCGCAGCGGATCCTCTTTGAACTCGGCCTCGATGTCGATCTCGGGATGGGCGACTTTCATCAGGAACACCGCCTGCCGCACGGTGTCGGCGACGTCCTCGCCCTCCATCACCGGTTTCGGCATCCGCGCGAAACGGGAGAACTCATCGACCATGCGCCTGATGTCGTCGACCTGGCGCACGATGGTGTCGGTGCACTGGTCGAAGATCTGCTTGTCCTTGTCCTCGGTGATGGTCTTGCCGAACTTGCGGCGGATGCGCTCGGCCGAGAGCTGGATCGGCGTCAGCGGATTCTTGATCTCGTGGGCGATGCGGCGCGCCACGTCGCCCCATGCCGAGGTGCGCTGCGCGGAGACCAGCTCGGTGATGTCGTCGAGCGTGATGATGTAGCTGTCGCGCGGTTGGCTGGTCTTCTCGGCGCTGACGCGGACCGAGAGATTGCGCTCGGTGCCGTCGCGGGTGATCGTGATCTGGCCCTGCACCAGGCGCTGGGTCCCTTCCCGCGCCGCCTTCATCATCTCGTCGAGCTCAGGCAGCACGTCGGAAAGCGGGTGGCCGAGCGTCTCCGCTTCGGAGTGCCCGATCAGCTTCTCGGCGGAGCGGTTGAGGATGCCGACGCTGCCGGACGCGTCGACGCCGATGATGCCGGCGCTCGCGGAGGACAGCACGGCCTCGATGAAGCGGCGGCGGCTGTCGATGAGGTCGCTGGCGTTGACGAGCTCGTCGCGCTGGCTGCGCAATTCCTGCGTCATCTTGTTGAAGGTCTCACCAAGCTGGGCAAGGTCGCCTTCGGACTGGTGCACGGCCACCTGAACATGCAGGTCGCCGGTCGAGACCGTGTGGGCCGCATTCATCAGCCGCCGGATCGGCGAGACCAGCGAGTTGGCGAAGTTGAGGCCAATCAGCACCGAAGCCATCAGGATGGTCAGCGCGATCACCGCGAACATCAGCGCGAAGGCGACCTGGATGCCGAGCCGGCGCGACTCGATCTGGGCGTATTCGGCGACGCTGACCTCGGTCTGCTTGAGCTGGTTGACGACGTTCGGATCGAGCGGCCGGGCGACGTAGAGGAAGGTGTCGTTGAAGGCACGCAGGCGGATCACCGCGGCAACGAAGCTCGCATCCGGTAGCACCGCGATTTCGGGTTCGTTCTCGTTGACGTTGCTGAGGAAGTCCGGCGCGGGCGGCGAATAGGCCAGCCGCATGCCGGTGTCGGCGGATTCCAGGATGTTGGTGTTCTTGTCGATGATCATCGCGCCCGGCAGATTGCGGGAGCCGGCGCTGGCGGTCAGCATCTCCCGGAACGAGCGGCGGTCCTGGTCGTAGAGCGGCCGGGCGTGCGCGATGTCGTTGGCCATGCCGAGAATGTCGCCGCGGATCAGCTGCGCATGGTCCTGCATGTAGGCCCGCGCGATCGTCAGCGAATTCTGGATCACCTCCTTGGTCGGCCCCGAGAACAGCCGGTCGAGGCCGCGCTCGATGGTGACGTTGGCGACGACGGCGACCAGCACCGCCGGCAGCACCGCCACGATCGAGAACAGGCTGACGATCTGGACATGGAGGCGCGCGGCCGCCCTGCCCCGCCGTCGAGCCAGGATCAGCTGCCAGAGTTCCCGGACGATGATCCCGACCAGGAGCAGGATCGTGGCCGCATTGATCAGATAGAACGAACGGACCACCTCCGGCGTCGGCTCGATCTTGGTGAGGCCGGTCAGAACCAGGAAGGTGAGGAAGGCCGACAGCAGCGCCAGGGCCACGGCAAAGGGTGCCAGCCAGCGCCGCAGCGACCAGCGCTTGGGCTCTTCGGCTGGGGCCGTGTCAAAGGATGCGGCCGAGGTATCTGCGCTGATCATTCCGGCAATGGGTGCTGAAAAACGGGTCCGCGGGCGCGCGGATACTGATGTATTCGTACCACATTGTTGCCGAATTGCGACAATTCCGCGGCGTCTCGGCCGCGACCGCCGCCCCCATCCACAAGACATCGCGGTTGGACGGGAACGGATTCCCGCCATCCCGGCTTGACGGGGATGGATAGATTTTTTCTCGCGACGATGGTTTCGGCCGTTCTTCTGCTGATCGTGGCCGCCGACCTCCTGGTCAACGGCCTGGGCCTCCAGCAGCCGCCGGTGAATGTCGCCAGCGTGATGCCGGCATCCGGCCGGCTTGTCAGATAGATTTGATGCCGCGCGTTGCGGCCCAATGACCGATTTGAAAGTGCGAGCGGAACATTTCGGTCCGATCCGGACTTCTGCTCACCGCGTCAGCCGCAACGGCCAACGCGATCCGGACAGGCTCAGCTCCGCCTTGGGTGGGGGAGCTGAGCCACCGTCCGTTCTGAAAGCCTAGCCGCCGCTCCGATACACCTGGATATCCAGGTCCCGGATCTTCTTGCGCAGCGTGTTGCGGTTGAGGCCGAGCAGGTCCGCGGCGCGGATCTGGTTGCCGCGGGTGGCTGCGAGTGCAGCCGTGAGCAGCGGCACCTCGATCTCCTTGAGGATGCGGTGATACAGGCCCGGCGGCGGCATGCCGTTCGGAAAGCCCTGGAAGTGCGAGGACAGATAGGCCTCCACCGCGCCGCCGAGATTGTCGACGCCCTGCTGGACCGCGGCGCCCGGGCTGACCGAAGGCGGCGCGAGCTCGCCGTCGATGACCGACGACGTGATCACGTCCTGCGGATAGAGCGCGGCGAGGCGCCGGGCGAGGTTTTCGAGCTCGCGCACGTTGCCGGGCCAGCGGTGCTGCTTCATCCGTTCCAGCGCCAGCGCATCCAGCTTCTTCGGCGGCAAGCCGTCCTTCTCGGCCAGCGTGAAGAAGTGCCGCACCAGATCCGGGAGGTCCTCGATGCGCTCGCGCAGCGGCGGCAGCCGCAACGGCACGACGTTGAGACGGAAGAACAGGTCTTCGCGGAACAGGCCCTGCTGGATCAGGACGCGCAGATCCTTGTTGGAGGCCGCGACGATGCGCACGTCGGTCTTGATCGGGGTGCGGCCGCCGACGGTGGTGTATTCGCCCTGCTGCAGCACGCGTAAGAGACGGGTCTGCGCCTCCATCGGCATGTCGCCGATCTCGTCCAGGAACAACGTGCCGCCCTCGGCCTGCTCGAACCGGCCGGAGGCGCGGGTGTTGGCGCCGGTGAATGCGCCGCGCTCATGGCCGAACAATTCCGATTCAATGAGGTCGCGCGGGATCGCGGCCATGTTGACGGCGACGAACGGGCCGTTGCGGCGCTTGCCGTAATCGTGCAGCGCGCGCGCCACCAGCTCCTTGCCGGTGCCGGACTCGCCCGTGATCATCACGGTGAGGTCGGTCTGCATCAGACGCGCCAGCACGCGATAGATTTCCTGCATGGCAGGCGAGCGGCCGACCAGCGGGATCGCCTCCATCTCGGCGTCCTCGTCCGGCGTCGAGACCCGCTCCTTCGGCTCGGCGAGCGCGCGGCCGACGATGGCGATCAGCTCCTTCAGGTCGAAGGGCTTTGGCAGATATTCATAGGCGCCGCGCTCGGAGGCACGGATCGCCGTCATGAACGTGTTCTGCGCGCTCATGACGATGACGGGCAGATTCGGCCGCATCTTCTTGATCCGCGGCAGCAGGTCGAAAGCGTTCTCGTCGGGCATCACCACGTCGGTGATGACGAGATCGCCCTCCCCCTGGCTGACCCAACGCCACAGCGTTGCGGCATTGCCGGTCAGCCGCACTTCGTAGCCGGCGCGGGACAGTGCCTGATTGAGAACGGTGCGGATGGCGGTATCGTCATCAGCTACGAGAATGCTACCTGCGGGCATCGCTAATCCTCATTTTGCCCCCTGTGATGCAGGCGACGGCTTCCCGGCAGAGTCGGCGCGACTGCTTTGATCGGCATGTTTCACCGATGTGGAATACATCGGCATCAGCACGCGGAAGGTGGTCTTGCGCGGCTGAGATTCGCATTCGATGATGCCCCCGTGATCGCCGACGATCTTTGCGACCAGCGCGAGGCCCAGACCCGAGCCGGTCTGCTTGGTGGTCACGAAGGGATCGAACAGGTTGGGCAGAAGGTCGTCCGGCACACCTGGTCCGTTGTCTCTCACGCAGAATTCGAGCGGCAGGGATACCCGGGATTTTTGACCAGGGACTGACAGGCGCACGCCGGGGCGGAACGCGGTGGTGAGCTGGATCTCGGCGTCGGGCACGTCGATCAGGGCTTCGGCGGCGTTCTTCACGAGATTGAGGAACACCTGGATGAGCTGGTCCTGGTTCGCCAGCACCGGCGGCAGCGAGGGATCGTAATCCTCGATGAAGCGGATGTTGCGGGCAAAGCCGGACTGCGCCAGCCGCTTCACGTGATCGAGCACCGAGTGGATGTTGACCGGGCCGCGCACCACGGGGCGCTCGTCGCCGAACACCTCCATGCGGTCGACCAGCGTCACGATGCGGTCGGCCTCGTCGCAGATCAGGCGCGTCAGCATGCGGTCCTCGGAGGAAGCCTGCTGCTCCAGGAGCTGCGCCGCGCCGCGGATGCCGGACAGCGGGTTCTTGATCTCGTGCGCCAGCATCGCGGCCAGAGCGATCACCGAGCGCGCGGCGCTGCGATGGGTGAGCTGGCGATCCATCTTGTCGGCGATGGTGCGCTCCTGGAGCATCACCACGATGTGGCCGGGCCGCTCAGTGAGCGGGGCGACATGCAGATCGACCTGGCGATCGCCGCCCATGCGCGGCGTGCCGAGATCAACCTTGTATTCGTTGACCGGCGAGTTCGACGAGCGCACCTGGTCGATCAGTGCCAGCAAGGGGCTGCCGAACGGCACCAGTTCCTTCAGCGACTGCCGCTTCAGGAACTGCGTCGAGATTTCGAAGAAGGCTTCGGTCGCGATGTTGGCGGCGACGATCTTGCCGTCCGGCCCGATCATCAGCACTGGATTGGGAAGCGCATCCAGGATCGCGTCGCTGTCGGACGGCCGGCGCTGTTCGGCGGCTGAGTTCATGCAGCAGCGCTCCATGCGAAGTCGTCGAAGGCGTCTTGCAGCGATCGGTGGACCAGGCGCGGATCCTCCGAGGTCAGGATCTTCTGACGCCACCCCCTCAGCTTCTCGACTGAAGCGCCGCTCGCATCAGCCGCAATATCGAGCGCCCACCCGAGATGCTTGCGCGCGTGCCTGAGCCCGATGCGCAGACCGTACAGCGCGCAGACGCCCTCATAGAGCGTGCGGACATAATGCAGCTGCGTCCCGAGCGCCGGCGTTGCTTCCTCTGCCCCACCCTTCAGACGGCGGCCGATCTGGCCGGGCAACCAGGGCTGGCCCTGCGCGCCGCGGCCGATCATCACGGCATCGGCGCCGGAGGCGTGGAGCGCCGCGAGCGCCTTGTCATACGTGGTGATGTCGCCATTGACGACGAGCGGAATGGAGATGGCCTCGCGCACGGCGCGGATCGCATCCCAATCAGCCTCGCCCTTGTAGAACTGGCAGCGGGTGCGGCCATGCACGGTGACGAGGTTGATGCCTGATGCTTCGGCGCGCCGCGCCAGTTCCGGCGCGTTGCGGCTGCGGTCGTCCCAGCCGAGCCGCATCTTCAGCGTCACCGGCACCTTCACCGCCGCAATCGTCGCATCGATCAGGCTGACTGCGTGGTCGAGGTCGCGCATCAGGGCCGAGCCGGACTGGCCGCCGGTGACGTGGCGGGCCGGACAGCCCATGTTGATGTCGATGATGTCGGCGCCTTCGGCTTCGGCGATCCGGGCGCCTTCGGCCATCCAATGCGCCTCGCAGCCGGCGAGCTGGACCACGTGTGGGCCGATTCCCGTGGCTTCGCAGCGCAACCGCGATATCCGGTGGCCGTTGGCGAGCTCATCGCTGGCGGTCATTTCCGACACGACGAGACCTGCCCCTAGCTCGGCGGCCAGCCGCCGAACGGGCGAGTCAGTCACCCCCGACATCGGCGCCAGGAAGACCGGGGTGGCGACATCAATATCGCCTATTTTCAACGGCTTAGAGCCGGATACTGCCGAGCCGGTCACAGGGGTCTCGTTGACTGGACAGGGCCTCATCGCGCCTGCCATGACCTATCTTGCGCACAATTCTTGTGCAGTCAAGCGCCATGCCTACAGTTTAGACAGTTCTGCAGATCTTTCAAGTGCAGTGCAGCAAAATGCTGTTTCCCACAAAGGGTGGAAACCCCCTTTTTTTGCGGGCCTGCCGTGCTAGAGGCATGCCGTCAAATCACCCCACTCCCCGACTCTTCATCACCAACTGAGTATTTGAGTCCTATGGCGAAATCACAACGCACTGCGGTCGTCCTCGTCGCAGCCGGTCGGGGCTTGCGCGCCGGCGCCGGCGGGCCGAAGCAATATCGCGAGATCGGCGGTGTTCCCGTGATCTATCGCGCCATGGAAGCCTTCAGTCGTCACCCCGACGTGTCGGCGGTGCAACCGGTGGTGAACCCCGACGACAGCGCGATATTCACGGCCGCGGTCTTAGGGCTCAAGCACGAGCCGCCGACCGATGGTGGCGCCACCCGTCAGGCCTCGGTGCTCGCGGGTCTGGAAGCGCTGGCCAAGCACAAGCCCGATATCGTCTTGATCCACGACGCCGCCCGCCCCTTCGTCTCCGACGCCGTGATCTCCCGTGCGATCGAGGCGGCAAGTCGCACCGGCGCTGCGATCCCCGTCGTCCCCGTCACCGACACCATCAAGCTCACCGGCGAGAGCGGCCATATCGAGGGTACGCCGGACCGCGCGCGGCTGCGAATCGCGCAGACGCCGCAATCCTTTCGTTTCGACGTCATCCTCGAGGCGCATCGTCGCGCGGCGAAGGACGGACGCTCGGATTTCACCGACGATGCCGCCATTGCCGAATGGGCAGGATTGACGGTTGCAACCTTTGAAGGCGATGTTGCCAATATGAAGCTCACCACTCCCGAGGATTTCGTGCGCGAGGAAGCACGCCTGGCCGCCCAGCTCGGCGACATCAGGACCGGCACGGGCTATGACGTGCACGCCTTCGGCGAAGGCGACCACGTCATGATCTGCGGCGTGCGCGTCCCCCATACGAAAGGCTTCCTCGCCCATTCCGACGGCGATGTTGGCCTGCATGCTCTGGTCGACGCCATCCTCGGCGCGCTCGCCGACGGCGACATCGGCTCGCACTTTCCGCCGAGCGATGCGAAGTGGAAGGGTGCTTCCTCCGACCAGTTCCTGAAATATGCCATCGAGCGCGTTGCGGCGCGCGGCGGGCGCGTCGCCAATCTCGAGGTGACGCTGATCTGCGAGCGGCCGAAGATCGGCCCGTTGCGCGACACCATGCGCGCCCGCATCGCCGAGATCTCCGGCGTCGACATTTCGCGCGTCGCGGTGAAGGCGACGACCAGCGAGCGGCTCGGCTTCACCGGCCGTGAGGAAGGCATCGCGGCCACCGCGAGCGCCACCATCCGTCTTCCCTGGAGCGTGTAAGATCATGGGCGGCAGCGACGCACGCGCCCTCTCCCGCTCGCTGCTCGATCTTTGCCGGATGCGCAAGCTGACGATCGCGACGGCCGAGTCCTGCACCGGAGGCCTCGTTGCCGGCGCGCTGACCGATATTCCCGGCTCCTCTGATGTCATCGATCGCGGCTTCGTCACCTATTCCAACGACGCCAAGCGCGCGATGTTAGGGGTCGAGGCGAGCACGCTCACTAATTTCGGCGCGGTCAGCAAGGAGACCGCAACCGCGATGGCGATCGGCGCCCTCGAGCGCGCCGATGTCGATCTCGCGGTCGCCATCACCGGCATTGCCGGCCCCGGCGGCGCCACGCCCGGCAAGCCGGTCGGCCTCGTGCACTTCGCGGCGGCCGCGCGCGACGGCCGCATCATTCATCGCGAGCACCGCTTCGGCGCGATCGGCCGCAGTGCCGTGCGTGCCCGCTCCGTGGTCGAGGCACTGCGCATGCTGATGGACCTCGCCCGCGGCCCACAAGCCCAGGCCAAGCCGCGCCCCGCAGCCACGAGCCGCCTTCGTCCCCGCGTCACCCGCTCGCCGCGCCGGCATGCGGTGAAGCGCAGGCCGCCGCGCTCGCCGCGGGGCTAAAGGCGCTCTCACGCCGCCGCCAGCAGCGCACTCGCATGATCGAGCACCCGCTGCTTGATGGCATCGGCATCGGACGGCTTCACCTTTGCGCTCACCGTCAATTCCACGACGGGCGCTGCGGGATCGGCAGCGATCACCTTTGTTACATTGACCGAGGGGGCGGTCCTGTCGTCGATGCGGGGATCGTCGCGCAGCTCCTTCAGGATCTGGTCGGCCAACGCATTGGCCGCCCCTGCCCTGACCGGAAACGCCACCTTGATCTCGCCCGTACCGGGATAGGCGCTGTGGTTGATGATGGCCGCGCCCCACACCTGCCCGTTCGGCAAGAGGATCTGCGTGTTGTCGGGCGCGACCAGTTCGGTCATGAACAGCGACAACGACTTCACCTTCCCCGCCTTGCCGGCGACCTCGACGTCATCGCCGATATGGAAGGGACGGAACAGCAGCAGCATGACACCGGCGGCGAGATTGGAGAGCGTGCCTTGAAGCGCAAGGCCGATGGCGAGTGAAGTCGCGCCCAGCACGGCAACGAGGCTCGCGGTCTGGATGCCGAAGAGCTGAAGCACGGCGATGCCGACGACCGCGAGCACGGCATAGCGAGCGACGCTGGCAACGAACAAGGTCACCAGCGGATCGACGCGGTGCGTGACGCTCAATAGGCGCGTGACGAAACGCTGCAATGCGCCGGACAGATACCAGCCGACCGCGAGCAGAATCATCGCGTAAATCGCGTTCAAGCCATACAGGACGAGCGATGCTTTCAGCGTGTCAAAATTGATGGTCATGGCGGCTCCAACCCGGACAATCCGTTGAGAACCCGCGACGGCGCGAAATGATCCCGGCAGATGTCGGGGGAACACGGGTGCCGTAGTCGTGTAGCCCGGATGGAGCGCAGAGAGTGGGCAAGAATTGTGTTTCGCCCCTGATTATATGGCGTAGCCGAGGGTCGGGCGTATTTTTGCTTGGAAGCGCGGTGCCGTGGCTTGTAGGCGGGTGACGGCGTTAAGCAGCCAGAACGCCCAATGTGGATGGCAATTGGCCAGATAGGCCATGAAGCTGTCGATTCCGAGGATGCTCAATACGCGGGAGAAGTTGTAGCAGAGCGCCATCAGGCTCCATTCGCCGCGCACCTTGTCGAAGCCGCGGACGAGGAAGTGGCGGTAGCCCGCCCGGCATTTGAGGGTGCCGAAGGGGTGTTCGGCGAGTTCGGCCCGGCGGCGCATCT
>NZ_FNCU01000099.1:0-7364 GCF_900099855.1 Bradyrhizobium sp. Rc2d | reverse complement strand
TGGGCGGTTCAGCTCGCTCTGTCGATCAAGAACATCCCGACCGGTGCGGGTGACACGATCAACATCCAGGGCGTCTACACCGACGGCGCGACCCGCTACAACTTCCAGAACCTGGCGGGCAGCTCCTACCAGATGTACGGCAGCTCGGGCATCGCCTATCAGAGCGTCGGCTTCGCCAATGCTCCTGACACCGTGTTCATCACGGGCAGCTCGCAGGAGACGGTCAAGACCTGGGGCTTCCGTGGTGCTTACACCCACAACTGGGATCCCTACTGGAACACCGCGCTCTACGGTGCTTACGCTCAGGCCCAGTTCGGCACGCTCGCCAAGACCACGCTCTGCGGCGCGACTGGCACCGGTGGCGTGTTCGGCGGCCTCGTGGGTGTGACGGGTTGTAACCCTGACTTCGCGATCGGTCAGATCGGTATCATCACCCGCTGGACCCCGGTCAAGAACCTGACGTTCTCGGCTGACCTGAACTGGACCCATCTGGATCAGAAGTATTCCGGCACTGCCATCCTCAGCCCGGCCGCTAACACGGCCAAGCCGACCGCAGTGTATGAGCTGAAGGATCAGGACAGCATCACCCTGCTGCTCCGCGCTCAGCGCAACTGGTAAGTTTGGTCTAACGACCTGACAGAGAGCCCCGGCGGGAAACCGCCGGGGCTTTTCTTTTTGCCGGCTTGTTCTCGCCTCGGGTCATGACGGCCAGAGTTGGCGTCGCGCGTTCCGTTGATCGATCGTTCGCCGAGACCTGATTGAAGCCGCGGCGAGAGAGGGATCACCGCGCGGCCCGCATGCCCGTCCGTGGCGAGGCATGGGCAGGCTGTCGCTGACCGGTCCGTCTTGCAAAGCGACCCGCCGATCCGGCCTTGCCGACAATGGTGAGCTCGTCGATGCGGCAAGCGACCTTGCAGACCTCGATCGAGGCGCGTCTTGGGAAGGGCGCCCGAAGGTCGCGTGACTGCGCAGTCCGTCCGTCGGAGACTTAAGGCCTGAGGGCATCGCTTGCCACCGATGCTCCCGGCAGCGATCGGGCGAGGGTGTTGCTATTCCACGCTGCCGGTGCCGCGGCGCAAATCGGCTTCGATCTGCAGCCGCGTGCCGCCGCCGAAGCGGGCGCGGTAGACCTGAAGGTTCTCCATGATCCGCTGCACGTAGTTGCGCGTCTCGGAGAACGGAATCAGCTCGACCCAATCGACCGCGTCGACCTTGGGGTCGCGCGGATCGCCGTAGCGCTCGACCCACTTCCTCACGCTGCCGCGGCCGGCATTGTAGGCGGCAAACGTCATGATGTAGGAGCCGCGATAATCCTCGAGCAGTCCGCCGAGCTCGGCCGAGCCGAGCGTGGCGTTGTAGACCGAATCGTTCTTCAGCCGGGACAGGTCGTAGGTCGCGCCGTGGCGTTTGCAGACGTAGCGCGCGGCGTCCGGCGTCACCTGCATCAGCCCATAGGCCTGCGCCGGCGAGACCACCGACGGATTGAATGCGCTCTCCTGCCGTGCGATCGCATAGACGATGCTGCGCTCGACCTGGGGGCCGATCGGCGTGAACTGCGGAATGCCGTTGACAGGATAGGCGTAGAAGTCGAACGGCAGGCCGCGATTGAGCGCGGCCTTGCCCAGCAGCAGCATGCCGCGCGCGTCGCTGTAGCGCTGGGTGAGCTCGCCGAGGCCGGCAAGCGCTTCGGGATCGCCGTTCTCGCCCATATCGGCGAGCATGGGCACCGCGAGCTCGCGCTCGTCGAGCTCGTAGAGCAGTTGCGCCGCGCGCACGATCTCGAGCCGTTCGGCGCCGCGTCCGCGCGGCGGGTTGTTGAGCTCGATCTGGGGCAGGCCGAGCTTTGCGCGCGCGAGCTGGCCGTAATAGCTGGTCGACTGCTCGGCGGCGCGGGCATAGGCGTTGCGCGCTTCCTGCTGGCGGCCCATCGCTTCCGCAGCGCGGCCCTGCCAATAGCCGGCGCGCGCCAGCGTGGTCGGGTTGACGCTGCCGACGCCGATACGGGCAAAATGCTGGGCGGCGGTCGCGGGATCGTTGAGGAAGCGGAGCGCGATCCAGCCCGCGGTGAACTCCTGCTCGGTCTTGTAGATGTCGCGCGAGGGCAGGGCGGCATCGCGCGCGATCAGATAGGCGCTGCGGAATTCCTCGGTGTCGATCATCTTGCGCGCCAGGAGGCGCCGCTCGATCCACCATTCGTCGAGATTGTGGAGCCGGTTCGGATCCTTCGGCGCCGAGAGCATGAGCTGCGCCGCTTCGGCAAACTTCTCCTCGCGGCGCAGGAGCTGGATCTTGCTGAAGATGAAGCCGGGATCGCTGTGCAGCTCGCGCGGCACGGCATCGAGCAGCGCGCGCGCATTCGGCGCCTTCCTGACGGCAGCGATGCGGGCCTTGGCGAGCGCGACATAACTGGCGCCGAGGCGCTTGGCGGCGCGCAACGCGGCTTCGTTCTCGCTGCCGTAGAGCAGGGTGTCCATCCGCGCCTTCTGATCGCCCGCCGTCAGTAGGGCGCCGAACTGGTCGAGCGCGTTGTTCTCGGTGTCCTCCGACATCGGATCGCTGCGCCAGGCCTCGCGCACCAGCCGCTCGGCGTTGGCGCGGTCGCCGCGCGCCAGCATCGCCTTGGCAAGCGTGAAGCGGCCCTTGGCGGAGATCGGGGACTCATTCTCGAACCACGACCACGCAACTGAATCGTCGCGCCTGTCGTCCCACATCGCAGCCTCGAGCCGCCGCCGCAGGAAGGTCTGCGACGGCCAGCTCGGATTGGCGGACAGGAAGGCGCGGTAGCGCTCCACGGTCGCGCCATTGTCCTCGCTGCGCAGGATGATCCATTCCGCCAGCTTTCGCGCGACGGGATCCGAGATCGAAGCAGCATAATTGGTGGCGTCGCCCGCCTTGCGCTTGCGCGCGAGCTCGATGACGTTTTCCAGCGTGTCCTTGTCGGCCTGCGACGTCGACGATGTCGCGGCGACGGCGGCCGGTATGACCGGCTTGCGCGGCGCTGCATGCTGGCGGGTCGCAGGAGCGAGCACGGGAGCTGCGGACGGTCTGGCGGCGGCCGGGGCGGTGGGTCTGACGGTGGCCGTCGAAGCCGGGGCGGGTGCGGGCTTGGACGGTGCGCCGTTGGCGGTCGGTTTTGATGTTGCCGCGGGGGCCGCTGCCGCAGGCTTGGCCGCTGCCGCCGGCTTGGACGCTGCCGCCACGGGCTTGGTTGCTGCCGCAGGCTTGGGCTTGTCCTTGGTGGGTTCCTTGCCGGCGTTCTTCCCAGCGTCCTTGGCCGATTTGTTCGCGGCATCCTTGGCCGGGGCGCTGGCTGCACCCTTGCTGGCGCCCTTGTTGGTGCCCTTGGCCGTATCCTTTGAAGTTTCCTTGCCGGTTCCCTTGGACGAGTCCTTGGCGGCTGGCTTCGCGGAGTTCTTAGCCTCGTCCGCGGTCGTCTCGTTGGACTTGTCACTGGACTTGGCCAAGGCAGCACAACCGACGGACAACCCTGCCATCAGGCATACGACCAGACCGGTGGATCGCCATGCGGCACGAGGAAAGGAGGTCACGGCGTTTCGTCGCCCCGAATCAGTCAAGTGGCCCAAAATCTAGCTGTATTGATTGAATATGCGGACAAAATACCAACAGCCGCTTACCTCGGGCCGATTTGCACCATCACCGCGGCAAAATCGCGGCCTAAACGGTGCGTCACACGGCGGCGGGCCTTTTACCGGCGGGATAGACCCGATATGTATGGGGCTTGCTCAAGAGATCGCCGCGTACGGAGGAAGTCCATGGCAGCCAAGACGAAATTCCGGGGGTCGTTCACCGCCTTGGTCACGCCGTTCAAGAACGGCTCGCTGGACGAGGCGGCGTTCCGCTCGCTGGTCAATTGGCAGATCTCAGAAGGCACCAACGGCCTGGTGCCGGTCGGCACCACCGGCGAGAGCCCGACGCTCAGCCATGACGAACACAAGAAGGTCGTCGAATGGTGCATCGCTGAAGCCAAGGGCCGCGTGCCCGTCATCGCGGGTGCCGGCTCCAACTCGACCAAGGAGGCGATCGAGCTCTCCCAGCACGCCGAGAAGGCGGGCGCGGACGCCGTGCTGGTCGTCACGCCCTACTACAACAAGCCGACCCAGGAAGGGATGTATCAGCACTTCAAGGCGATCAACGATGCGATCGGAATCCCGATCATCATCTACAACATCCCGCCGCGCTCGGTGATCGACATGTCGGTCGACACCATGAAGCGGCTGTGGGAGCTGAAGAACATCGCCGGCGTCAAGGACGCTACCGCTAGCATGGTCCGCGTGTCGCAACAGCGCGCGGCGATGGGCGAGGATTTCAATCAGCTCTCCGGCGAGGACGCGACCATCCTCGGCTACATGGCCCATGGCGGCCACGGCTGCATCTCGGTGACCTCGAACGTCGCGCCGCGCCTGTGCGCGGAGTTCCACGTGGCCTGGCAGAAGGGCGATCACGCGACCGCCCTGAAGCTTCACGACAAGCTGATGCCGCTGCACAACAACCTCTTCATCGAGAGCAATCCGGCGCCGATCAAGTACGCGATGTCGCTGCTCGGCAAGCTGGACGAGACGCTGCGGCTGCCGATGGTGCCGGTCTCCGAGCCGACACGCGTCGCCGTGCGCAGCGCAATGGTGCACGCCGGCCTCATCAACTGACGCATTGGCGTTTGGGGAGCGTTTCATGAGCGTCGAGGAGAAGGGCATGCAGATGCTCAAGGAGTTCCGCGAATTCGCCATGAAGGGCAACGTCGTCGACCTCGCGGTCGCCGTCATCATCGGTGCGGCCTTCGGCGCCATCGTCAATTCGCTGGTCGGCGACGTGATCATGCCGATCATCGGCGCCGCTACCGGCGGGCTCGACTTCTCAAACTACTTCACCCCCTTGTCGAAGGCGGTCACCGCCACCAATTTGGTTGAAGCGAAAAAGCAAGGCGCCGTACTTGCTTGGGGCAACTTCCTCACGCTGACGATCAACTTCATCATCATCGCCTTCGTGCTGTTCCTGGCGATCCGGGTGATGAGCCGACTGAAGAAGGAGCAGGCCGCGCCTGCGGCGCCGCCGAAGCCGTCGGCCGAGGTCGAGCTGCTGACCGAGATCCGTGATCTCCTCAAGAAGTCTTGACGCGCGCGCTTTATCCGAACTGTTAGAATCCGTGCGCATCTTGATCAGGTTTGTCTGCGATGGCCGATAAGAACGAACGTCCGATCAAGGTCATGGCGGAGAATCGCAAGGCCCGCTTCAACTACGCCATCGAGGATACGATCGAGGCGGGCATTGCGCTGACCGGCACCGAGGTCAAGTCGATCCGCAACGGCAAGAGCACGATCGCGGAATCCTACGCCGACTCGAAGAACGGTGAGATCTGGCTGATCAACGCCACCATTCCCGAATATCTCCAGGGCAATCGCTTCAATCACGAGCCCAAACGGCCGCGAAAACTGCTGCTTCACCGCCGGCAGATCAACAAGCTGATGGGCGCGGTCGACCGCGAGGGCATGACGCTGATCCCGCTCAAGCTCTACTTCAACGAACGCGGTCGCGCCAAATTGCAGCTGGCGGTTGCCAAAGGCAAGAAGCTGCACGACAAGCGCGAATCCGAAAAGAAGCGCGACTGGAGCCGCGAGAAGGGCCGCCTGATGCGGGCGAGGGGATAGCGGGATGACCCAGAGGAACCTGCTCGAGGTCGATTGGAGCCGGATTCCCGCGCCTGCCGACGACGGTGGCGCCGCCCATCTGAAGGGCATGACGTTGCCGCCGATCGGCCTGCTCGCGACGGACGACAGGTCAGTCACGCTGTCGGCGCTGCGCGGCCGTACCGTCGTGTTCGCCTATCCCCGCACCGGCGAACCCGGCAAGATTGCGCTGGTCGACGATTGGGACATGATCCCGGGCGCGCGCGGCTGCACCCCGCAGACTTGCGCGTTCCGCGATCTGTTTGCCGAGCTGAAGACGGCTGGCGCCTCGCACGTGTTCGGTCTCTCGACCCAGAGCAACGACTACCAGATCGAGATGGCCTCGCGTCTGCATCTGCCGTTCCCAGTGCTCTCGGACGAGAAGCTGGCGCTGACGCGCGCCCTGAATTTGCCGACGATGGAGGTCGCTGGCCTGACGCTGATCAAGCGACTCGCGCTGATCATCGATGACGCCAGGATCACGCACGTGTTCTACCCGGTGTTTCCGCCCGACCGGAATGCCGGCGATGTGCTGGACTGGCTGAAGGCCAATCCCGCCAAGGGCTAACTTAGTCGAGATCGGCCTTCACCTTCGCGAACACGGACCGGAACATGTCGGGCGTCAGCACGCCGGTATTCGTGTTGTAGCGCGAGCAATGGTAGCTGTCGTAGAGCTTGAACGCGCCGGCCTGGTGCACGGCGCCATGGCCGAAGGGGGCTTGCGAGCCCTTCAGATTCAGCGGCTTGAGCACGCTGTCGTGCGCAATCCGCCCGAGCGCGACGATCGCGCGCAGGTTCGGCATGGTCGCGAGATTCGCCGCAAGGAACTGGCGGCAGGTGGTGATCTCGATCGGAAGCGGCTTGTTCTGCGGCGGCAGGCAATGCACGGCGTTGGCGATCCGGCAATCGATCAGCTTCAGGCCGTCATCGGGGCGCGCCTGATAGGTGCCCTTGGCAAATCCATATTCGACCAGCGTCGCGTAGAGGAGATCACCGGCATAGTCGCCGGTGAAAGGACGGCCGGTGCGGTTGGCTCCCTGCATCCCCGGCGCAAGGCCCACGATCAAGAGGCGCGCCTTGATGTCACCGAAGGGCGCAACCGGTGCATTGTGCCACGATGGCTCGCGCGCGCGGTTGGCGTCGCGAAAGGCGACCAGACGCGGACAGAGCGGGCAGTCACGGTCGGGAACGACGGTGGAAGGCTGGCGGCTTGACCGGGCCGCCTCACTCCTCGAAGTCGTCATCGCCCCTCGGCGCCATCGTGGTTGCGCGCTGGAGGAATTGCGGAGCGTGGTGGCGTCCCTCGCGCTCGCCGCGGTCGCGCGGGGCGGGGCGTTCGGACGGGTCGCGGCCGAGCTTGGATTGCAGCTCGACGAGGTCGGTGAAGACGTCGGCCTGGCGGCGCAGCTCGTCGGCGATCATCGGTGGTTGGCTGGCGATGGTGGAGACCACGGTGACCCGCACGCCGCGGCGCTGGACGGCCTCGACCAGGGAGCGGAAGTCGCCGTCACCCGAGAACAGCACCATCTGGTCGATATGCTCGGCGAGCTCCATGGCGTCGACGGCAAGCTCGATGTCCATGTTGCCCTTGACCTTGCGGCGGCCGGAGGCGTCGATGAATTCCTTGGTCGCCTTGGTGACGACGGTGTAGCCGTTGTAGTCCAGCCAGTCGATCAGCGGGCG
>NZ_FNCU01000100.1:0-7304 GCF_900099855.1 Bradyrhizobium sp. Rc2d | reverse complement strand
CCGGATCATCTGGGCCATGCTGGTCAAAGGAGAAACCTACCGAGACCGCGCGAGCGCGCCGGCTGCGGCCTAGTTGAGGGGCAACAGCCGCCGCGCTCGCGCTCCATGCCTATCGGAAGGGCACTAAAGGTGTGATGGCAAATGGTCTGGAAACCGGGATCGAAACACTCCGCATCGTCATCGCGCGTCACAGCGCGCCGCAATGATTGGAATTCGATCAGCGATCTCCATCAGGGCCCGCGGTCAATGGCCGCTTCTCGAGGCCGTATACATGACCGCTCCCCGATTCATTTGCTGAAGCACCAAAAAGCCCTTGCCGAGAGGGGGCCGTCCATACATGACGATGTGACGAGAGCGTGCGCTCTCACGAGAAGAACGCGATCTTCTCGGCCTGGGTCATGCGGCGGATCGGCGCGAGCGGGTCGTTGGCGGCGGCGCGGGGTTTTTGCAGGATGCCGCTGGCGAGGATGGTGGCGCCGAGCGAGGGCTCGGGCAAGGACGTGGATAAGGGCGAGGGCATCGGCAGCGTCGCGCTCGGTGTCGCGGCGAATGTTGCCGTGGCCGCCATGGTCGGGGCCGGCTGCTCCATCACTTCGGCAGCGGCTTCCGCAATGGCATCGGTGAGGCGCGCGAGCGAGTCCATCGCGATCGGCGCGTCCGCGGCGGACTCTTCCGCGACCGCTGCGACGACCGGCTCTGGCGCGATCGGCTCCGGCGGCTCCGCTGCAACGGGAGCTGCGACCTCCGCAGCCGTCGGCTCCGGAGCGACCGCTTCCATCTCCACCGGCTCGATGATCTCGTCGAACTCCGGATCGGGCGCGGCCATCTCTAGCGCGATGGCCTCGAGGATGGCTTCGTCTTCGGCTTCCGCGGCGGCGTCGAGCGAGAACTCGTCGGTGACCTCCGGGACCGCAGTGGGCTCTGCGGCCGGCTCTTCAAAAGCGACGTCTTCATGCGCCGCTTCTTCACGTGCGGCTTCTTCAGGTGCTGCCTGGCTTTTGGCGACGATCTCGGGCGCGATTGCCTGCTCGGCAACGGCGGAAGTATCAGTGACGCCAGCTGCTTCGGCCTCCGGAGCTGCGGCGATGTCGTGCGGCGTCTCCGCAAAAGCCACGGGGGCTTCGCTCGCGATCGCGCCAGGTGCCACCTCCGCAGGCGCCACGTCCGCCGCGGACGACGGTGCCTCCTGCCCGGGAGCCGGCGCGGCCTGCGGCGTTGCGTCGCCGTCAAGCTGCTCCACGCGATCCTTCAGCAGATCGAAGGCGGCCTTGAGCTCGACGCGGGGGTCGATGGTCGAGATCTGTCCGCAGGCGGCCTCGATCGAGGCGAGCTGCGAATCAATGAGGTCGCAGATTCGCCCGTCGGCGCCGATCTCGCGCCAACGCCAGGAGATCTCCTTGATGATGCGCACCCCGCGCGGAATCGGCGCGAGGCTCGCCTCGATCGCCGCGGGCTCGAACGCTGCGATCGCGATCGTCTCGGCCTCGCGGATGGCGCGTCGGATCTCGATCAGCGCCTCGGGCAGGCGGTCCTCGACGACGGGTTGTCGCTGTGCTGCAAGGGTTTCTTCGATCTTCGCGACCGCATCGAGCACCATGCGCGTATCGGCGTTGCGGTTGCGCTTGGCATATTCGCCGAGGAACCAGCGGCCGCGCGCGGTTTCCATGAAGGCTTCGCGGATCGCGTCGTAATCCTGCTCGTTCGGCTCGGCCGCGCGGGCAGACATGGGCGAGAGGGCGAATGCTTCGTTGGCCATGACAATCTCGTCGCGCAAATCACCGCGCGTTACTGTAACGATCACCACGATATCGACCGAATCGCAATTGGTTTGATGCAGTCCGAATCACAAATCCCCATCGCGGCAGCGAAGAAGCGGCGATTCGCCGTGAGTCTTGCCCTGTTCTATTCGGCTGTCTTCGCGGTCTCGGGCACGCATCTGCCGTTCTTTCCGGTGTGGCTGAAGGCGATCGGCATCGACGCGGCCTGGATCGGGCTCATCAACGCACTGCCGGCGATCACGCGCTTCACCACGCTGCCGCAAGTGACCGCCTTAGCCGAAAAGCGCCAGGCCATTCGCGCCGCCATGATGGTGTCGGTGCTGGCGACGGCGATCGGTTTTACCGCGGTCGGCTTGCAGCAGCAGCCGCTGGCGCTGTTCCTGATCTATGCGCTGACTTGCGTGATGTGGACGCCGACGACCCCGCTGACCGATGCCTATGCGCTGCGCGGCGTTGCCCGCTATGGGCTCGATTACGGGCCGTTGCGGCTGTGGGGCTCGGCGGCGTTTGCCGCCGGCTCGCTCGCCTGCGGCTATCTCGTCGACAGCATCGCACCGCGCGACCTGATCTGGGTCATCGTAGCATCGGCCGTCATTGCGGTTCTGGCCAGTCTGCTGCTTCAGCCGCTCGACGATGTCAGGCGCAAGGCCGCCGAGACGCATGCCGGCAAGGCGCTGCTGCGCGATGCCGGCTTCTGGGCCATCATCGCCTCGGCCGCGCTGATCCAGGGCAGCCACGTCGCCTATTACACCTTCTCGGCCATCAACTGGCAGCTCCATGGGATCAGTGGGCTGACGATCGCGGGGCTGTGGACGCTGGGCGTGATCGCCGAGATCGTCGTGTTCGCGCTGTCGCCGCGCTTCTCGCTGCATGCCTCCACGATGATGGCGATCGGGGGGCTAAGCGCCGTGGTGCGCTGGATCGTCACCGCCAACGAGCCGCCGCTGGCGCTGCTCGCGATCGTGCAACTCGGCCATGGTCTCAGCTTCGGCATGACCATCGTCGGCACCATGAATCTCCTGGTGCAGCGCGTGCCGCCGCATCAGATCGCGCGGGGGCAGGGCTATTACGCCGCGTGCAACGGTCTATTGGGCGCAACGACCTCGATCGCGTCAGGCGCGATCTACGCCCATATCGGCGACGGCCTGTACTACGTCATGGCCGCGATGGCCGCTGCCGGTGCGCTCGTGATCTGGTCGGCGCGGCACCGGCTCAAGCCTCATCCCCACAGCGAGGCGTCCGGCGGATAGACCAGGCTTTCGTCGTAACGCAAGCCGTGATCGCGATCGCGCGCCAGCAGCAGCGGGCCGTCGAGATCGACGAAGCGCGCCTGCGGCGTCACCAGCATCGCAGGTGCCATCGACAGCGAGGTCGCGACCATGCAGCCGATCATGATCTCGAAGCCGAGCGCTTGCGCGGCATCGGCCATGGCCAGCGCCTCGGTGAGGCCGCCGGTCTTGTCGAGCTTGATGTTCACGGCGTCGTAGCGTGCGCGCAGCGGCGCGAGCGACGAGCGGTCGTGCACGCTCTCGTCGGCGCAGACCGCGAGCGGGCGCTTGATTCGTGCCAGCGCCTCGTCCTTGCCTGATGGCAGCGGCTGCTCCACGAGGGTGACGCCGGCGGCGGCGCAGGCGGCAAGATTGTGCTCCAGATTGGCCTCGGTCCAGGCCTCGTTGGCGTCGACGATCAGCTCGGCCCCGGGGGCGGCCTTGCGCACGGCCGCGATCCGCATCCCATCGCCTTCGCCGCCGAGCTTGATCTTGAGCAGCGGCCGGTGCGCGGCCTTGGCGGTCGCCGCGGCCATGGCCTCGGGGGTGCCGAGCGAGATGGTGTAGGCGGTGGTGCGCTCGCTCGGGACCGGGCGGCTCAGCAGGTTCCAGGCCCGCAGCCCCCCAGCCTTGGCCTCGAGGTCAATCAGGGCGCAATCCAGCGCGTTGCGGGCCGCACCGGGCGGCATGGCGGCCTGGAGGGCCTCCCGGGTCAGCCCAGCGGCCACCGCGTCCTGCATGGCCTCGATGGCGGCCAGCGTCGCCTCAGGCGTCTCGCCATAGCGGGGATAGGGCACGCACTCGCCGCGGCCGGTCAGACCGCCCTGGCTGACCTCCGCCACGACCGTCACGGCCTCGGTCTTGGCCCCCCGGCTGATGGTAAAGCTGCCGGCGATGGGGAAGCGCTCGATTCGCGCCGCCAGGGAGGCAAATTTCATGGAAGTCATTTTGAACTCTGGCGAAATCTGAACCTGCTAGTTACCTCTAGCAACTAACAATGGGCAGTTGGGGATACCTTCTCTAGGTAAGGGCGCGTGCGCAACCATCCGATTCTATCCGTTTCCTGCGCCTCGGCACGGGAGCGGACATCTTGAGTGGCGATCCGAAGCTGGAGCGGATTGCCAAGGGCAATGCGCTGGCACTCTGCGCCACCGGAACATGGACCGCGAGCTTCGCGCCGGTCCTGGAGCGGATGGTGGCGGACGCCGAGAAGCTCGCCGGCGGCCCCCAAAGCATCTTCATCGACGTTTCCGAGGTCGCCAAGCTCGACACCTTCGGCGCCTGGCTGATCGAGCGGCTGCGCCGCAGCCTGACGCAAGGAGCGGTCGAGGCGCAGATCGCGGGGCTCTCCGCCAATTATTCCAGCCTCGTCGACGAGGTGCGGCGGGTCAGGGCGACCCCCGTGGTCGACAGCAGCCCGATCACCATCACCGGCATGCTGGAGCAGATCGGCCGGACCGTGGCAGGTCTTGCCGGCACCGTGGCGGGCCTCGTCGACATGCTCGGCGCGGTGCTCGCGGCAGGCTTTCGCGTCTTGATCCATCCGCGCTCGCTCCGCCTGACTTCGACCGTGCACCACCTGGAGCAGGTCTGCTGGCGCGCGGTGCCGATCATCGTGCTGATCACCTTCCTGATCGGCTGCATCATCGCGCAGCAGGGTATTTTTCATTTCCGCAGGTTCGGCGCCGACATCTTCGTTGTCGACATGCTCGGCGTGCTGGTGCTGCGCGAGATCGGTGTGCTCTTGGTCGCGATCATGGTGGCGGGCCGTTCGGGCAGCGCCTACACCGCCGAGCTCGGCTCGATGAAGATGCGCGAGGAGATCGACGCGCTGCGCACCATGGGGTTCGACCCGATCGAGGTCCTGGTGCTGCCGCGCATGATGGCGCTCGTGATTGCGCTGCCGATTCTCGCTTTCCTCGGCGCGATGGCCGCGCTCTATGGCGGCGGGCTCGTCGCCTGGCTTTATGGCGGCGTCGAGCCGGAGGCCTTCCTGTTGCGGCTGCGCGACGCCATCTCGATCGATCATTTCATCGTCGGCATCGTCAAGGCACCGGTGATGGCCGCCGTGATCGGCATCGTCGCCTGCGTCGAAGGGCTCGCCGTGCAGGGCAGCGCGGAATCGCTGGGACAGCACACCACGGCGTCGGTGGTGAAGGGCATCTTCTTCGTCATCGTGATGGACGGCGTGTTCGCCATCTTCTTCGCCTCGATCGGGATGTGACGATGGCAGGCGAGATCCAAAATCCCATCATCCGCGTCCGCGACATCACCGTGCAGTTCGGTGCGACGCGCGTGCTCGACGGCCTCAACCTCGACGTCAAGCGCGGCGAGATCCTCGGCTTTGTCGGCCCATCCGGCGCCGGCAAATCAGTGCTGACGCGCACCATCATCGGCCTCGTGCCGAAGGTCGCAGGCTCCATTGAAGTGTTCGGCGTCGACCTCGATTCCTCCAGCACATCGCAGCGGCGAAATGTGGAGCGGCGCTGGGGCGTGCTGTTTCAGCAGGGCGCGCTGTTCTCCTCGCTGACCGTCAGGCAGAACATCCAGTTTCCGATGCGCGAATATCTTCGCGTCTCGCAGCGGCTGATGGACGAGATCACCATGGCCAAGCTGACCATGGTCGGTCTCAAGCCGGAAGTTGCCGAGCGCTTCCCGTCCGAGCTCTCCGGCGGCATGATCAAGCGCGTGGCGCTCGCCCGCGCACTGTCGCTCGATCCGGATCTCGTCTTCCTGGACGAGCCGACCTCGGGTCTCGACCCGATCGGCGCCGGCGACTTCGACGAGCTGGTCCGGACGCTCCAGCGCACTTTGGGGCTGACCGTTTTCATGGTAACCCACGACCTCGACAGCCTTTACACAGCATGTGACCGCATCGCCGTTTTAGGGAACGGTAAGATCATTGCGGCAGGGTCGATCGCCGACATGCAGGCCTCACAGCATCCCTGGCTGAGGCAGTATTTCCATGGCAAGCGCGCCCGCGCGGTCATGGGTTAAGAGCTGGGTTGAGTAGCCGGAGCACCTGATGGAAACGCGGGCGAATTACGTATTGATCGGGTCGTTCACACTGGCGGTGATCGCCGCCGCGATCGGCTTCGTGCTGTGGTTTCAGTCGCTGCACACCACCAAGCAGCGCACGCCCCTGCGCGTCGTGTTCGAAGGCCCGGCGGCGGGCCTGCGCAACGGCGGCAGCGTCAACTTCAACGGTATCAGGGTGGGTGAGGTGGTCTCGGTGAAGCTGGACAACCCGCGGCGGGTTGTCGCACTCGCCATGATCGAGAACAACGCCCCGATCCGCAAGGACACGCTGGTCGGCCTCGAATTCCAGGGCCTCACGGGGGTCGCCGCGATCTCGCTCAAGGGCGGCGACGAGGCCGCGGCCGCACCGCCGCTCGACCAGGACGGTATCCCGACGCTGACGGCGGACCCCAACAAGCTCCAGGACGTCACCGAGGCGATCCGCGGCACGCTGCAGAACATCAACAAGATCGTCGCCGACAATCAGGAATCGGTGAAGAACTCACTGAAGAATCTGGAGACCTTCACCAATTCGCTCGCCCGCAACTCCGAGAAGATCGACGGCATGATGGCCAAGGTCGACGGCGTCATGTTGAAGGCCGATAGTCTCATGCTCGGCCTCAACACGCTCGCCGGCGGCAAGGACGGCGGCGAGCTGTTCCAGGCGGTCAAGTCGATCCGCGAACTGGCCGAGGACTTCGACAAGCGCTCCGGCGCGCTGATGAGCGACGGCCGCCGCACTCTCGGCGACATCAGCCGCGCCGTGAACAATTTTGACCGCAACCCGACCCGCGTCCTGTTCGGCGCCAGCAACTCATCGCAAGCAGCCCCGCCGCCCGAGCCGCCGAAGCCGGCGGCGGCCGAGCGCAGGCGGTAGGAGGACGAGCAGTCTCTCCTCGTCATGTATGGACGGCCCCCTCTCGGCAAGGGCTTTTTGGTGCTTCAGCAAATGAATCGGGGAGCGGTCATGTATACGGCCTCGAGAAGCGGCCATTGACCGCGGGCCCTGATGGAGATCGCTGATCGAATTCCAATCATTGCGGCGCGCTGTGACGCGCGATGACGATGCGGAGTGTTTCGATCCCGGTTTCCAGACCATTTGCCATCACACCTTTAGTGCCCTTCCGATAGGCATGGAGCGCGAGCGCGGCGGCTGTTGCCCCTCAACTAGGCCGCAGCCGGCGCGCTCGCGCGGTCTCGGTAGGTTTCTCCTTTGACCAGCATGGCCCAGATGATCCGG
>NZ_FNCU01000101.1:0-7276 GCF_900099855.1 Bradyrhizobium sp. Rc2d | reverse complement strand
GACAGCTCTGTTGCTCGACCGTCTTGGTCGGCACGAACCGCATGTTGGGTCTCGTGACCGCCTCGCAAATCGCCTCCGCGTCGGTGGTGTCGTTCTTGTGCCGCTTGACGTACGGCTTCACATAGCCGGAGGCATCAATCGCACCGTATGTCCCAACGCCTGCAACTCACGGGACCAATAATGGGATGATGCGCAAGCCTCGATCCCCACCAGGCACGGCGGCAACTTCTCAAAGAAGGACAGCACGAAACGGCGCTTGAGTTGACGCCGTATGACCACTTGCCCGGCTGCATCAACGCCATGCACTTGAAAAACCGACTTCGCAATATCCAGACCGACCGTCGAAATTGACTGCATAGGCTGCTCCTCCGAATCGTGGGAGCCTCAAAAACGGCGCCCATACCTTGGCACTCTCGTGCCGGTGGAGGAGCCGGCCACAGCATCACAAGCCGAAGTCGCCCCCGAATCGGTCACGGGGACGATGGGCGCGTGCTTGAAATCGCAAAACTCCAAGCGACATATTAAGATTCGTAACGGTAGCCATCTGCTCCGCTGTTGGCCCGCTGCAGAATGTTCAATTCACGCTGCCTGATTTGACTGTGCAGGCAGCGTGAATTGAAAAGTCGCGCCCTGAGGTTGGGCGGCGGTGGCCCACAGTCGGCCCCCATGCGCTTCAATGATGGTGCGGCAGATCGATAGACCCATCCCCAAGCCGCCGGGCTTTGTCGTGTAGAAGGCCTCAAAGATGCGATCGAGACCCGCTGAACTCAGACCTGGACCCGAATCCCGCACTACGACGAGCACGCCGTCCGGCTTGCCCTTACCAGTGGTGATCACCAACTCTCGCGCCCCCTCGCGAACCGAGCTTAATGCTTCGACGGCGTTGATGATCAAGTTGAGGATCACTTGTTGCAGTTGGACTCGATCTCCTTGAATGAGCGGCAGCCCCTCCGCGAGTTGTGTCTGCACCGAAACGCCGTTCTTCACTATTTCGCCACGGGTCAGGGCAATGCACTCAAGGATTGCTCCGTTGATCTCCAAGGCATCCTTCCGTGGGGGTGCCTTCTTGATTAGGGCACGGATCCGGCCTATGACGTCAGTGGTTCGGTTGCCTTCCTTGACGATCTCACCGAGCGCCTCCCGGGCCTCCTCCAGATTTGGCGGCTGCGCGTTTAGCCAGTTCAAGGCAGCTTTTGCATTGTTAACTGTCGCCGCGATTGGCTGCATGACTTCATGGGCAATCGAGGCCGACAGCTCTCCCATCGTTGTGACGCGATTGACGTGCGCGAGCTCCATCTGCACCTCGTTGTAACGCCGCTCGCTTTCGCGAATTTCCTCCTCCGCCCGCTTGCGCTCGGTTAAGTCCACGACGAAGGCCATGCCCTGGTCGTGTCGCCCGCCGAACGTCGCTGCCCCGACCAGCACCGGCACGCGCGCGCCGCTTTTCAGGAAGTACTCCTTCTCATAGGGTTGCGCGGTTCCGGTCGCCTCTAGCTCCGCCACTCGTCGGTCGTCGGCATCGCGCCATTCGGTGGGCGTCAGATCCCGCCAGCGCAGTCGACCGGAGACGAGATCTTCGCGGCTGTATCCGACGATGCGGAGAAAAGCCTCATTGGCATCGCTGATCCGATCGTCAAGATCCCAGACGAAGATGCCGATGATGTTGGAATCAACCAGCCGACGTATCCTCGCCTCCCGTTCTTGGAGATTGCCATCTGCGACATCGTGGAGAAGAACGCTCTCTTTCGTCCGCATCACGTAGCGTAGGATAGACTCCGGCAGACCTGCAGCGGTTACACTTGGTTGTCGCTGACCGACGGTCACCGTATCATCGCTGGTCGTGACTTCCGCCTCAACCCGATACTCATCATTCCGCGCAAGAATCAACAGGCCTCGCGCTGCATCCGCGTATTCGATCGCCGTGCGCATGAGCGTGTCGATCAGTTTGCCCTCGATGATCTCCCTCCTGAGATTGATCAGTGACGGTCTCCTGATACGGGCATCGGTCATCACGATCTCCCTGCAAGAAACTTTGCAACCTCGGCCTTACCTCGATCTCAATGACTGTAGGGCCGCACATCACCGCCGTCGTCTCAGTGAGCGCCGCACGATGTCTCATTCTCCGCCGATCGGACGGGAGAATGCGGCGGCCATCTCGGCCGCGGAAACCGAGACGCGAAGGGACCACACCGCGTCGGATAATCGCCTCCGACAGTGGGAGTCTCGCACCCTCGCTTTACCCATGCGATCAGTTTAGGATTGGGAACCTTGGACGTTCGGTCGGTTCCATAGGGGTCGTCATGCAAGTCTCTTTTTCCACGGAACATATAGCGCCGCGCGACCGCGTGAGGTGCTGGTGCGACTACTTCGCGAAGCAGGCCCATAGCATCACGCCGGGCAAGGTCCCGGATCCCGGCGCCTTTCGCGCGGAAGCGAGCGGATCGATTGCCGGCGAATTTGCGCTGCTAGATATCAAATCGGAACTCGAGAGGGTCCAACGCACAGCAGCCGATGTTGCCAAGGACAAGTCCGAAGCGTTCTTCGTCCGCCGATTTCGCGTGCCGGTGATCTGGAGGGCCGCCCCACGCAGCACGCCGGTCGACCTCATTCATGAAGCCGGCGATTTCTGCATAAGCTCAACCGAATGGCAATTCGACGCGGAATCGAAAGGCCCTGCCTCGTACGACATGCTGATCATCCCGCGGGCCGCGCTCTCGCCGATTATAACCGGGGGCCGACTGGAGTGTCCCTTTCGGCTGCCCGGCGCGTCGCCGCTCGGCTTGCTGCTAGGCGCAGCTATCGATGCGGCGAAGGTGCAAGCGCCGCTGCTTCCCGAGGCACTTAGTGAGGCCGTGCTGCGCAATCTCTGCGGCCTCGTGGCACTGACTTGTAACGCCTCCGACGAGGGCGCCAATCGCGGGCGGGATTCGCCGCACTCGGCGCGGCTCGCGGCAGTCAAGCGCTATATCGATCTGCATCTCGCCGATCCCACCCTGACGCCCGCCAGCGCCGCCGTCGCACTCGGCATGTCGACGCGCCAGTTGTACCGGCTGTTCGAACCGAACAAAGTTAGTTTCGCCCGATACGTTTCGCGCCAGCGACTGCTCCGGTGCCGCGAGGCGATCGCCGGGGCGACGGGAACTGGCCGGTCGGTGGTCGACATCGCTTTTGGCTGGGGGTTCAACAGTATGGCAACATTTTATCGCGCGTTCGTAAGCGAGTTTGGTAGCCCGCCCACTATGCTACGCGCGGTCTCGCAAGAACAAGCGAGCGGCCTGCGCACGACAGGGCAAGAAACATCGTGAACGCGGCGCAGCAGGAACTTGTCCAGACCGCCTTCGCCAGGCCTGCGGTGAATCTCGCGCTGCGGGAAGCGCTGCTCTGGACCCTCGAACAGGCGCTTGGAGAAGATCTCACGCCCCCCATCCACGAGGCGTGGACGGTCTACTACGATGAACTCGCCGGTGAAATGAGGGCGGCGGCCGGCGTCTGACTACGATCTCCCGCTTGGCGCTGAGTGAGACGTTTCATGGCGCTAGATGAGACGACATCGCAGCCGCTTCTATGTGAATGATGCTGCGGCCCATGGAAATTGGTGGGCCGAGGAGATAAGGCGTTCTGCCAGGTCACGTGACGCTTGTACCCTGTGGGATGGTGCATCCGCCATGCCGAGTGTAGCGTTGCGTTTAGACGAGTGAGGGGCGCCGCAGGGGAGAAAAAACATCATGAATACGGCGCAACGGGAACTTGTCCAGACCACCTTCGCCAGGCTGGCGGTGATGCCGGAGGTCGCCGGGGCGTTGTTCTACGAGCGGCTACTCGCCAAGAATCCGAGTTTCCGGCCGCTGTTCAACAACAACATGCGCATTCAGGGCCTCAAGCTGATGAGCATGCTCGCTATGGTCGTGTACAATTTGCCCGAGCCGGATCAGGTTTCGACTGCTTTGCGCGATCTCGCCGTCCGTCATGTCGAGTATGGCGTCAAGCCCGCCGACTACGACGCGATGCGGGAAGCGCTGCTCTGGACCCTCGAACAGGCGCTTGGAGAAGATCTCACGCCCGCCGCCCGCGAGGCATGGACGGTCTGCTACAATGAACTCGCCGGTGAAATGAAGGCGGCGGCATACGTCTGATTACGGTCTCCCTGTCCCTTTTGTAAATCCAATCCGATGGCGGTTGGTAGAGAATCGGGCGATGCTGCTGCTCGATATTGGTTTTGTGCAAACTGATCTTGGGACGATGATCGATCTGCTACGGTCGCGAGTAACGCTCGAGGCAGAGATTGTGGTGCTGCGGCAGCGAATCAACGTGCTGCGGCGGGCCAATCCCAAGAGACTTTCATTTGGGTCGATTGAACAGGCTGATATTCGGAGGCGTCTGCCGGCTGTTTCCCAAGATGTATAATACACTTGCAATTGTCCGACCGGACACTGTGATCCGTTGGCACCGTGCCGGTTTCAGATCGCTGTGCCCAGATCGGCGAGGAAATTCGTGATGCGCTGCACGAGCTCGCCATGCTCCATGCGCAGAACCCACCGTCCCGACTGGTCACGGTAAGCCTGGGCGCGGCAACGGGGCTTCCGTCGCAGACCTCGACGGACCGCAACGCTCTGGTGGCGGCCGCCGACCGCGCGCTCTATGCCGCCAAGGACAGCGGCCGCGACCGGGCTGGTGATGTCGGGC
Organism: Bradyrhizobium sp. Rc2d; assembly: GCF_900099855.1. Lineage (NCBI taxonomy): Bacteria > Pseudomonadati > Pseudomonadota > Alphaproteobacteria > Hyphomicrobiales > Nitrobacteraceae > Bradyrhizobium > Bradyrhizobium sp. Rc2d. Next base: position 2,593 of record NZ_FNCU01000101.1, on the reverse strand, counting down.
CAGGTCGTGCCTGGCCGGCGAAGAGCGCGTGATCCGGTCCGACTGAACACCAGGCGTAGCGAACGGCGCCCTTGCCGGCATAGCTGTACTGCAGTGGACCCGCGCGATCACTGGTCGTCGTTGGGGACCCATTCCTCCGCGGTCGAATCCCAATGATGAGTATCGTCGAAGTGCCGCCAGGGCGGCCGCTTCACTGCTTCCGATGTGTGAGTTTGGGAGCAAGATGGTGCCTTGGGTTTGGTGGCCAGCACCGTGTTGTACGGGTTGCCAAACACAAACACCTTCGACGTGCGCCAAATAATTCGCTCCAGTTCCACGAATGTGCGCATCTTTAGCCGGTACTTCCACAAGAGCATGTGTTGAATGAAGTTCCAGGTTACTCCCCAGGCCAAGAACGGTAGTCGCCGATAGTGGATTGGACTGAAGCCAAGTCGGCGCATCTTGTAGACGAGAAGATTGGCTCCGACAAAATTGTAGCGCCAATTCTCGAAGAAGGCGGTGACACTCAAGTAATCCTTGGTACGGCGACAATGATCCAGCGACCCCGGCGAATGGATCAGCAACCGTCCTCCCGGCTTGAGCATCCGCCAGCATCTAGCTAGCCACGCGTCCAGGTCTTTGGTGTAGCCAATCGATTCGAGCGCATAGATGGCATCAAAGTGTTCATTCGGGAGATCGAGGCTGTCAAAATCGATGACTATCACCTGTCCACGCCCGCCAAGTCTCGCAAACTTCCGCCGGCAGATCTCCGCCTGCACAGATGAATTGGTCACGCACACAATTTCGATATTGCTCCGCCTGGCGAGGTATTCGGCTGCCGCGCCGGAGCCGCATCCGAGATCCAGGAATCGCATCCCGTCTTTCGGCTTCAAAAGTGTACATTCGGCCTCGTAAGGGTGCGAAAATGCCAATCGGGGAAACACACACGTGCTGTAGTTCGATTGCTCGTCGCGATACGTGCCGAACACGTCATCATATGTGCGCCTTTCGTCGTCATGTTTGAGAAAGTCGTTCGGCTTTGGTGTCCACTCAATCAGTTGGCGCTGCTCGAATTCATTCAGCTGGTGGCCGATCTTGCTCGCGTCCTTCGGTCGGGTCACCAAAAGAAAAAGTACGTAATGAAACAGGTTGTATGCCACAAACAACCCAACGATGACGGCCGCTACCAGTTGAGATATTAGAACAATATTCAAGGTTGCTCCTGTGATAGCTGAAAAATTCTACGAACTCGTGTTGCAATTTTCAAATCACAGCAGTGTCCTGCTAGAGGCTAACTTCCGGGTTGGGTCATTCGCGTCACTTTGACCGTGCGCCGCTCACTTCGGTTTTCCCAAATTAGCGGACATTCTCAGGGTCAGTCGGGACCGTCATAAAGCCCTTGCGCGGTTCTCCGGCAGCTGGTCGAAGGCGATTTGGAGCCAGGCCACCCAATTGCGATCACTCTCCTTGCGAATTCTGAAGCGATCGACTTGGAGCAAAGCGGGGTTCGCCACAAGTAGTGCCCGACGAGACCAAACTTGCCATCACAAACTGCGCATCGCGCGGCTCTGCCAGACTTTGGGAGCAGTTGGGCATTGTAGTTTCCTCTTGGTACTTTCGATCAAGTGAAAAAAGCAGGCGGTGAAGCTGGGGGGACTTCACCGTCCTTAAACCTTCCGACGGAGGGGGCGTATTCCACCGGAAGGCAGCCTAAGGGAGCGAGCTTTGAGCCCGCCCCCTTTATCGTCCGTCGATCGTCCTTTTTTCACCGTTGCACTTCATGAGCCTGTGCGCTTTTCCAACGCATGCAGCCTAAGACGATCGCGATCAGTGGTTCAATTGAACGTAGGTAACGTCGGGCCATCCAAAATGGTCATGGAACGCTACGAAGGTCTATGGCGCTCGCCCTTAAAGCCGACCACGTCCGCAATGGTTCTTGGCCGTGTAAAAACGGCTTCAAAGGGCATCGGTCCGGAAGCTAGGAACCGCGCCTGTCTCAGGCCGCGATCGCAGTGATCAGTGGCTTGGTCCCGACGATGTTCATGACCCGTGTAAGATTATAGGCCAAGACCGAGAGTGCCATCTCGGCCGCTACTGGGAGCGTTTTGGTGAGGAAGTGTGTCGCTCCCATGCGGGCCTTCATCGTGCCGAACCGATGCTCGACCGTCTCCCGACGCTGACGCATGGCTTCTGGGTTTGCGTTAAGGCGCTGCTGCACAGCCTCAAGCAGATGCTCGTGCTCCCAGCGGGTAATTCGCCGCTCTGGTCCTGTCGTGCACTGCGATTTGAGCGAGCAATTTTGACAGGCAGTGGTCCAGTAGCGCCGCAGCATCTTGCCGTCTTCTTCGTTTGTGTAGCGATACGGCAATCGCTCCCCAGCCGGACAGCGATAGGCGTCCTCCTCTGGCAAATAGGCAAAGTCCTGCTTACCGAAGCGCCCCTCCGATTTGGCACCCGACGTCAGCGGCTTGGGCAGAGTTACGGTGATGCCGGCCTCGTGGCACGCGAGGATCTCCGGGCTGTTGAAGTAGCCGCGATCGGCTACAGCTTCGAGCGTCTCGGTCTCGAGAACAGCCTTCGCCTGCTTGGCCATATTGGCGAGTTGTGCCCGATC
>NZ_FNCU01000102.1:0-6870 GCF_900099855.1 Bradyrhizobium sp. Rc2d | reverse complement strand
CCTGATCCCGGCTCACCCCGGTCTTGAACATGCGATTCGTCATACCGAATCGTACACTCGTTCACCCAAACGGCTAGGATTCTTGCCCAACCTCTTCGCTCCACCCGGGCTACGGGACTCACCGCCTCAATAAGGCGGCGGCTTGCGCGCGCGCTGTGCTTTCGCCGCCTCGATCCACCACGCAAGATCATCGGCAAAGCGCGGGAACGAGCGCTCCAGCGCCTTGCCGCCCTCGCCGACCGGCTCGCCGTCGGCCGACAGCGTCTGCGCGATCGGGCCGACACCGATGGTGCTCGACACCACCACCATGCCCATTTCCGACAGCGTGCCGTGCCAGGCCGTCGCGGCGCGTGCGCCGGACAGTCGGCCGGCGGAATAGCTCGCGATCGCGGCCGGACGCCAGAACCACTCTTCGAGGAAATGGTCGGTGAGGTTCTTCAGGCCGGGCTGGATGCCCCAATTGTACTCGCCGGTAACAAAAACAAATCCGTCGGCGCCGCGGATCTGTCCGGCCAGTTTCTCGAGCGCCTCGGGCGCCGAGCCCTCGGGATATTCCTTGTACATGCGGTCGAGCATCGGCAGACCGATTGCCTTGGCGTCGATGAATTCGACGTCCTCGCCGCGGCTGCGCAGACGATTGATGACGAAATTCGCAAGGCGGATGCCCATGCGGTCGGAACGGTAGGAACCGTAGAGGACGAGAATGCGATTGCTCATGGTCGAACGGTAGCACGAAACCGGCGCTCGGCCCTACTCGATTTGTCAAATTATCGCCCGCGTCCGCGCTCCAGCGTTTGCGATGGCGTCTCGCCGAACTGGTCACGGTAGCTTCGGGAAAAATCGCTGAGATGCCAGAAGCCGAAGGCGAGCGCCACGGCCTTGACGCTGTCCGCCCCGGCGAGCAGCCGCCGTCGCACCAGCCACAGCCGGCGTAGGCGCAAATAGCGGTGCAGGCTCATGCCGCGATAGCGGCGGACGACGTCGTGCATGGTGCGCACGGACAGGCCGAGCTTGCGCGCAATCTCCTCGCTATAGATCGGCTGTGAGAGATCATCGGACAGCAGCGCGCGGATGTCCTGGAACATCTTGAAGTGCCGCTCATCATTGGGCAGCGCGGTCCATCGCGCGCGGACAACGCTCTCAAATGCGCCGTCAACAGCTGCAAGCAGGGATTCCTTCATTGCGGCTGCCTTGAGCGGCACGTCTGATGCGTCTATGGGCTCTGACGCCGCGACCAACACCTCGTGAACCACGCCGCGCAATCGGGCGAGGCTCGCGGCGGTCGTTTCGAAAATCTGGAAGCTCAGGGTTACTCGTGGCCAGCCGCGGTCCGTCACCTCCGGCCTGAACATCACCGAGGCAATTTGCCGCTGCACTTCCTCGATGCTCGTGTAGGCGGCTCCGCCGCTGCCAATGACGACGACTGGGCGCGCGCGCTGCGCGCCATTGAACCGAATAGGAACATCCAGGTCATCCATCGTGAACCCGATCGCCGTGCAACTCTCGATGAGTTGTCCGTCAACCACGCGCGGAAATGCGCGCGTCAAATTTACGTCGCAACCGGGCAGCGACAGAATGGTCTGCTCGGCAGAAATTCTTCGTACGAAAGGCGTGAACTCGAAATCCAGGCCTCGTATGGCGTTCCGAAATTCGTCGACGTCTGAAAAGCGGAATATCTTTGGTGCCAACCTCGGCACGTCATCAATGCTGTTCATGGCAATATGAAATGCACCGTCGTAACCGACGTGTGCATCCGGCAGCGGTACCGGTTCGCTTCCCCCTTCTGTTTCCCGTCGGACCTGAAGAATCAATCCTAATGTGTTGCGATCAGTTGGGAAGGGTCCAGGTGAAAGGACAAGCTGGTGCGTCAAGTCTTGCCAAATTTCGATAGCATTTTCCGAAAATTCGACGGTGCATAAATACCCCGGCATTTAATTTCTAAAATCAAAAATTAACACCTTTGAGGCGCAATAGTCTTCGTTAAATCGTCAAAGTTATTTCGATTCAGGCTCCTGCCATGATGGCAAACTCGCCTGCTGATATTCTGGTCGAGTTGGAAGATGCGGTCGCAACGTGCCCGCTGGATCGCTGCGGTCGCATCCTCGCCGGTATTATACAGCTACTTACCTGCAGTCGTGACGGGCCTCAGCAATTGCTTGCCAATGTGGTCGATGGCGTTCTTCTGCGATTGGCAGAACGGGTTGATGCCTGTGCCCTGATTCAACTCAGCACCGCGCTTGCCGAGCTCAAGGCGGCTCCGCCGAAGACCTTGCTGCGTCTTGCCGCACACCGCGATCCGGACGTGGCGTGCCCTGTCCTGCTCAAATCGAAGACCCTCTCCAGGGTCGATCTCGAGACGATCGCCACCTCGGGCGGCGAACGGCAACGATGCGCCATCGCCGCCCGCGAGCGCGTCGAGCCGCCGCTGACCGAGGCGCTGATCAAGAGCGGAGGCCGCGCCGTCCACCTTGCGTTGATCGGTAATCCCGGGGCCAAGCTCTCGGAGGCCGCCTATTCCACGCTGATCGCCCGAGCCGGGCAGGACGACGAGATCACGAAGGCGCTCGCGCTCAGGCCAGATACGCCCGAGCTCATCGTGCGGAAACTGCTGTCCGCCTCCAAGGGCCAGGAAAGGCCGGCGAAGCTCAACGCCTCATCAACGCCGCCGTACAACGCGACATCGAGCGCAACTGCCACCTTGGCACCGCCCAAGCTGCCCTGCCAGGCGGCCTATGCGAGCGCGAGGCCGGAGATCGTCGCCCTCAACCGCGTCGGCAAGCTCAACGATTCCACCGTCAACCGCTTCGCGATCCGCGGCGAGACCGCCAATCTGTTCACGGCACTGTCGGTGCTCTCGGGGGCGCCGCTCGACATCATCGAGCACATCATGGCCGATGAGGATTGCGAAGGTCTGGTCATGGCCTGCCGCGCTTCGCGGCTGAATTGGCAGACCACGCTGGCCATCCTGAGCAACCGCAGCGGCCGACGGCTTTCCTTTGCCGAGCGCGAACGCGCGCAACGGATCTTCGACACGCTGCTTCTGTCGACCAGCCAATGGACGGTGCGCTGGGGGGAAATCACCGCAAACGCCAAGACAAACGATAGGGCACATCGCAGCGCAAGATTGGGGGACAAGCAATGAGATTCGATGGCCGCAAGGCGGGGCGCGTTCGGATGGATCACCGGCAGCCCGTCAACCTGATGGGCTCAGACGGCACTTGGCGGCGCAGCTGTGTTCTGCTCGACGTATCGCAGACAGGTGCGAAGGTCGAGGTCGAGGGTACGCTGGACGTGCTCCAGGCCAAGGAATTCTTCATGGTGCTGTCATCGACGGGGCTCGCCTTTCGGCGCTGCGAACTGGTCTGGATCGATGGCACCACCGCGGGACTCCACTTCGTCACCGCAGGCGGCAAGAAGAAGCCGGCGAGCGCGCCGGCAACCGCTACGCGGAATTCCGCCGGAAGCAAATAGGCCGAGAATTCATCCCGCACATTGGACCCCACGACATTCCAGGTCAAACCGTGCAGAACCCGCGAACCACGCACAGGCCCCTCGATCGTGACGGCATCCGGGATGCCGAGGAGGCCCGCCCCTTCGTGCATGTGCTGGCCGACACGTCCGACAAGCTGGCGCGTGTCTGCTCGATTCTCGAGGAGCGTTTCGCCATCGCGGGCGAACGGCTCGACGCCGAGGCCAAGCTGTCGCAGGTTCCGTTCGCCATCGTCATCCGCGCAGAGCTTCGCGACCTCGACAACATCGCGGCCATCAAGAAACGGGCCGGCAAATTGGCCAAAGCGAAGAAGCGGATCTTCCTCATCGAGGACACGTCTCACGTCGGCGTTTCGCAAGCCTATGCGCTTGGAGCGACGCTCGTCCTGCCCGGCACGATCAGCCGGGCCAAATTGCTGTTGGCGCTGTCTGATCCGGCCGATCCGTCCTCTGCCTCGTCAGGCGAGACTGCACAGTTTGACGACGCAGCTGAGATCGGGGCAACCGCGTTCGCCTCGATGTTCACGGCGGTCACCCTCGACCAACCCCTCGACGTGGACGGCACCAAGGAAGCCGGCCGCCAGATTGCCGATCGCATCACTGAGCATGGTCTGTCGGAATGGCTCACGACGGTGCGGCGCCATCACGAAGGAACCTATCAGCACTGCCTAATCGTGACCGGTGTCGCCATCGACTTCGGTCTGAGCCTCGGCGTCGGAAGAGCCGATCTGGAGCGCCTCTACTCGGCGGCCATGTTCCACGACATCGGCAAGGCGCAGATCCCGCTCGCCATCCTCGACAAGCCGGGCCGTCTCGATGCCGAAGAGCGCGCCGTGATCGAGACCCACCCGGCCGCTGGCTACGAGTTTCTGAAGGGTCACGGCAAGATTTCGCCGGAGATCCTCGATGCCGTGCGTCATCATCACGAATATCTCGACGGGAGCGGGTATCCGGATGCCCTCTGCGCCGAAACCATTGGCGACATCGTGCGAATTCTCACGATTTCCGACATATTCGCAGCGCTCATCGAGCACCGGCATTACAAGCCGACCATGCCGCGCGCGGAAGCTTACGACATACTGCGCGGGATGGCCGGAAAGCTGGAGAAGGCGCTGGTGACCGCGTTCAAACCGGTCGCGCTCACGAGGTGAGCGCAGCGACGGCGCCGCAAAACCGGCTAGTGCGTCGCGCGGTATTGCGCGCGGTGCGGAATGGAGCGGCAGGCCAGCCCGTCAGCCAGCAGCTTCATGTCCTCGTGCTTGCCGCTGCGGATCAGCCGGCCGAACTCTTCGGGTGTGAAAGGAAGACTTGGATCATCATCGATCGGGCGCCGCACTCGCGGACCGAAAAACCATCGAACCAGGCTAGCCAGCCGCCGCATCTCAATTCCCTCGCGCCAGCAACAAACCTCTCAGTCTGCATATTGTTCCTCCCGCCCCTTCGAGATTGCAAGAGCTTGCCAGCGACTCCGCACCAAAAAAACTTTCGCCAGAGAACAATCTCCTCTTCGTCGTGCTAATCGGCAAAACCCACGTACCGCACGAACTCCTCGTTAAGTTCGCGGTCCGAGCGAACGGCATTCGCGGCAAAGCCGTCGTCGGGATAGCCCATCGCGACGCAGGTCATGATCACCTCGTCCTCCGGAATCTTCGCAACCTCGCGCACGATATCGGAGCGCATGATGCCTTGTCCGTTGATCACCGAACCGAGGCCGCGATCCCACGCCGCGAGCACGATGCCGTAGCAGAGCGCGCCGAGATCGAAATGGCAGACCGCGCCGGGATCGAGCACGCGGTCGTAGGTCAAGACCAGCGAGACCGGGGCGTCGAACTGGCGGAAGCCGCGCAGCACCCAGTCCTGGCGCATCGGCTTGTCGTCGCGCGCGATCCCCATCGCGCCGAACAGCTTCTTGGCGATGTCGACCTGTCGCGTGCGGTGCACGCCCTGGTACTCGCCATGGCTGACGATGTCGCGCCTGACCTTGGCGCCGGCGATCATCTCCTCCATGTTGCGGCGGCGCACCTCTTCCAGCGGTCTGCCGGTGAGCACGTGGACATGCCAGGGCTGGGTGTTCATCGACGACGGCGCGCGCTTGGCGCTCTCGATGATCGCCTCGATCACTGCGCGCGGCACCGGCTCGTTCCTGAAGCCGCGCACGCTGCGGCGCGACTGGACCAGCGTTTCGAATTCCACCTCAAGACCTCCCTGCCCATTTCGTCCGGCGTTGCGCTAGAACCGCCGGTTGCCGATGCGGCGCGCAAAATCTATGCTAACCCGCAAGCAAGACCAAGAACCCTGGAGGACCTGTCATGGCCGCGCCGCTCGATCCTGTGATCGCCGAGATCATTCCGCTCATGCCGATGCGCGATCCTGCGGTCATGACGCCACAGAGCGCCCGCGATTCCTTGCGCGCACTGGCTGCCTCGCGCGCCGCCATCCCTCCACCGCCCGTCGACAGCGTACAGGATATCAAGGTGAACGGCGGCGCCGGCCCGCTCGATGCACGCGTCTATCGGGTCGGCACCACGCCGGCACCGACCGTGGTGTTCTTCCATGGCGGCGGCTGGGTCGCGGGCGATCTCGAAACCCACGACCGGCAGGCGCGCAACCTCGCGATCGAGACCGGCGCGGTCGTCGTCTCCGTCGACTATCGCCGCCCGCCCGAGACGCGCTTCCCCGGCGCCTTCGAGGACGCCTTCGCCGCGGTGAGTGACATCTTCAACCGCGTCGCGGAATTTGGCGGCGATGCAAAGCGCTTCGGCGTTGCCGGCGACAGCGCCGGCGGCAATCTCGCGGCGACCACCGCGATCGCCTGCCGTGACGCCGGCATCAAGCTCGCCGCGCAATTGCTGGTCTATCCCGTGACCGACGTCCTCGGCAGCTATGCGGATGCGCGCGAGAACGCGCGCTATCCCTCGCGCGCCGAGAATGCCGACGGCTACTTCCTCTCCCGCGCGGTGATGGAATGGTTTTGCGGTCATTATCTCGCCGATCCCGGCCATGCTTCGGACTGGCGCGTCTCACCGCTGCGCGCAGCATCCCTCGCCGGCGTCGCGCCCGCCGTCGTGACCACCGCCTGGTTCGATCCGCTGCGCGACGAAGGCGCGGCCTACGCGCGGGCACTGGAGGCCGCCGGCGTGCGCGTGAAACACCATGAGGGCCCAGGCCTGATCCACGGCTATTTCGGCATGGGCGATGCCTCAGACGTCGCGCGCGCCGAGGCGCAGCGTGCACGCGCCGACTTCAAGGCCCTGCTCGCGCGGGGCGTATAGGGATGCGACAAATCCGTAGCCCGGATGGAGCGCAGAGGTTGGGCAAGAATCCTAGCCGTTTGGGTGAACGAGTGTACGATTCGGTATGACGAATCGCATGTTCAAGACC
>NZ_FNCU01000103.1:0-6653 GCF_900099855.1 Bradyrhizobium sp. Rc2d | reverse complement strand
GATAGGCACTGGCTCGACATTCGTTGATCTGCAAAGCACGGCAGCCGCCACCAGCATTCAGGGGGGAGACGGAAACGACACCGTCTATTTTGAAGGGGCCGGAACGGCGACCAGCATACAGACCGGTGCAAATAGTGATCAGATCTATTTCTTCAATGCGAGCGCGTGGAACACAGGCATCACTATCGATGGGGGCAGCGGGTTCGATACCCTGTACCTCTACCCGAGCAACGCTACGCTCGATTTGCGCTCGGCCACGTTGACGAACCTGGAATCGATCAACTTGAACGGAAGCAATCTGACGGCGTTGATCGATGCGGATGCGCTTACTGGAATCACGAATCTTAGCGGCAATTCGTCGGGTAACAACAAGTTTGTCACCGCGGACGCGACACTGGACCTTTCGGGAAAGTCAGTAAGCGCCGTCACGATTGAAAGCTCGAACGTCACCGGTACCACCTTCACCGTCAGTAATTCTACTTCGGCATTCCAAGTTCTTGGAGGCTCAGGCAGCGACACCATCCAGACTTCGAATTTTGCTTTCACAGCTACTCAACGTGATGCGATTTTCAACGGTTCGTCCATCGAGCTTATCCACGACACAAGTGGCTTTTATGGCGACGAAACCGCAAACACGATCACAGGCACCGCGGCCGCCGATAATATTCAGGGCGGCGGTGGCGCCGACAGGATCACGGGCGCAGCTGGACTCGACTCCCTGTCGGGCGGCGCGGGCGGTGACACGTTTGTTTTTAACTTCCCCTCGGAAGGCATGGACACGATTAGCGATTTCGTACCCCTGAGCGATTCGCTCGAGATTTCAGCGGCAGGTTTTGGCTCAGGGCTCGTGGCCGGCAGCTCCGCGACATTGATAACTGCCTCTGACGTCTCATTAGCATCACACGCTGGTAGCATTGGGTATTTTATCTTCGTAGACCAGGGGACTAACGCTGGCACGGTCTATTGGGATGCGACAGGTGGATCGGGCACGGACGCCATCGCTCTGGTCAAGCTTCAGGGGGTCGCTTCGCTTGCGTCGTCCGATTTCCACCTAGTGTGATGCAAGAGCGGCGGCAGACACTCATTGGTAAGCGCTGTTTTCAGGCCACAGCTTTGAGGTCGTGACGGCAATATGCCCACGGCAGGCGTCCGGCGACGGAGCCTGCGAGCAAGTTGACGATTTCATGGCGGCTGACACGGTCCCGACAAGGAGGTCTTGGGTGAGTGCACTGTTGGCGCCTGATGTCGCCGAATTTGAGCGCGCGATGTACGCATCCGGCGTAGGCCGCATGCTGGTTGGATCATTCCCGTTGCCAGCGCGTGAGCAGCTTGGGGTTTTCTTTGTAGAACCTGACGAGCTCGATCAGGTTTTCGATGCCAAAGTCGGTGAAGACCTGAACACCATCTTCGCCGACGCCATAGACCCAGATCAGGCCGTCCTCGATCTCCATTTCAATGGCAATGTCGCGCAGCCAGTCTTCGTCTTCACCGAGGTCCTTTGCGACCTGGATGATGGTGGTGACGTGATGAACCTTGTTGACGTGCGTGGTCATGCCGCTCGAGCGGGGCACTGGCTCGACATTCGTTGATCTGGACCGCCGACGAGATCGATGCAGCCTTCGTCAGTTTCGAGAACGGCTATCACCGCGCGGTGACGCGGATCGACGACGACCGAAGACGCTCGGACCAAAGAATTCCACGCAATGCGAACTGGCACGCCAACTTCATCGACGATTTTTCGGTGGGCGAGAACCGGAGCAGGCATCGGACGTTTTTCGATACGTGGGGCCATGTCAACGGTGAATACGCGGTTCCGACCACGACCGACTACCGCACCACGTCGGGCTATCCGGAGGCGAAGCAATCAAGGAATCTCGCCGTGGCCGACCCGCAGATCAACGTCGATACGGGCGCTCCAATCATCAATCTCAGAGTGCCGATCCTGCGAGCGGGCGATTTCATCGGCTCCGCCGGCGCCAGCATCACTCTTGGTGTCTTGTCCGAATTCTTGGCGAGCCACCGCGCCAGCGCAAACAGCGCGACCATCATAGCCAACCCGGTGGACGGCAGGGTGATAGCTGCATCCGATCGGCAAAAGGGCGTTCGGGCGGTTGACGGCCGGCTGGAGGTCGCCCGGCTGAACAATTTCGACGACGAAAACGTGCGCGAGGCCTCACGACTGCACCGGCAAAGCAGGGACGACAATTTCCTCTTCCGATCGCCCCACGACGGGCAGGAGTGGAGCGCGTCTTTTACCCGATTTCCAGTCAGCTTTGACCATTACTGGCAGGCGATCATTCTCACGCCGACCGCGGACTTCATAGGTGAGCTCAAGAGGACCAACCGGCAGATCGTCACGATCATCGTTGCGCTCTCGGCGGCCGAACTCCTGTTGATCTACTTTGTGTCGCGACGGCTTTCTCGGCCCATTGAGGGGGTCTCGCGAGAATTGAAAGCAGTCGAAACGCTGGCTTTCGATCAGCCGCTCATGCGCGCCTCGAAGGTCAGGGAAATCGAGCAGCTTCAGTCCGCCGCAGCACTGCTGCGCAATTCACTGCAATCGTTCTGCTCGTTCGCGCCCGTCGATGTCGTCCGTGGTCTTATCAAATCAGGAATCCCGTTGCATCTCGGAGTGGAACGGCGCGACATGACGATCTTCTTCGCCGACCTCGAGAACTTTTCGACGCATGCCGAGCAATCGACGCCCGATGCACTGCTCGAACAGATGTCGGTCTATTTCGAGCAGGTGACGCGCGCCATTTCCGATGAGCAGGGGACGGTCGACAAGTTCATCGGCGACGGCATAATGGCGTTCTGGGGTGCGCCGGTCGCGCTGCCCGATCACGTGTTGCGCGGCTGCGCGGGCGCCTTGCGGGCGGTGCGGCGAATGGAACGGGTGAATGAGCATTGGCAGGCGGACGGCAAGCCGCCCCTGCGAATCCGCATCGGCCTGAACTGCGCTGAGGTTTTGGTTGGCAATATCGGACCCTCGGGGCGGTTCAGCTATACGGCGATCGGCGATGGGGTCAACGTTGCAGCGCGGCTGGAGGGCGCCAACAAGATGTTCGGCACCTCGATTTGCATCAGCGACAGCGTCTTCAATGCTGTCCCTTCCCGAATCGTCGTGAGACCGCTGCGCCGCGTGCAGGTCAAGGGACGGAAACAGGAATTCATGATCTACGAGCTGATGGGATTGGCGAACACCAGCGATCCCGAACTCAAAGTCCTCCCTGCTGATCAGAAATTGGCCGAAATGACCCGGGAAGCGTCCGCGCTCTTCGAAGCCGGAGACCTGGAAGGCGCGTTGCGCAGCTATGAGGACATTCTTCGCCAGTTTCCCGATGATAGTGTTGCGACTTCGATGATCGGCGCTTGCCGGGCGGGGAGCCTAGATTCCAAGTCGAAGTTCATCGCGGCGCCAGCGACCGCGCCGTAGGCAGCACGTTGTGCGGCGCAGCCGGCTGGTCGCCGGGCTGATCGCAAAACGCGCTTGCAGGTTGCAACCGCTCTGCGCAACAATGAGATGCACGGGCTTCGGCAGGGAGGACCACGTGAGCGAGCAACTTCATCCAGCGGCGCCTCATCATCTCCCGTTTTTCATCACTGGGCCGAACGAGGCTGACGGCCTGACGGTCTTCACGGGCCTACTCCTGGTGGCCGCGATCTTTTCCGTCGGCATCCTCTATTGGAAGCTGCACAGCCTGCCCGAGCGGATGGCGCACAAGTCGCAGAAGCTGCAGTTCGAGCTTGTCGCCGTCCTCGGCCTGATATCGCTTTTCACCCACATGCACATCTTCTGGATCGCCGGATTGCTGCTCGCGTTGGTCGATCTGCCGGATTTCGGCACGCCGTTGCGCAGCATTGCTGGATCGGTCGAGAAGATTGCGGGCGCTGCGTCGGAAAGCGACGTGACGATAGCGCCAGTGTCACCAGCCACGGAAACCGTCGCGCCAAGAGCCGCTGGCACGGAGCAAGAGGAGGTGAGGCGCCATGCTTGAGCTCATCCTCTGTTCACTGGTGACGATCCTGCCGGACTATCTCTATCGCCGCTATCGTCAGGGCCGGCGGTTCGGTAAGGAAATCACCTTCTTCTCGGTCTGGTACGAACTGCGCTGGGGCATCACCGGCTGTCTGATGCTGGCCGTCGCGCTGATCACGATGATCTTCTACTACCATCCCTCGACCACCACCGCGGCCCTGTACTTCCGTACCGTTCCGATCTTGCCGGAAGCTTCGGGCCGGGTCGCCGAGGTCAACGTCGGCTTCAGCGAGCCCGTGAAGAAAGGTGATGTTCTGTTCAGGCTCGACAGTTCGAGGCAGGAAGCCGCGCTCGAAACGGCCAAACGCAAGATCGCGGAGGTCGATGCAGCGCTGCACGCCGCGCAAGCTGACATGCTGAAGGCCGAGGCTCAGATCAACGATGCCAGAGCTTCCCACCAGCAGGCCAAGGACGAGCTCGACACGAAGACCGAATTGCAGCGTCGCAACCCAGGCATCGTGCCGCAGCGCGATATCGAGAAGCTTCAGGTGGCCGTCAGCGGCAGGCAGGCCGGCATCGACGCCGCACTTGCCGTCAAGGAATCGGTCTCCGCTCAGATCGCAACCGTTTTGCCGGCCCAGAAGGCCAGCGCCGAGGCAGCACTGGCGCAGGCTCAGGTCGACCTCGACAAGACCTATATCCGCGCCGGCGTCGATGGCCGGGTGGAGCAGTTCACGCTTCGCGTCGGCGATGTCGTCAACCAGGCGATGCGACCCGCCGGCGTGCTGATCCCGGAGGGAGCAGGCCAGCAGAGCCTGCAGGCGGGGTTCGGCCAAATCGAGGCGCAGGTCATCAAGCCGGGCATGGTGGCGGAAGTGACCTGCATCTCCAAACCCTGGGTGATCATTCCGATGGTTGTCGTCTCGGTGCAGGATTTCATCGCCGCGGGCCAGGTCCGAGCCGGCGAGCAATTGATCGATCCGCAGAGCCTGCGGCAACCCGGGACGATCCTCGCGTTCCTCCAGCCCCTCTACCAGGGCGGCCTGGAAGGGGTCACGCCCGGCTCACGCTGCATCGTCAATGCCTACACCAGCAACCATGACGTGATCGCCGCCAAGGAGACGAGCGCCGGCAAGGCTTTCGCCCTGCATGTGGTCGATGCGACGGCGGTGGTGCATGCACTGCTGCTGCGCATTCAAGCGTTGCTGCTGCCGATTCAGACGCTGGTACTAAGTGGGCACTGATACCAGTGAAGCGCGCCGGCTAAGTAGGCCCCCGGCCACGTTCGTTCCCAGCCGGTTGGCCCTCGGCGGGGAGAGCGCGTTCAAGGATATGCCAACGATTTACCATCCCGATTTCGGCTACAAAAAATCGCGCCGCGCCCTCGAAGCTTTTTGCCGGATTGTAAATTTTTTGATGTCGCGGGATGCCTTCGGGGTCGCGCGGCTCCGTCGGCAAGAAGGCCGCGCCGGCGAAGGTGGCCAAGCCCGCCATGAACGAAAGGCGTCGAGTGGCCAGAAAGAGATGCTGATGCCGATCGAGGGCAAGAAGCCGAAGGAAGCGGCGGCGAAGAAGCCGGCGGCCAAGCCGCAGCGGAAGTCGGCTTGAGGGGCGTTAAAGGCGCAGGATGTCCTGAGGTTAGGCAGAAATCTGCGCTTGACCGGAGAACTACTGCTCGAGTCGATAAGTGTGTGGCAGTCGTTAGAGAGGTCTTCCGATGACCATCACCCTCAACCACACCATCGTCCCTGCCCGCGACGAGAAGGCTGCGGCGCAATTTTTTGCGCGCATTTTTGGCCTCCATCCCGATCCCAAAGGAGACCATTTCGCGCCGCTACGCATTAACGATACGCTCACGCTCCTTTTCGACGATGAGGAGGAGTTCGAGAGCCACCACTACGCCTTCCACGTCAGCGATGCCGAGTTCGATGCCATCTTGGGCCGCATTCGCGAGGCGAAGCTCGCCTATGGCAGCGGACCGCGGAGCCTCGATGACGGTAAGCTCAACGACTGGAACGGCGGCCGCGGCGTCTATTTTCGCGACCCCGACGGAGTGCTCGAACTCATGACCGTACAGCAGTGAGCTTCAACCCGTCCGCTGCGCCGACGACGTGATCGAGCGTTGTTATGCAATGCGTGACTCAGGTCATGGCGCCCTGCGCGGCAATCCCGATCCTTGACCTAGCGTCCGCTGTTGGAGGTCGACCGGAGATGGCCCGAGTCGCGCCCAAATCAACGCGAATGACCCTGGCTGTGTGAAAACACAGTCCCGCTGTTATGATTCTCCCGTGATTCTGAGGGGGAATTGATGAGGCGCTTCGTTGAGGGGGCGGATCGTGGGCAACGGACGCTGCTGCCTGAATGCCTCGATGATTTCATTGACGAGAACAACGCTGTTCGCGCGATCGACGAGTTTGTCGATGCGCTCGATCTGGCCGAGATGTGCTTCGCTGGAGTTGCGCCGGCGGCGACTGGCCGGCCGTCGTATCACCCCTCGGTTCTCCTGAAGCTTTACATCTACGGCTATCTGAACCGGGTGCAATCAAGCCGGCGGCTGGAACGAGAGGCCGGACGCAACATCGAGGTGATGTGGCTGCTGGGTCGGCTTGCTCCCGATCACAAGACCATCGCGGACTTCCGCAAGGACAACAGCCTGGGGCTGCGTAAGGTCTGT
>NZ_FNCU01000106.1:0-4189 GCF_900099855.1 Bradyrhizobium sp. Rc2d | reverse complement strand
AAAGGGAAATGTTTCGCGGATTCGAACTTTCAAGGTAGGCGGCGATGCCCTCCTCGTCACATCGCCGAAGAGCGTGTTTCATCAGCAATGTGCCGAGGCCTTGGCCGATCCAGTTCGGATCGGCGGCAATGAGGGGCAGATACCAATGTGGCTCGTGGGGATGATGTTCGGCCATTCCCTGGAGCAGGTGTGGAATATCGTCGGCGATTTCCGGACGCAGGGACTGCGCCATGATTGCGCCCATGGCCGCTTCATCAGGCTCGACGCCGGGCGGCAGCCACAGGGCGGCCGCGCGAGCCCCTTCCGTGATGTAAGCCGTGCCATGCTCGAATGCCCGTCCGCCAAATGCGTTAACGAACTCAGGCATAATCCTGAGATATTCGGATGAGTCGGACCAAACCCAACGGGCCATTGGATCGGCTGCAAAGCCGAGCACAATGGTGCTGATCGTGCTTGCCTGAATGTTCGCGCCCGCAGATTTGACTTCCGACGCAGCTGTCATCATGCCGTCTCCCAGTCGATGGCGTCGGCCAAATTTATCAGATGCCTGTTTCCAAACAGAGCAGAACGGCTGTACCAACGAGCCTTCGCGGCTGCGACCCAATGTCCATTCCGGGTCATTAGCGTTGTTTTGAAGGTCGGCTTGTTATTTCCGATCTGTCGTCAACTTCAGACATGTCGCTGCGCTGGCCGACGTTATGTGCCAACAACTGACCTTCGTTTTGATTTGCGTTAGCTTACGCAAGTCCCGCGATGATCTTGTCAACGTCCGCTTCCGCGAACACCTTGACCGAAGTCGTTCGTACGTTACCGATGGCGACCAGCGACAAGAGAAACTTGGCCATGGCCTCATCGTCGGTGGCCTCGGCGTGGATGATGAGGTCATATGTTCCCATCGCGAGATAGCCGGCCTTGATGTCAACGCCAAACTTTTTGCCCAACTCCCTGGCGGCCGCTCGACGCTGCGGCATGTCCTTGATGGTCGGTGAAATTGCAGAGAAGCATGTACGTGGACATGGCGATTCTCCTTTGACAAAGAAGCAATGGACTTAACGGGTCCACGTCGTGGATTATGCCACACTGCCTGACCCCGCCCAACCACCAAGATCCCCTCAGGGCCGCTCGAAGCGGCTAGGGGTCATTTTCGACCGAATTGGGCTATCCGCGTGGCGTCCGGTTTAGCGCCGTTAGCAGCCAAAGTGCGGACTACCCTCAACTTCGGAAATATTCAGGCGTCGCGCAAACCGTCGCTAAGGGTCGATTCCGTTGAAAAAGTCCCATGTGGCGCGCACGCCTATTTTCTAAGGTGCTACCGGTGCGGTCGACGCCGTTAGACACGGGGGACCACGTCAATCTACACTGGATCGCTCTGCGGTCTTCCTAGCTTTGCCGTGAAGGCTTTTCTTTCGGAGTTCGCCCTGAGCTGATTTCAGCAAGATTTTTGCGCTGGTACTATTTTCGACTTTTTCAACAGTATCGGCCACTTCCGGACTCCGGACTCATTAGACTGTCGAACGCGGCTGCCAACTCCGGTATGGGCAGGATCGTCACCCGATGATCTCGTCGGCGCGGGCCGACACCGTTGGTGATATTTCAAGCCCGGGCACTTTCGCGGTCTTGAGGTTATGACAAACTCGAATTTGACCGATCTGATCGTCGGCAGGTCTGCCGGGCTTCGACGAGCAGTTCGATTACCCGGGCTCGAACGGACCCGGCTCGAAGAAGCCCTCGATCGATTCGACCTTTACGTAGTTCTCGGCGATGCTCTCGGGTGTCAGATGTGGATCGTAGAAGCCAGGTCCCATGACGATAGCGATACGTTGGATTACTCCAGCTTCCACGTTGTAAATCCTGTTCGTCTCCGAACAACTATCGCTTGCAAGCCAGACCATCGCTGGCGCAACAGCCGCAACCGGCATTGTGGCTTCGCTCTGCTTCAGCCAAGCGGGATCCGCAACCGCCGCCGGGTGCATCCTCGTGTACCCGGCTGGCGAAATGGTGTTCACGAGAATCCCATACTCAGCACCTTCAATTGCAAGAATGCGCATCAATCCAACTACGGCGCACTTGGCCGCAGCGTAGGTGGCTTGGCCCCGTATTCCAAACAGGCCGCTGACTGACGTCGTAAGGATGATCTTCCCGTAGCGCTGTGCGACCATATACGGCCAGGCAGCCTTCACCGTGTTAACCGGCCCGCCGAGGTGCACCCGCCAATAGTGATCGAAATCGTCAAGGGTGGCGGCCTCGAATAGCTGGCTTCCGCAGATACCAGCGTTGTTCACGAGGAGGTCTATTCTCCCGAAATGCTCGATGGTCGTCGCGATCAGGTCACTCAGGGGTGGAAACATCGCTGTCATTCGCGATTGCCTCGCCTCCACGGGATCGAATGAAATCGGCCACCTGTTCCGCGATCGTGCAATCCTTCCCGAACCCCGATACGTGGGTCCCCAGGTCGTTCACAACGACCCGGGCGCCGCGCTCGGCGAGAAGTTCGACGTATGCCCGCCCAAGCCCGCGACCTGCGCCAGTCACAACCGCGACCTTTCCCTCCAACGAAATTCGTTCTGTCATCTCGCGATCCTCTCGACATGACGTACTTCTTTGCCGCGTCGATCGTCCGGGCGAAGGGTTCCATCCAATCGGCCATATACGTGGCGCTGTGCAGTTTTGCCTTTCGTAGTACCCAGAAAAATCAACGCACCCCGTTTCCATCTCGCGATCCGGTTGACGTCTCTTGTGGGTCAAACTCTGCCCTAGTGTCCGCGGATTGCCACTTCCGGTGTCCGTCTAACAGCCGACGCTCGAATTGTCGTGCGATTGGACGGCTTAGGGCCACCAGCGGACATTTCAACGCGACGCCTCACTCGATGACGTCGTCCGTCAGGACGAGTATGGTGGGCGGGATCGTCAGCCCAAGCGTACGCGCAGTCTTGAGATTTACGGCTAGCTCGAATTTGGTTGGTAGCTGGATCGGCATATTTGCGGGCTTTTGCCCCTTCAGAATCAGATCGACATAACCCGCAGCGCGACGAAAGAGGTCGCCAATATCGGCGCCATAGCTGAGCAGAGCGCCGGCGTGCGCGAACTCCCTCTGCTGGCCGATGACAGCGATCTTCATGTCGATACCGATACGACAAATCTCGTTCTGCATTGCGGCGGTCATGTAGTCGCGAATGACGATCACGGCGTTGCCGCCCGCGCCCGCAAGCACATTGAATTGCTCGGCAACCGCTGCCGACGACGCGGTTGTGAGTCCGAGGCGCACCGGCTCTACCCCCGCTCGTCGTGCTTCCTCGGTGGTTTGCGCTCCCCAGGCGCTAAAGGTTGGGTCCGTGGCGTTGTTCAAAACGCCGATCTTCTTCAGCGTGGGCAAGATCTCCCGGATCATTTCGATGCGCTTGGCCGACATCTCCTCGCCGAACGCAGCGAAGCCAGTGAGACTGCCGCCGGGCCGGGCGAGGCTCTGAAACAATTCAGGGTCGCTTTGCACTGCAGGCAACGCCACGGCGACAACAGGAATATTGGTCTTCCTTACGATAGCGCGAGCTGCGGCTGGGCCTGGCGAAAGCAGTACATCTACTTGTTTGGCCACCAAGTCGTCGATCAATGCCAGACCGCGCGAAACATCGCCGGCTGTCGAGCGGGCCTCAATGACGATGTTGCGACCCTCGACATAGCCGAGCTCGGCCATCGCCTTCCGGAAGGGAACGAGCGTCGCGTTGTCGATTTCCGGCGTGGCAAATCCGACGAACCCCACGACCGGAACGCGCTGTTGAGCAAATGCCTCGCGTGGCGATATGGCCGCCATTCCCAAGAAGCCTAAAAAATCCCGCCGCCTCATTTGACGCCTCGCGATCCGGGAGCGATCTGATCATAAGAGGCGCTAGTACACCAGTATGATCGGCATCCGAAAGTCCGCTAGGGGTCAAAGGCCGCCCTCGGGAGCTTACCGGAGACGGTCGGCTCATCTCCCAGAGGCAGACATCGCTGCGTCCGATTGAGCGGCCACGGGGCCATTATCCGACATCAACCGTTCGTGGATCATGTTGGCAAGACAGGGTAACGCCACTGCAGAACGCGACGGACAGCAGCCAGGCTCAAAGCAATTGCTGGGAGGCCAAGCCAAAGGATTCGTCGGGACCGACCATGCGATGCACGCGTGGATGGGGTAAGCCACTCGTCCGATCAG
>NZ_FNCU01000105.1:0-4886 GCF_900099855.1 Bradyrhizobium sp. Rc2d | reverse complement strand
TTATCCGATGCTGGCCATATGGCTGGCGTCATCAGCCCACCAGGCACCAAATACGGGCATTGGGTGAACGACGATTTGCCGCCCAGTCCAGACGAATGGTTCGTCGACGCTGCGCCTCGTCAACGGTCGTGGTGGCCGCTTTGGGACGAATGGGTAACCCAATTTGACGAAGGCCGCGTTCCGGCTCGCGAACCCGGCAGCGGTGGGTTGCCGATTATCGAAAACGCGCCCGGTTCCTACGTCCGCGTGAGATCGATGGCCTTGTAGGTTACGGCGGAAGTGATCTGTCGCTGCGCGCAAATCAGAATTACGGAACGTTGATGTCCGCTCTGGCCTTAGCAGCTAATATCCCTGCGGAGCGATCCGGATGCCCCTACTTGCCTGTCCGCTTTCAAAAAAACGAGGTGTAGAAAATAGGGCTTGATCCCGGTCTCAGTATGCAAGTTCGGCATTTCCGGTATGGGTCCAGTAGCTGCCTTTGTCGCCCGGCTCAAATTAGTTCTGCTTGTGTCTCGGGAGCCGACATTCGCGGCGTCCTGAGCGAAAGTCGGAAGCGGGCCAACAGGCGACATTACGCCCGCGACCTGCCCAATGATTTCCCGCGAGCGTTCCTCGAACGCATTGAATGCTGCGAGCGGCTATCGCTTTCGCTGCGTTAGCAACGTTCAAATGGTAAACTGCCACGAGCGTTGCCCACTTCTTGATACCGGATCGAGCACACTATGATTGGGACATACATGCTGCTGTTACTGCGGTGACGGCAGCGATAACATTAATCAGTTACTTCAATACTGACGAGCCACTAATTGGTGGCTGCGTGGACCGCAGGTCGGCTCGCTGCAAATGGCTCCTGTGGAAATACAGGGCGAACAATAGCAACCTTCGGGGCACTTGGCCGGTGATTGCCGCCCATCATTTTACCTCTGCAATCAAGCATCGAAGTCCTTTGCTTGGAGCTGACGACTTCATCGCTTCCGCCTGAATCCGCCAGGCGGCATGGTTTCCAATGTTCTCGGATGAAAGACAGCTGCTCGACCTCTCAGTCAGTCGTTGCCTCATGGAGGAACAATCATGAAAGCGCCGTTCCAATCTGACCCGACGCCCGCCGACGCCGCCGATGCGGCCATCTATGTTCAGACGAATCTGGTCTCGGACATCCCCGGACTCGCCGCGGTAACCGATCCGAATTTGGTGAACCCTTGGGGCGTTTCGTTTCTCCCCGGCAGCCCCTTCTGGATCTCGGACCAGCACACCAATTTGGCCACCGTTTACCCGGTGACCGACAGCACCGATGTCTCTCCCGCGGTTCTCACTGTGAGCATCCCAACCACCGCGACCGGACCCCAGGGCCCCACGGGACAGGTCTCCAATACGAACGCCTCGTCTTTCATCCTAGACGACGACGCGAGCGCCCGCTTCATCTTCGCCGATCTCAACGGGACGATCTCCGGCTGGAACCCCGGCCTCGGGACAACCGCGTCCGTCGAAGTGACGACGCCGG
The DNA here is from genome assembly GCF_900099855.1 of Bradyrhizobium sp. Rc2d. NCBI lineage: Bacteria > Pseudomonadati > Pseudomonadota > Alphaproteobacteria > Hyphomicrobiales > Nitrobacteraceae > Bradyrhizobium > Bradyrhizobium sp. Rc2d. Next base: position 3,385 of record NZ_FNCU01000105.1, on the reverse strand, counting down.
CGCCGTCTATACCGGATTGGCAATCAACGAGGCTCACACGATGCTCTACGCCGCCAACACCAGCGCCGGGACCATCGACGTCTTCAACAGTAGCTTCGACCCGGTCGACCTAGGCGATCATGCGTTCAAGACCCCGGGCCAGATCGCGGCCCGGGGGCTCGTCCCCTTCAATGCGACGGACATCGGCGGCGAAGTGTATGTGACCTACGCGCCTTCCGGGCGTGATGCGCAGATAGTGGCCGACGAAGGCGACGGGGCGGTGGCCATTTTCAGCGAGAGCGGCAAACTCGAGCCGCATGGAGTGCTGCTCGGCGGCCCTCACACCCCTCTCGCCGCTCCGTGGGGCGTCGCTATCGCTCCGGACAATTTCGGCCAGTTCAGCGGCGACCTTCTGGTGGGCAATTTCAGCTTCCTGCACAGCGAAATCAACGCTTTCAACCCCCAGAACCACCAGCTCGAAGGCACCATCCCGATCTCCGCCGGTTCGGGAAACACGCCGGGCGGTCTCTGGGCCCTGACTTTCGGGGGCAGCGGCAACGACGGCAGCCCGAACACCCTCTACTTCACCGACGGCATCGACGGCGAGACGCATGGTCTGTTCGGCGCAATCGAGAGCGTGCCGCTAATTGGGGCATCGACGCCGACGCATCATTCAGACACGTTGTTGGTCTGATCGACGCCCTGAGCGTCGGCCTGTTCTGACGAAAGCAAGGCCGCACGTTACCGCGGCGAAAAAAGGCTGTGCTACCGGGACAGATGCTGCTTCGCGGCAACGGTCATAGTTCGAGGTTCGTCTTTGGAACCGCAAATCGCAAGACGCGTTTCGCGGGATGGCCCGGCGCTGTTCGCAAATCGACAACCTCCACCCCATGCAATGGAGAGGAACCGCCGATGACCCCATTGTCCCAAACCGACGCGGAGAGGTTTCGTAAGGAAGCTGAGGAGTGCCTTGAGCTGGCAGAGAAGGCCGAAAACCCTCTGGATAAGGAGGAGTGGCTGCGCCTTGCCGAGGATTGGCTGAAGCTTGCGCAAGAGGTGGAACGGAGCACACGTTTCAGCGGGGATGATCCGCTTCCGCCGTTCAGAACAAGCTTGCACGCTAACGTTTGATTTGGTGGATGGCGGACTCTTCTCGATAGGATGGAGACTGAGGCGACGATTTCTTTCGACGGGCTTGCGAGACCTGTCGTAAGGAGAAATCGCGATGACCGTTCGGGAACTGATAGCTCGATTGCAGGCGCTTCCAAACCAGGATGCACTTGTGATTATTGCGAGCGGCAATGCAAACGAGTGGCTGATAGCCACCGGCATCGTTGAGCGCGGTATTTCGGCGTCACCTGCAAACCCGGATTTCGTCGTACCAGGAAACGATTCTGGCATGGAAATCATCTAGGGCGTGTACTCTAAACTCCGCGCCGCAGATCAGGGCGTATGAGGTCCGCCGTGCCCTGATAGCGGCGCGATACCGGACCTCACCAGAGGTCCGAAAGGGGGTCAAGGGCGGCGGTAGGCGGACTTCTGCGACGGGTCGGGTCATGCCCTAGGACCGGACCTTTGGCGGCGCTGACTGGGTCTTCCGGGGCTGCCAAAAGCCGAGAGACGAATGCCGCTGGCAGGCCGGACGTTCCTTCTACGGGATCTCGTACACCACGAGCTCGTCCGCGATACCACGCAGCGATGCGCGCTGCCGCACAGGCTCGAGGCTGCTGGTCCTGAGGATCGATGAGGAACCGGGATGCTCGACGACCGCCCCGGTCGCGAAAATCGAGCGCGAGGCGGCAAGGCCCTGAACACGCGAGGCGATGTTCACCGTCTGACCGAAATAGTCTTGCCGATCGTTCACCATCACCGCGAGGCATGGTCCCTCGTGGATTCCGATCTTGAGCAGCAAGTCGCGATCGCCGTGCTTGATGCTGGACATCGCATCGCGCATGCGCAGCGCGGCCGCGATCGCGCGGTCTGGGGTAGGAAACGTGGCCATGACCGCATCACCGATGGTCTTCACCACCGCACCGGCTTCGGCGGCGATGATCTCGTTGAGGATGCGGAAATGCGCTCGCACCAGATCGTACGCAACGAGATCGCCGACCCTCTCATAGAGCTCGGTCGAGCCCTTGAGATCCGTAAACAGAAAGGTGAGGCTGGTTATTTTCAGCCGCTGGTCGACATCGAGCGTATCCGTACGATAGATGTCCCGGAACGTCTGATTCGTGAGCAGGCGCTTGGCCGTGAGGAAGGGGCGGCGCTTGCCGAGCAGGTTATGGAGCCCCTCGCCGGCGATCCACACCGCCGGCAGCACGCGCACATCGGCTCGGTTTTCCAGCGCCAGCCTCAATGGTCCAGGACGCATGTGAAGCGTCGCGCTCGGGGCACTGACTTTGTTGAAAACGACTGTGAGATTCTGGCGGTCTCGCATCGGTTCGCCCTCGACATCTAGGAACTGCGCCGCATGCGTAACCGGATCGAATACGATAACAAACTCTGCAGGCAGCTGCAGCGACAGCGATGCTCTTTCACCCGGCGGCAGTTCGATCGAGTCGATAACAATCTCGTTGATGATTTGCTCAAGATTGTCGGGCAGATCGATGCCGGTGCTCCAGAAGATCTGCCGCTGGTATTCCCACATCGATAGCGCGTGGGGATCGTGTGCGGCGATCCGCCGAATGCGCGGGTTCACCGTGAAGGAAACCTCGACCATTTCATCGAGGGTAGCTTGGTAGCCAGCGCCACAAAGCGCACAGCTGTAAGCGTCGGTGCGGACCGTCTTGAGAGAGGTGTTGGCGTCGAGCACGCCGCCACACCCTGGGCAGAGGACGTTCCAGGACAAATCGAACAGGCCGACGCGGGCCGCGTGGAGGAACGCCGCAATAACCCGCTCCTCGTCCAGCCGGTTTTTGACAGCGAAATCTAGAACGTTCACCCGGTTGAGCGCGCGGTCCGGCGCTTCGCGGACCAACGCTTCGATGGCGGTCACCGCATCGCCGTCGGCCGACTGCCGCAATACGGAGAACAGTGCTTCCGTTTCACTCGCCTGGATGCTGTCCATGGTCGAAACCTAGGCAGAACTCTCGCATCGCCAAGGGAATTGCGCGGTCACGCCCGAACTTGTGCGAACCGACGCCTGCCTGGGGGGCGGTCCGCCAGGATAACGATAGCACATCACGATGTGCTGCGCTGCGGAACTTCGATCCGGCCGAGGTCCGGAACGGGTCTTGGCCGTGTAAAAACGGCTTCAAAGGGCATCGGTCCGGAAGCTAGGAACCGCGCCTGTCTCAGGCCGCGATCGCAGTGATCAGTGGCTTGGCCCCGACGATGTTCATGACCCGTGTAAGATTATAGGCCAAGACCGAGAGTGCCATCTCGGCCGCTACTTTTGGGAGCGTTT
>NZ_FNCU01000111.1:0-1630 GCF_900099855.1 Bradyrhizobium sp. Rc2d | reverse complement strand
TGGCCAGCGGTCACGTGAACCGCGCAAACAGGCCGAACACATGGCCGCTCCGACCAACGCCGCAAAGTGAAGATTCTCCTTGCCAACCCGGAGCCGTCCACACATGGCCCGTCGCGACATATTGCACCGTCAGGCATGCTCGGTCGCTAACGGGGTATAGCGGACTTAGACAGGCCACCGTCAATCGCAGAGGGCGACGCTCGTGACCCATGTCGATCATTCCTCCGGCAATTGCCGCTTGGGGCAACAGGCTCGCTAAATTGCCGCACAGACCGTTGCAAGGATGCTAACCTCACCACCCAATAGCGTGGCCCGTACAGGGGGGACACATGCGACGGCGGGAGTTCCTCGGATATCTCAGCGTTTTTGGCGCCGCAGCAGGATCGACATTGTTTGGTCGAGGCTCAAGGGCGCAGCTCGTGCGAAAACGTCCGCTCATCGCATGGGCGGGAGCTGCGCCTCCAGGGGTGAAGTTTCCCCAATTCATGGTAGACTTGGTGTTCGGCAATTTCGTTAAGGGGCTCTCGGACTTCGGCTACGAGCAAGGCCGTAACATCGATATCATTCGGCGAACGGACATCCTCCGGGACCGCGTACCATCGATTGAGGAGATGGTGGCTCTGCTCAAACCCGATATCATCGCTGTGCCAGCAACGCTGGAAGCCGTTCGCTCCTCTGCTCGCGCGCCCCTGGGAGCCGTCCCCGGGCGTAGCCCGTCGATACCTTCATCCGGAGCCCGTCGAGTTTGCCTCGAGGAAGTCGTTGGCGACGATCAGGGCCTTCACGGCTTCCCGCGCGTCGCCGCCGCAGGCCGCGATCGCATGGTCGGCGGCGGCCTCGAGATCGTCGGCGCCGGCCCGGCCTGCCTCGGAGGTGGCGTTCATCCGATGATGTTCCCGTTTTGTTCAGAAGAGTCAAGAGATCCTTTCCCGAATTCCCATGCCGCGGCGGCGGACGTCGGATGAATATCGGGGTTGGCAGGCCGGCCTGTCGGAACTGGCGCCTGCCGTTCGTCTTGAATCCAGGCCTGCCCCAACGGAGTTCTGCGTCACATGGCCCCGCGCGCTAATTGGAAGGGCTTCTTGAGGCTCTCCCTCGTCACCTGTCCCGTGGCGCTCTATCCAGCCACATCCGACAGCGAGAAGATCAGCTTCAACCAGCTCAACCGGCAGACGGGCCATCGCATCAAGTACCTGAAGGTCGATGCCGATACCGGCGACGAGGTGCCCAACGAGGATATCGTCAAGGGCTATGAGCTCGACAAAGGGCAGTACATCGAGGTCTCCAAAGAGGAGCTCGAGGAGATCGCGCTGGAGTCGACGCGCACCATCGAGATCGACGAGTTCGTCGACAGGACCGACATCGATCCGCGCTACCTGATCCGGCCGTACTACATCCGCCCGGACGGCAAGGTCGGCCACGACGCCTTCGCGGTGATCCGCGAGACAATCCGCGAGATGGACAAGGTTGCGATCGGGCGGGTGGTGCTGACCAACCGCGAGCACCTCATCGCACTCGAACCCATGGACAAGGGCCTGGTCGGCACGCTGCTGCGCTACCCCTACGAGGTGCGGAGCGAGCAGGAATATTTCGACGAGATCCAGGACGTGAAGGTCACCAAGGACATGCT
>NZ_FNCU01000112.1:0-1630 GCF_900099855.1 Bradyrhizobium sp. Rc2d | reverse complement strand
AACGCATTGTCCGGAATTTGGAAGCCGCGGCGTCGCGCCACGCGGCTCAAATAGACGTCAAGCGTCAATCAAAAGGGCCGCAGAGCTACGCTTACTCCCGAGGGGTGGGAGCGATTGGCCGAATATCATGTGGTCGTTGGGACTGTTCAGAGCATTAGCCCCGCGTACGAAGACGTCCCCGAACCTCCGTTGGATGTGTTTAATCTAGTGCTGGTCGACGAGGGACATCACAGCCCGGCCGCTACCTGGAAGAGGCAACTCGGACCATTACGAGCAAGCCCAGCGCATCCTGTTTACATCGACGCCGTCTTCTGGATGCTGGCGAAGAAATCGTTGCCTTGCCGCACGGCATTATGGCCGTGGGATGGCCGGACACCGTCTATCGTCATCCGGCAATCTTGCGGTACCACGTTGGGGATGAGGAACGTAGCGTGCAATTGCTTGATCTTGACCTGGCGATCGACGATGACGCGTCGAGCGAACAAGCAGTTGCCATTGTTCTCTCCGGGAATGATGACTTCGAATTCAGGGCGACGTTCTCTTTCGATACGGATCGCGATTTCGAACCGCTGGAGCAAGGGCAGGTCGAAGCAGTTATCCTGCGTGAGCATGAAAAGACGCCGCTTATCGATTTTCTCAACGGAGAAATACCCGTCTTCTATACGGCGGATCTCTCATTAGTTGACGGACCGAGCCTATGGCCGCTGCGGATCTGCCGCCGTTCAACCCCGAAATGATCGAAGCTTTCGATTGGGCTCGACGCTATGTGAATATCGGTCGAGAGTTCGGTGATGGCCGGCGGGGTATGATCTCCGTTCACGCATGTCTAGAAGCCGAACTCGCGAACTCTGGGAATGCCGTCGTCTATTAAGATCATGGGTCAGGAGAGATAGCCGACTTTATCGCTGTCGAAGAAATCGAGAATCGATTGCTCATCCGCTTTTATCATTGCAAGCGTGCAGGAGGGGCCGCAGCGGGGCACCGCGTCGGAGACGTCTACGAACTAGCAGGCCAAGCCGTAAAGTCAGTTATTTGGGCGCTTAAGCAACGCGTTCGTGCAAGCGTAAGGCGCCGATTCAGCAACAGGAAGGGAAGCGCGCGGTTTGTTTGTGGTGATCTGGAGCGCTTTGAAGACCTTCTCTCAAACGCGGCCGCCGCGCAAATCGAGTTCGAATTCGTCGCTGTTCAACCGGGGTTGCAAAAAGCCGGATTGCCAGCTGATGTGGGAAATGTGCTTGCGGCAGCGAGCGATCATCTGGTTCGCGGCGGGTTTCGCCCCCTGAAAGTGATGGCATCGGCATAGAAAGACGCGCGATCGAATTTTTGCCGATCCTTCCCAGTCCATCGGACTTGGACGCGCTCTGTCCTCAGAATCCAATCGCAATATCTGAACATGACAGAATCCCCCTCCATCACGCCAGCCCAGGGACTTCTGAAACTCGTACTCCCAATTCCGGCAAAAGAGCTGCCGATTGATGCTGTCGCTGACAAAGCGATCCTCACCGCCGAAAACTATCCAAGTTCAATAGGCAAGCCTGCGGATTCCGATGATCGCGCGCAGCTATTCCAATCTGATGCCGCGCAGCATTCCAATCTGATCGCGCGCATGTGAAGCCCCCGATCGTTAAAG
>NZ_FNCU01000113.1:0-1447 GCF_900099855.1 Bradyrhizobium sp. Rc2d | reverse complement strand
ACGAACGGGTGCTCGCAAAGCCGCGCCGCAATCTCGCCGGGCTCGATGCGGAAGCCGCGGATCTTCACCTGGTCGTCGTTGCGGCCCAAAAACTCAAGATTGCCGTCCGGCAGATAACGTGCAAGGTCGCCGCTCCGGTACAGCCGATCGCCCTCGACAAAGGGACTGGCGATGAACCGCTCCGCCGTCAGCTCCGGACGGTTCAGATAGCCGCGCGCCACCCCCGCCCCGCCAATGTAGAGCTCCCCGACCGCGCCAAACGGAACCGGCGCACGGTGACCGTCAAGCAGGTACACCCGCGTGTTCGCGATCGGACGGCCGATCGGGACAATGGCGCCATCAAACTCATCCGGACAACTCCACGCTGTCACGTCGATCGCAGCTTCGGTCGGACCGTACAGATTGTGCAGGCCCGTCCAAGGCAAGAGGCGCCGAACCTTATGCACACTGGCGGCAGGAAGCGCCTCGCCGCTGCATAAAACACGCCGCAGCGACGTGCAGCGGTCAACACTCTTCGCATCCATAAAACTGACCAGCATGGATGGCACGAAGTGAACCGTCGTGATGCGCTCGCCGATGATCAAGTCGACCAATGCAGCGGGATCTCTGTGCGCATCCGGAGGCGCCAGCACCAGGGTCGCCCCTTCAAGCAAGGTCCAGAAGAACTCCCAGGCCGAGACATCGAAGCCAAATGGCGTCTTCTGCAACACGACATCAGTTGCCTTGAGACCATAGGCGTTTTGCATCCAAATCAAGCGATTGACGATAGCCCGATGCTCATTCTGTGCCCCCTTGGGCGTTCCGGTGGACCCGGAGGTGTAGATCACATAGGCGAGATGGCGCGAGGTCAGGCCGAGCGCACGCGGGTCCGGATCCGACGCCGGCAGATTGGCCCATTCCGGCGTCGCTGCCGCCAGGTCCACGACCGTCCGATCGCGTAGCGCATCATCGCCCAGCGCCGATCGTCCCGCCGCATCGGCCAGCAACAGGTGGGGCGCCGCATCCTCCAGCACCTGGTGCAGCCGCGCCGGCGGATAGGCCGGATCCAGCGGCAGATAGGCGCCCCCCGCCTTGAGGATCGCCAGCAGCCCGACCACCATCGCCATGCTGCGCGCAACGCAGATCGCCACCGGCTGGTCCGGCTTCACCCCAATTGCAATCAGATGATGGGCCAGGCGGTTGGCGCGCGCATTGAGCTCGCCATAGCTGACGCGCTGGTCCTGATAGACCACCGCCACCGCATCCGGCGCCTGGCGCACCTGCGCCTCGAACAGCTCATTGATGCACTGCTGCTCAGGATACGTCACCGCCGTCCGGTTCAGCTCCTCCAACAGATACGCCCGCTCGTCAGGTGGCAGGATGTCCAGCTCGCGCACCGGCGTGCTCGGCGCATGCTCCAGCGCCTCTGCCAGCTGCTCCAGCGCCCGCTGCATGTAGCCGCAGATCC
>NZ_FNCU01000114.1:0-1223 GCF_900099855.1 Bradyrhizobium sp. Rc2d | reverse complement strand
CCGGTGCCGGTGATCGACAGATCGGCGTTGACGCCGGTCGAGATCTTGAGCTGGCCGGAGGCGTTGATCGACGAGTTGGTCTGGCCTGAAGCGGTCGCAAGCGTACCGCCGCCGCTGCCGTTGAGTGTGAAGGTCTGTACGCCCGTGGCGAAGTCGACCGCCTTCAGAACGTCGGCGATCGTCGAGCTCTGCAGGTAGACCGTCGAGTTGCCGTTGCCGTCGGTGACGACGTTACCGGACACGCCCTGGGTGGAGGCCAGCGAAGCCGCCGAAGGCGTCGGACCGTCCTTGAAGGTGATGACATGGCCATCGACGTTCAGGGTCGAACCCGACGAGATGAACGACGACAGGGTCGCCGAGCTCGTGGTGCGGCTCGCCGTGGCAGTCACGCTGCCGGCGCCGGTCGCGGTGGTCAGGCCAAGCTTGTTCAGGATGTCGGCCTTGCCGGTCACGCTCAGGTCGGAACCGGTCGTGCTCTTCAGGACGAGCGCGCCGCTGCCGTTGACCGACGAGATGGTCTGGCTGCTGTTGACCGTCAGGGTGCCGGCAACGTTGCTCTGCACGCCGCTGGCGAGGTCGATCGCGGTCAGGACATCACCCACCGCAGCCTTCGTGGCCGAGCCGAGATAAACCGTCACGTTGCCGGTGGTGTTGTCCGTGTAGACGTTGCCGGTCGTGATACCGGTGGCAGCAACCTGGGTCTGGCCGGCCGGAGTCGTCGTGGGAATGTCACCGGCAGCAAAGGTGATGGTCTTGCCGTTGACGGTGAGCGTGTCGCCCGCAGCAACGCCGGCGTTGGCGTCGCCAGCGGTCGCCGTGCCGTTCAGCAGGCTCGCACCGGTCGTCGCAGCGTTGATGACGGTTCCAGTGTTCGTCCCCTGGACGCCGCCGAGCTTGGTACCGGAGGCTGCAGCGGTCGTACCGCCGGCCGCACCGCTGTAGAGCACGTTGCTCAGCGCATCCGCGCTGGTGTAGCTGGTCGTGCCGCGCAGATCCGAAGCCGTCGCACCCGAGATCGTGGTCGAGACGTTGGACTTGGTGGAGTAACCGACCGTCGTCTGCAGCGCCTGGTTGGCGATCGACTTCGCAGAGTCGATCAGCTTCTGCAGCGAGGTGATGCCGGTGTTGGCAGCCTGCAGCACCTGCACGCCGTTGGCGATGCCATCGAGCAGATTGTTGATGTCGCTGGCGCGGTTGTCGAGCGACTGGGCCGTGAAGAAGTT
>NZ_FNCU01000115.1:0-1212 GCF_900099855.1 Bradyrhizobium sp. Rc2d | reverse complement strand
CGTCGAAATTGACTGCATAGGCTGCTCCTCCGAATCGTGGGAGCCTCAAAAACGGCGCCCATACCTTGGCACTCTCGTGCCGGTGGAGGAGCCGTCCACAGCATCAAAAGCCGACTCCCAATTCGATCCACACCGGGTGACGAATTGGGGGTACTTGCTTAAATTTTTTACTTGACAAGGCGGCCTTAGACGGATTGCACAGCAAGGACCCCGTCGGTCGGTTATCGCGGGAACCTCCTCGATTTCGACCCGTATGGTGTTCCAATCAGCACGATGAAAGTTGAGTTAGTATGCGCTCGGGGGCTCCTATGATGGAGCGCCCTGCCCGCGTCGGTAATCGTCTCCTAGCTGCATTGCCGTCGGAAGACCTCGCATTACTCGCGCCGCATCTCCAGAAGGTATCGCTTGAACAGGATGCCGTGGCAGCGCGATCGGGAGATCGACGCGACCGTGTTTACTTTCCCCATAGCGGCGCCATCTCCTTCATGCTCGGCCTGCCGAACGGGGAAACGATTGCAACCGCCGTGATCGGGCGCGAGGGAGCCCTCGGTGCGCTCTCGGTGCTGGGGGGAGACCCCTCCCTGTCGTCCGTGACCGCGGTCGTGCGGGTGAGCGGCACCGCATCGCAAATCTCCGTAGAGCGTTTTCAAGCAGCCTACATGGGGAGCAGCGCCATCAGACATGTGGTCCAGGCGCACACGAGGTCGATACTCATGCAGTTCCAGCACGTCGCAGCCTGCAATGGGCTGCACCCCGTCGAGGCCCGTATGGCCCGGTGGCTGCTTCACCTGCACGATCGGACGGAAGGCAACATCCTATCATTAACTCAGGAGACGCTTTCGCAGTTGCTCGGGGTGCGACGAACGACCGTGACACTGGAGATTGCCAAACTCCGCGCCTCGGGTGCCATCAGATCAGATCGGCGGGGCTTGATCGAAATCGATAGGGGGCGTCTCGAGCAAGCGTCCTGCGAATGCTACGACATCATGCGCCGTCAAACCGATCAGATCTTCCCGGATGACGCCGCGAGGCAGATGCAGGCCAGCTAAGGGAGTGTATCGCCACTGTCCTGATTGCGCGGCGACCGGACTCAAACGCGCCGACCGTCTGATTGGCCGTAAGCGCTCAGCCAATACCCTGGCTTCGGGATTGGATTAGATGTGCGAAGAAGCCTCCGGCTTGAACGGAGGTTTGGGATGGGTTTGGACGGCA
>NZ_FNCU01000117.1:0-1008 GCF_900099855.1 Bradyrhizobium sp. Rc2d | reverse complement strand
GCGCCGGGCAGCAGACTTTCGCCGACGATCCGAGCCCACTCGGCATCTGAACGCACACGACGCCCGGACGGTCCCTCAAGCACTTCAAGCCGGCTGACTGCTCCAGACCCAACTGTTGAGCTGTCCAAATGGGCGTCTTTTTTGCCGTCCAAGCCCATCCTAAACCTCCGTTCAAGCCGGAGGCTTCTTCGCACATCTAATCCAACCCCGGAGCCAGGGTATTGGCTGAGCGCTTACACGTCAACAAAGTTCATGCCGTCTTCACCATCGATCGCGTCGCCAAGGACCTCGGAGAGGACGAGGACTGGCTCTGGGATGTCGCAAACGGAATGGAAACGGAGGACGGCGTCATCTGGGTTTACGGCATAGGTGAAGACGGCGTCATGGCGTTCACCGACTTCGGCATCGAAAACCTGATAGAACTCATCAGAATACACAAGGAAGACCCCGAACTCCTCAAGCGATGGAATCCCTAATACATTGTCCGCGGCTTAGCTCCGATGCATACGCGGCAGCGCACCTCATTCATCAGGGAAGCACGACCGGACGGAGACTGATCGACATTGCCCGGCCATGGCTCCGATATCTCGGATGGGTGGCGCGAGCCGGTGATCGGCCTGGCGTTTGTAGTCCTCGGTGAGCGACCTACGTTGATGTTCTGGCATTCGACACCTCCTGGCTTGCTGAGCCTACTACAGGTGTCCACTCATTCGGAGGAAGTTCAATGCGCCGCTCAGGTCAATTCCACTGCCATTGTCCAGTTCGCGTCGATACACTATCGGTTCGAATCCAGGCGCTAAGTCAGGGACTGTGGCCAAAAGCCCTCATTGTTCTAAGGGACGACAATACTCACTAGCTCGTTAGCACTATGCTTTTCGATCTCATGGATCATATTCCATGCGTGGGTAGTCGCATTCTCACCCAATTTAGGTGCTAGAATTGAGAAGAACTTGCGTCTAACCATTTCCTGAGATTGACTGCTTTGTTCAGCGGCACGTGGTCGCTCAA